>JAJFKH010000100.1 GCA_021773305.1 Gammaproteobacteria bacterium | reverse complement strand
CCGTTAGATTTTAACGTTGTGGCAATAAAAAAAACGAGGAATAGTTATTCTATTTCGATGTCTTTTTTTGTTGTCAAAACGTTAAAAGATAATGGTTTAATGGAAGCTCAACAAGGAAAATATGATTCGCTTTGGGTGTATCGTTGAATTGCAGCTTGCTGTCGCTGGGCCTGACTGGTTAATTTAGAAAATTCTATATCTGATAATGGCATATTCTACTACTCTGTGTCGATATTATTTAACCCCCGTTGTATCGTACATTACATTAAGAGATCATTAAGATACAATATGATAAACTACGATCGATAATGGTTAACTAAGAGTACTAGATCTCTATGACACAGCCAAAACTTGTGATTAAAACCCTGGGCCGTCAACCCTACGAGCCTGTGTGGCGAGCCATGCAAAAATTTACCAATGAACGAGATAAAGAAACCCCAGATGAAATTTGGCTACTGGAACACGATCCTGTGTATACCCAAGGACAAAACGGCAAACCTGAGCATATTTACAACCCTGGTGAGATCCCTGTGATTCAAGTGGATCGGGGTGGGCAAATCACTTACCATGGGCCTGGTCAATTAATAGCCTACGTGCTCGTTGATCTACGGCGCTTATCCATTGGAGTACGTAATCTTGTTACAGCCATTGAAAAAGCCACTATCGCCTTGCTTGGGGAACATAACGTAGCAGCTAGCGCTCGTGCGGATGCCCCTGGGGTTTATATTGAAGAAAAAAAGATTGCATCCCTTGGACTTAGGGTGCGACGCGGTTGCTCTTATCATGGCTTAAGCTTCAATATCAATATGGACTTAACCCCGTACAAAGGCATTAATCCTTGCGGCTTAGATAATATTACCATGACCCAGTTGGTCAATTTTACTCAACCTTACCAGGTTGAAGATATCCAACACCAATGGATAGATTGCTTCAAAAGACAGCTCTATCCATCACCTCTATAAGGTCGTATAATTGGCAATATCTACGATCAGGAGTTCCAAAAATGGCCAATCCAAATACACCTTTAACGAAAAAAGAACGGGCTGCCGCCAAAATGGCTCGAATCCCCGTGAAAATTCAGGAAACCACCGCACCGCTGAGAAAGCCTGACTGGATCCGTGTGAAGATCCCCAACACATCAGCTATTGCCAACTTGAAGAAAATGCTGCGAGATAAAAATTTAACCACTGTGTGTGAAGAAGCCAGCTGCCCAAATTTGCCTGAATGTTTTAGTCATGGCACCGCCACTTTTATGATTATGGGCGAAAAATGCACAAGGCGGTGCACGTTCTGTGATGTGGGTCACGGAAAACCCGATCCCCTGGATCAAGAAGAACCTATCAAGCTCGGTGACACTGTGCAGAAAATGGGGTTACGCTACATCGTTATCACTTCCGTGGATCGGGATGATTTGCGAGATGGTGGTGCCAGCCATTTTGCAGATTGCATTCGTGAAACCCGCCAAAAAACACCTTCGATCAAAATTGAAGTACTCGTTCCAGATTTTCGTGGTCGTATGGATAAAGCATTGGATAATCTCGCGCTACATCTACCCGATGTGTTTAATCATAATATTGAAACCGCTCCCAGCCTTTACAGGCAAGTCCGGCCAGGCTCTGACTACCTCTGGTCATTAAATTTACTGAAAACATTCAAAGAACGCTTTCCTGGGATCCCAACAAAATCAGGTATGATGCTAGGGCTTGGAGAAACCGATGAAGAGGTAGAACAAGTGCTACAGGACTTACGAGATCATAACGTGGACATGCTTACTCTGGGTCAATACCTACAACCCACACGCCACCATAGTCCCGTCAAGCGCTATGTGACCCCTCAACGATTTGAATATTTTGGCGAGTTTGCAAAAAAAATCGGGTTTTCTAATGTGGCAAGTGGCCCATTAGTCCGTTCATCTTATCATGCTGATCGGCAAGCCGCTGGAGAAGATGTTTCTTGACACTAGAGTTTCTCGATCAATTCAAGCCACTTATCGAGTGGCTTAATCAGCATCCCGGATGGGCTGGGTTTGCTACCTTCATGATTTCTCTGACAGAATCCCTTGCCGTTATCGGGCTACTCGTTCCAGGCTCGGTGATCATGACCGCTATTGGCGCTCTCATTGGTGCTGGCATCGTACCGGGTGCACAAACTATTCTCTGGGCCATTGCAGGGGCCATCGCAGGTGATAGCATCAGCTATCGCATCGGGCATCATTTCAAAGAACATATCTATGATCTATGGCCCTTCTCTCGCTATCCACAAATTATTCAGCGGGGTAAACAATTTTTTGTCAATCATGGTGGAAAAAGTATTTTCATCGGACGTTTTGCAGGGCCAATGCGACCTATTATTCCACTCATTGCCGGCATGGCCCACATGAAGTCAAAACCATTTTTTATGTCCAATATTATTTCTGCCATCGTCTGGGCGCCCGTTTATATGTTACCTGGTATTATCATTGGTATGGCAACCCTTGAGTTAGCTCCAGAAACTGCAACCCGATTTATTATTATTTTACTCATAACCCTTGTCGTATTAGGACTCAGTGCCTGGTTACTAAAATGGATTATTTCTACACTACTGAATATCTTTGACTACCTACTAACAAAGTTATGGTATTTCATGAAAAGCCATCGGCAACTGCGATTTTTTTGTCGAGCATTACAAGATCCCAGGCATCCTAAAGGCCATGGCCAATTGACTATGGCCATCGCATTGATACTGTGTTTTAGTACATTCATCGCATTTACTATCTGTGTTTATGGGCTACAGAATCTTGATACATTAGATATTGCTGTCACAAAGTTTTTTGCAAGCTATCGCAGTACAGATAAACATGATTGGATCGTTGGTATTACGACCCTCGGATTCAATCGAGTACTCGTGCCACTATTGGGCTTGAATATTATTTATTTTGCGCTCAAAGGCTATTGGCGCGCAACCTTGCATTTGATATTAGGGATCTTCCTTTGTGGTGTATCCATTGAACTTTTTAAAATTTTCTTATACCACCCAAGACCGGATGTACTCATCAATAAAATCCCTTCTGGCTCCTTCCCCAGTGGCCATGTAACCTTGTCTATTGTTTCCTACGGTCTATTGAGTATGTTTATTTGCCGTGATCTTAAACCCATCGCAGCGAAATGGATCTACGGAATCACTAGTATTTTATGCACCGTTATTGCTATTAGCCGCCTCTATCTCGGTGCGCATTGGCTCACTGATGTGCTTGCCGCTATTGCTCTGGGCCTTTCTATTGTATTTGTCATCACCATTTCCTATCGACGCCATCCATCACCAACTCTGCCAAGTCTCAAATTGCTCATAGGGAATTTAATATTACTGATCATGGGTTGGATCTTAGTTCTATTCATTTATGACAAAAGCTTTACTGAAAAATATCAGTTTAAAACCATGGAAAATCAAGTGAATATGAAACAATGGTGGCAAGGCCATTTACCTTCAAACTATCTATTTCGTCATAGTCGAACTGGCAATCAAGTAGAGTTAATGAATCTACAATGGGCGGATGACTTGGATAATATAAAATTATTTCTAGCAGATAATAACTGGCAAGTGCTCGATACGGACAGTATCATTAATTTCATAAATCGGATTTCAGCGCCTCCTTCTGAACCTCAATTGCCTGTTTTAGAAGAACGAAACTGGGGACAAAAACCTGTGATGGTAGCCTACCGCCAAGACACAGACAGTCGCTTTCTGGTGATTATTCGCCTTTATTCTGCAAAGCTAACCTTTACTCACAGCAGATTACCATTATGGTTAGGTCGTATTGAATATCGAATGCCAAGGAAACATAAATTTTGGCTTCACAAAAAAAATGAAAAAGCACTACGAAAACTTACACCTCCCAAAGAAGAACTTATTCCAGAGCTAGAACCCAGCTATCGGTGGAAATTAATACCCTGTGAAGATAACATGCTGTTGCTAATTCATGTTGCATCGACCTAGAATTTGTAGTCAAACCTAGCGGGGAACTATTATGCTATTAAAAAAATGGGTCTCCATAAGCTTAATCCTATCTATAAGTGTTCTACTTATATTTGCTACAGATAACATTATAAATGCACAGAGGAATAAACCTGATACCACACAGAAAAAATTAGCTGGCATTGAGAAAGCTTTCAATAGAAAAGTTGGCTTATATGCCCTCAATACAGATAATGGGGAAATTATTAGTTATCGCGCTCAAGAACGATTTCCAATACAAAGTACATTTAAATTAATCGAAGTCGCTGCTATTTTAAAAGCAAGTACAGAAAACCCAGAATTATTACAGAAAAATTTGATGTACAATAAAACCGATTTGGTTTTTGGGTCACCCATCACGAAAAAAAATATTGGAAGCGGGATGAAAATTTTAGACCTGGCTGCTGCTACCATAAGTTATAGTGATAATACGGCAGCAAATTTGCTGATGAAAGAGCTAGGCGGCCCTAAACATGTTACTGATTTTGCAAAAACAATAGGTAATACATCCTTTAATATAAGGAACTGGGAGCCTACATTAAATTCAAATCCCAACAGACCCGAAGACACCTCAACACCGCTTGATATGGCAAAAAGTTTAAACCAAATTTTATTAGGAAACATATTAACTAAAGCCCAATGTAACATGCTGTTACATTGGATGAAGCTGAACACAACTGGAAACGCGCGAATACGTGCTGGCGTACCACAAGATTGGATTGTTGCTGACAAAACCGGTTCCGGTCATTATGGCATTGCAAATGATATTGCTTTAATGTGGCCGCCGGGTTGCAAGCCGATTATTATTGCCATTTATACTGTACAAAATAGTGTAGATACAAAACCGCGCAATGAGATTATTGCTGCTGTTACTAAGGTAGTAGTAAAAAACATCACAAACAACCAGGCACCACAGGTATAAAACAGACATTTCATGGAGTTAAATAATGACTGACAAGACAGTATTAATATTTGGTTATGGTTATGTGGCAAAATTTTTATCGCAAGAACTGGTAAAACTTGGTTACTCTGTCTCTTGTACCTCAAGAAATGTTCCTTTAAACACAATAGATAAAAAAACAAGTGTAAATCTCATTCACTTCGAGCATTCTGATATGAAGCAATGGATCCAATCAGCTCAGATTATTTTAAGCACTGTACCACCCAATCAAACTAGTAATGATCCGGTTTTGAATCGATATAAAGACAATATTATTTCAAATAAAAATAAATCTTTGTGGATAGGTTACTTATCTTCCACAGGTGTTTATGGCGATCATCAAGGTCAATGGGTTGATGAAAAATCAATATGCATACCCAATAGCCCTCAAGCTGAAAGAAGAATACTAGCAGAAAAAATGTGGCTTGATGGTTACACTCATTATAATTTACCCGTACACTTATTCAGGTTGTCCGGAATTTATGGAGTAAAACGTAATTGTTTAGAAAGGATTAAACAAGGCAAAAATCATGTCGTACTAAAAGAGGGGCAATATTTCTCAAGGATCCATGTTGTTGATATCTGCAATGCACTCATTGCATCCACACAACAGCCTACACCAGGAGAAATCTATAATGTATCCGATAACGAGCCTGCTTCATTAGATGAAGTAGAGCAATACGGCGCGACGCTAATCAACGCACCGAAATTACAAGAAATTCTATTTGAAGAAGCCGACCTATCCCCTATGGCAGCCACTTTCTTTGCTTCAAATCGAAAAGTTAGTAGTCAAAAAATCGTTTCTTCATTAGGCTTGACTTGGTCATACCCAAATTATCGTATTGGATTAGACGCGATCAAAACTGCGATGAGTAACACTAAAAGCTAAACATACACCGCAACTAAAAGTACAATCACAAGGACGTAAGCCACTAATCCATAGATAGCTTTTTCTTTGGTAAATTCAATGGGATCGGCTTTATACACCATAACAATTCTCCTTCTACTTTTTTTCGCCCCAACGGGGCATGACCGTGTGAGATAAACCTAAATTATCCAAAATACGTGCCACCATAAAGTCCACAATATCATCAATGGATTGAGGTCGATTATAAAAACCTGGCGATGCTGGAAGTATTGTCGCACCACATTTTGCAAGAGTTAACATATTTTCAAGGTGTATCATAGAAAGTGGAGCTTCTCTTGGAACTAGGATAAGTGGACGCTTCTCCTTTAACATCACATCCGCCGCCCGCTGCATTAAATTATTACTACTTCCGCAAGCAATAGCAGATAAACAACTACCACTACAAGGGCAAATAACCATCGCATCGGCTGCGCCAGAACCACTTGCTACAGGAGCCATCCAGTCTTGTTCATCAAAAATATGTAAATAATCTTTACCGTGGATATTTTGTTCCGCAAGAAAATCCATCATTCCAGAGCTATCTTGAGGAAATGTTAAACCCATCTCCAAAGTTGCAACCTGGCAAGCCGCTTTTGAAACCATCAAATATACAGTAATTTTTTGTTGCAACAAACATTCCAGCAAACGCAAGCCATAGGCAACGCCAGATGCTCCACTGATTGCTAACGATATCGATTTCACTGCCATTTGCACCTCAAAAGAAATAATTAAAAAGCAACATATTCACCAGCTCTAGCAGTATGGCCCAAAATAATCCAAACCCCATGCTAATATTCATTGCGTTGGAAAAAATCCAACCATCAACGGCCACCGACCAAATATACAAAAACACAACCAGAGTGAATAGTAGCATATGTATACCTGAAGCTTCGACTCCACTAGTTTGTAACAACCAAGAAATAGCCACTAAGGGCAAACTACCCAGTGATATGATTGCGCTAGTGCCGAAAATGGCTGTAGCCGTTTGTACAAAGCGCTCTGCAATGCCTCGAAAATACAATAATCCGTAAACCAGAAACAATGCAACCAAGATTAAACTGCCTCCTTTTAGGGCAGTTAAGCCTAGATTATTAACATCCCATACCCCTGCTAAAACAAAAGCATAATTAATCAACGTAACAATAATAAATAATGAAACACTATAGGGCAAAATATCTGGGCCTTTTCTGAGCAAACAGATATTCCATAACAACTGGATTATATTGATAAAAATAACGCGCCTCTTATGTTTTTTAAAGCCTCTATTCATATTAATTCTAGCAGATTTTTATCCAATCCAAGTATATAGTAGATTTTCAATGTGGAACCTAGGATAATCAGCAGATATAACACACGGATATGCAACCTTTATGGAAACTGCTTCAGATTCATTCAATCAGCTCCAACAATCACGATGGCAAATCTGGATGCGCGCCCTTCGTTGGCATCAGTGGTCAAAAAATATTCTTTTGATGGCACCTTTGATCGTTGCCCATGAAGTGGGATCTTATACCCATCTTAGCCAAATCATCATCGGTTTTATTTGCTTTTGCTGTTTTAGTTCAAGTGCCTATCTTATGAATGATATGATCGATGTCAAACAGGATCGACAACATCCAACCAAACGCTACCGCCCTTTGGCCGCAAGACTTATTAGCGTGCAAAAAAGTTTATTCGCAATGGCTGCGTTGCTGCTCACGGGAAGTCTACTCAGCTTCTTTTTACCCTTACAATTTTCTCTCACGTTACTCGGCTATTTTATCCTCTGTCTTGGTTAT
This sequence comes from Gammaproteobacteria bacterium, assembly GCA_021773305.1. Lineage (GTDB taxonomy): Bacteria > Pseudomonadota > Gammaproteobacteria > UBA1113 > UBA1113 > JAJFKH01. The sequence goes on along the minus strand of JAJFKH010000100.1, from coordinate 4,850 downwards.
TCACTCTTTATAAAAAAATTATTATTAGTGGATGTTTTGTTACTCGCGGTACTTTACACTTTACGAATTTTAGCTGGCTGCGCCGCCACAGGAATTGTCATTTCTCATTGGTTACTATTATTTTCTATTTTTATATTTTTTGGTTTTGCGCTGCTAAAGCGTATTATTGAATTAAATTTACTCGCTCAGCAGCCAAATGAAATAGAAAATAATCGCGCCTATCAAACACATGATCGCCCAGTATTAATATCCATGGGGGTTTGTGCTTGCTATCTTGCCATTTTGGTATTTTGCCTCTACATTAATCAACCAGAAACCCTAGCGTTATATCGTTACCCAGAGTGGCTTTGGAGTATTAGCTTACTCTTACTTTTTTGGCTAAACCGACTATGGTTATTAGCCCACCGCCAACAATTACCTGACGATCCTATTTTATTTGCCGTAAAAGATCCTGTCAGTTACATTATCCTTAGCTTATCGTGCTGTTTTCTTTATGTGGCAATCTAAACAACATAATGCTTGGGGGGATCCCTCGAAGACAGATCAAGAGAGTCAGCCTCTGTGGTGGCAGCATGATCCCCTACCTCAAAATAGCCTGATGCTTCCCCGAGGCAATGCACGCAGCTATGGAGATAGTTGTCAAAATCATTCGGGTGTGGTTATTGACACAACATATTTAAATCGTTTTTTAGATTACGATAAAGACCGAGGTATTATCCACTGTGAATCAGGCACATTGTTAAAAGATATTTTAGCCCTGGTTGTAAAAGATAACTGGTTTTTGCCTGTGGTACCAGGCACACAGCTCATCACCGTGGGAGGTGCCATTGCCAATGATATTCATGGTAAAAACCATCCTGCAAAAGGTTCCTTCGGTGATCACGTGCTAGCATTCCAACTGCGCCAAGAAGGCAGTGACGTCATTCATTGTTCCAGCACAGAAAATCCAGACTTATTTTCTGCGACAATAGGTGGTTTAGGACTCACAGGACTTATTACCAGTGCAACAATACAGTTAAAATCCATCCCTTCCCCCTGGATGGCTGTGGAAACCATTCCCTTTAATTCATTAGAAACCGTGCTGGAATTATTGCAAAGCTCCCAACAATCCCATGAATATAATGTTGCCTGGATTGACTGTTTAAATCAATCTGCGACTAAACTCCGGGGAATATTCCACCGCAGTAATTTTGTTCATAGTGAAACAAAAATACCTGACAGAAAAAACATTAACATACCATGCTATTTTCCCCGCTGGGTAATGAATAAGTTTACTATCAAAAATTTCAACAGAATAATTTACTATAAAAATAAAAAAAACAAACCGTCTCAACTACCTTACCACAAGTTTTTATTTCCCTTAGACAACATCAACCATTGGAATCGAATTTATGGTAAGCCTGGATTGCTTCAGTACCAGGGAGTGATCCCTTATGACAATGGAAAAACCCTATTAAAAGAACTCTTTCATCAAATTATCCAATCTCAACAAGCATCCTTCCTTTGTGTGTTAAAATGTTTCGGGGAACAAAAACCCAAGGGCCTTTTGTCATTTCCCATGTCAGGATTCACATTAGCGTTGGATTTCCCCAATCGTGGGAAAAAGACCATTGATTTACTCCACTGTTTATACAAAATAACCCTTGAGGCAGATGGACGAATATATCCTGCAAAAGATAGCTGTTTAACACCAGAGATGTTTCAGCAGGGGTTTAGTCATATTGAGCAGTTCTCATCGCATATCCATGGGAATTTCACGTCGGATTTTTGGCAACGTATCACAGGGAATAGTGTCTCATGCAAAAAAACATCTTAATTATTGGAGCAACCTCTGCAATTGCTTGCGCCACGGCTCGATTATACGCGGCTTGTCATCATCAATTTTTCCTCGTAGGAAGAAATGAAGAAAAAATCAAACTCACTAAGCAAGATTTATTAATCCGTGGGGCAAAAAAGGTTGAAAGCTATTGCTGTGATCTTACCAAAATGGAAAACCATGAAAAAATACTGCATCATGCAGAACTCTCTCTAGGAACTCTAGATATCGTTATTATTGCTCATGGAGTATTGCCTGATCAACAGCAGTGTGAAAAAAATATTGATTTTATGGTGCAATCTTTTGAAGTAAATCAAATCAGTACGCTTTGCTTGCTCACACTGATCAGCGAACGACTTAAAACACAAGGCCACGGCACTGTTGCTGTGTTAAGTTCCGTAGCAGGAGAGCGTGGGCGAAAAATCAATTATGTTTATGGCGCAGCAAAGTCTGCCGTCAGTATTTTTTTACAAGGTCTACGCAACCGCTTCCACGGCACAGGAATTCACTTTCTAACGATTCATCCTGGATTTATTTGCACGCCTATGACAGAAAATTTTAAAAAAGGAAGGCTTTGGAAGCAACCAGATGAAATTGCACCGGATATTGTCAAAGCAATCGCAAAAAAGAAAGACTTGCTATATACACCCTGGTTCTGGCGTTATATCATGCTGATTATAAAAATGATCCCCGAAAAATTTTTTAAGAAGATGTCTATCTAAAATAGGTATGTTAAAATACTCTCCATATGAAACAAGAGAAGGATTTAACCATGTCAAAACAAAACATTTTCTACGCACAATCCGGTGGCGTGACTGCGGTAATTAATGCTTCGGCTTGTGGCGTTATTGAAACAGCAAGGCAACATAAAGACAAAGTTGGTAAGGTATACGCCGGACGAAACGGTATTCTTGGCGCACTCAATGAAGAACTCATTGATACTTCTAAAGAAACAAAAAAAAATATTGCGGGCCTTCGATATACACCGGGAGGTGCTTTTGGATCCTGTCGCTACAAATTAAAAAGCATCGAGGAAAATCGCGCTCAATATGAACGCTTGATTGAAGTGTTTGAAGCCCATAATATTGGATACTTCCTATACAATGGCGGTGGTGATTCTCAAGACACTGCCCATAAAGTTTCACAGCTAAGTAAAACCATGGGATACCCTATTACCTGTATTGGTATTCCTAAAACCGTTGATAATGACTTGCCCATTACTGATAATTGCCCAGGATTCGGTTCTGTTGCCAAATATGTTGCAATCTCCATCCGTGAAGCAGGACTCGATGTTGCATCCATGGCAGAAACCTCCACAAAGGTCTTTATCATGGAAGTCATGGGACGACACAGTGGTTGGATTGCCGCAGCAGGTGGTTTGGCCGCAGAAAATGCTGGCGACGCACCCCATATTATTCTCTTGCCAGAAGTCCCTTTTAACAAAGCTACCTTTTTAAAACGAGTTGATCACTGTGTCAAAAAATATGGTTTTTGTGCCATTGTTGTCTCTGAAGGTGTTCGCCATCCCAATGGGAACTTCCTTGCAGATGCGGGATTAACGGATGCCTTTGGGCACACTCAATTAGGTGGCGCTGCACCTGTGGTAGCACAATTAATAAAGTCTGAATTGAACTATAAATACCATTGGGCCGTTGCAGATTATCTACAACGTTCAGCAAGACACATCGCATCCAAAACCGATGTAGAGCAAGCCTATGCCCTCGGTAAAGCCGCTGTAGAGTACGCAATAAAAGGCAAAAATGCCATTATGGTGACCATTGAACGAAAAAGTGGCCCACGCTATGGATGGAAAATTGGTGAAACACCCTTAAAAAAAGTCGCCAATGTAGAACGAGAATTACCCAAACGTTATATCAGTAAAAATGGTTTTGGTATCACCCAAGCCTGTCGTAATTATCTAGAGCCATTGATCGCAGGAGAAGACTACCCTCCTTATAAAAAAGGTCTTCCCCAATATGTCAAATTAAAAAATATTCTGGTTAAGAAGAAACTTGAGGCATTGGTAACGGATTAATTTTTATGGATGCTCTACTCGCATTAGGGAAGAAGCCTTTTATTAAATTTAGCATTATCGGTGGATTTGCCACCGGTATGCAGTTTTTGCTATTAATTTTTTTTGTAGAGTATTTTTACTTACCTATTATCCTATCTTCTTGTATAGCCTTTGCCATCAGTATTATCATTAGTTATCTATTAAATCGTCGATTTACCTTCAACAGCAGTCACTCTCACGGAAAAACATTCATTCAATATAGTCTCATTTATCTTTTGGGTTGTGGGATCAATACCAGCGTGATGTGGATTGCGATCCACCTATTAACGCTATATTATGTTGTCGCTCAAATCATGGCTTCAGTCATTGTTCTGCTATGGAATTATCATGGCTGTCGGCGTTGGGTTTTCCAGTCTCATTAAAGACCCAATAACTGCCTTGCAGCAGGTGTATCTGCCAACTCTATGGTTTCAATGCGACTTTTAAAATGTAACTCAATACGATCATTTTCAGTACCTTGGTATTCATAGGATTCGATAATAATACTAAAAATATCATCTAAATCAATAAAGTAGTCAGGGCCGCCGCATTAAAATTTGAACAAAATAGGTAAGATCCTGTATTGTTTGACTTTTTATTGGTCGGGAAAGAATAAAACCATGGAGATTCAGGATAAAGAATTGCTCGGATATTTATCAATCATTCAAGATCCACGACTTGAACGCAAAAAATTACATAAATTGACAGATATTTTATTCTTATCAGTCTGCGCTAGCTTATGCGGTTGTGATACTTGGGAAGAGATCTGAGATCTATTTATTTGCGTATTTGCACCGCCTCGATCAAAGATTTGCATGAACTCGATCAAAGATTTGCATCCATATCCTTACCCATAAGTATCTGATTGATACTGGTTACATGTTTCAAATAATATAATATAATTTTTGAGCATTTGTAGCCCACGCCAAATTGTTTTAGGCCCTGGCGGCCCATCGCCTTTACGGGCAAGAAAGCCGCCTA
>JAJFKH010000099.1 GCA_021773305.1 Gammaproteobacteria bacterium | reverse complement strand
TCGCTTATTGAGTTTATTTTGCAGGATGTCTGCCATTTGTTGTAATTGAAAATCAGTGGGGGCTTCCAGAGAAATGTTGTTTTCTTTTAAAGTAAAATGAGCTTCGATACCTTTAAAATCAAATCGAGTGGTAATTTCTCGGTTAGCCTGATCTACAGCATTGGTCAATTCATGGCTATCTACTTCAGATACAATATCAAATGATGGCATTTTCTTAATCTCCTTGGATTGACCTAATCTTATACGCAACAAGTATACCTGGCAAATCGTAGGATAGGAATCCTCGCCTACAGGTAGCGTAACTCATCGTTAATATTTTGTTAATATTCATTATATAGACTGACCTAAGTCCCCTGGTAGGAGGCACCCAACAAAAAATAGCATAACAAAATGAGGCAGGCAAATGCTTGAAAGAAATGAAGATTTTCAGATACCCTTGGAAGATATCCCCGATTGCTTTAAAGATCCCAATACGAAGGAACTGCTGAAACTAAAAGATGCTTACGCCCAAGGATCGGCTAGATTGGCTAATAATGGTTATACCTATAATCCAGAGAGCTTTGCTGGAGAAAGTATGATTAAAGCTACGTGGGGTGGCAATAATAATCTTGTTGAAAAATTCCCGAATAGTAACCTTGCTACGGCTTGGCAGATTTGGCGCAGCTTGTATATACAAAATAAGGGTTTGTCTCGACAGATAGCCGCAAAATTGGAACAATTGGAGCGATATAATAGTAGCCGGCTTTTCATGCATAATGATGAAATTAACCCTGATGAGATCACGACTCTTGAACAGGAGAATATTGAAGCGAGAGCAACGCTAGAAAAATTATTAATTGATAACCACAAAGCCGAGCAAGGGCCACCTAATGAAAAAGAACAACAAGATGTTATTCCTGTTCAAATAAGCCGAGATATTGTGTTACGTACGGTATTCGAGGCTGTAAGACGTTGTGATATTACTATGAAAAATGGTCAAAAACGGTTGGAGAGTGAGGCTGAACAGCTGTTGGTGGATTTAGCTTCGACTCAAACCGCGGATGATGTTTTTAAGGTACTACGTAGACGTTTTCAGCAGAGTCCTTCAAGATTTTTCTCTGACTCTAGAGTGAGAGAAAAGGGGTTAGATACGTTTATTTTGCGTGAATTTCAAAAAATCGGTTTGTTAAACCAATTATTAAGGCTCGGCAATGAAGCCAATTTATCCCTTGATACAGAGTCTAGTCGAAAAAAAACACGGCAGGCAATTGCCACAAATCTTAAGAATTTTCAGATACCTTCAATTTCAGAGAAAGAAGAAAGAGAGGCCCCGCCATCTGAAGAATATGATCCAAAGATATCTGAGATATTTCCAGAGATTGAAAAAGTGACTTATTACAAGCCAGAGGCTGTTGACTTATCCAGCGTCACCGGAGAACTACCCATGGTCTCTTTGCCGTCAGATGATCCCAAATACGATAGTGCTTTTTGTGATGGATGTACTTTTGAAGAATTGATTCAAGGTTCAGAAAAAGTGTTTAGTGATGGGATCACTTATGATGAACAAAGTGCTATTTTTTATATTATTGATCCGGCCAAAAAAGAGGGAGGAGAAAATCCTAACCGTAAGGTTAAAGTACACAATGCTAATGGCAGGCAAACATTGATGCTGGATGATGATAATAATCCCGACTCTGTATCTTTTGTGAGGAACCATGCCCTATTTGGTGCGATAGCACCTTACAACGAGCAAAAAAGAGAAAATATCGTGTTGTCCCATCGATTGTATAAGATTGATTTGCTTTTAAACTCTGTACGTGAGCAACCCTTGGATCATGTTTACCGCTTTATTTGTGAGGAGGATGCCTTGGCTTATCAATGTGTGAATGCTGCTGAGAAAGCTGAGGATGATGATGAGTATGCGTTTAACTTTCAAGATAATGGGAAGGCTTATATATCCTATTATCATAGCCTGCTCGAACAAACCCTTGCTATAAAAGATCGCCTCTTCGATGAACGATCCAAGCAACCAGAGGGAAAACGTGAAAGTTCATCATCTTGTGAAGAAATGCCAGAGGGTAGGATTGTGAGCTGCATGGACGTAGCAATGGTTATTCGTCTGGCGATTGCAAATTACAATCAGCAGAAGGATATCAGTCATGAAGTCACAAAAGATAAAAGAAAACCTTCTGGCATAGAACCCCACAGAATTAAAAAAATTATCCGTAAATTGGTTTTATCCGACGACATGGATGAAACCTTATTTATTTTGTATCGTCATTTACATAAAGATAGCTTAAACGGTCATAAAATTCTCTTGAATAGCAAATCTCTTGATACCTATATTCTGGTGGCATTAAAAGACGAAGGTTTGTTAAATATTATGTTAAATACAGAGTATGAGCTACAGTTAAGACAGGAGAGCCAGCGTAAGGAGATTAAAACCTTGTTGTGGAAAGCCTGTGATAAGAGCAATGAAGACTATTATGCTCTGGAACACTTGGGCCATAACCATGCTGAGCTGGGTTTTAAACGTTGAGAATTATCAGGTATTTATTTCATCGTAACTAACTCTTCAGCGCTGGTTGGGTGGATGGCGATGGTATTATCAAAATCTTGTTTGGTTGCGCCCATTTTTATCGCCACAGCAAAACCCTGTAATATTTCATCTGCTCCCATACCTATTATGTGACAGCCAACAATGGTTTCCTCTTCTCCCACGGTAATTAATTTCATCGCTGTGGGTTGTGACTTTTGAGTAATGGCGGTGAACATAGGATTAAACTGTGACTGATAGACTTTCATTTTGCCATATTGTTTTTTTGCTTCGGGTTCTGTCAAACCCACCGTTCCAATGGGTGGATGGCTAAAGACAACCGTTGGAATATTTTGATAATCGATGTGAGCGGTTTTATCTTCTGTGAATAAACGATTCGCTAGGCGTCGTCCTGCCGCTACGGCCACTGGGGTCAGAGGTGCTTTACCACAGACATCGCCTAAGGAGTAAATTCCAGAAATATTTGTGTTTTGGTATTTATCTGAGGGAATATAACCCTGCTCATCGACGATGATCTCCGTTTGTTGTAACTTTAATTGTTCGGTATGAGGTTTACGACCTATTGCCCAGATCACACAATCAAATCCAGAAACGATTTCACCATTCTCACAATGGATGGTAATGCTGTTATCGTTGGAGGATTGAGTGAGTTTGCAAGGGATGTGATGGGTTAATAGAGTTAATCCCTGTTGGGTGTTGATGTAGTCTACTAAGGTTTGAGTTAAAAGAGGATCAAAGTTCCGCAGGGGACTGTCTTTTCTGACCATCAATGTTGTGTCCGATCCTAATCCATGAAGCACACCGGCTAATTCTACTGCGATGTAACCTGCACCTATCACGGCAACTTTTTTCGGTTGTTTTTCCAGAGCAAAGAAGCCATCGGAGTCTATGCCGAGTTCTGCTCCTGGAACATCAGGAATGAGAGGAAGCCCGCCCGTGGCAATCACAATATGATCGGCGGTGTAAATAGTATCGTCTACCTGAATGGTATGATTATCTACAAAAGACGCAAAGCCTTGTATATGTGCAACGTTGTTTTTCTCTAAATAACTGTGATACCAATGGTTGATTCGGGTGATATACTGCTCTCGATGGGTGACAAGGGTTTTCCAATCAAATCCGAGGGTTTTGCAATCGAAACCATAATCCTTAGCAATATCTAAAGTTTCTGCCACTTGACTGGCAAACCACATGACTTTTTTGGGGACGCATCCTACGTTGACACAGGTACCACCTAATGTCTTATTTTCGATGACAGCACAGGTTGCACCATGGGAAGCTGCTCGAATAGCTGTGGCAATGCCGCCGCTGCCTCCACCAATGGATATGATATCAAAATGTTTCTGTTGGTTCATGAAAATCCCTTCCGTTACCAAGAAGAAAAAGGGCGTTTAGCCCGCCCTTTCTATTTAAAACAGACTAGCTCTTTTTAGCAGATTTTACTCGCTTTTTACTAGCTTTTGGCTTTTTCGCAAATTGTTTTTCAACTTTTTGCTTAGCTGCCGCAATAGCTTTTTCGACCATAGTCGCTTTCGTGGCTACCTGTTGTGCTGCATCAGCAAAGCCTTTGTCATAAGCTGCTGTCTTTGTAGCCGCTATTTTTTCTTTGCTTAATTTTTTCAAATCAGCTAGATTTTTTTGAGCGATTTTTAAGCGGCTGCGAAGAGAGGCTAATACATCTTTTTTTGCCGTGTTAGCTGCGGTTTTCTTTACTTTAGCTGTTGAAGTCTTTGCTATTGTTTTTTTAGCAATGGATTTCTTGGCCAGGGTTTCTTTAGCGATTGCCATAATTAATTGTCCTCATATTAATTTATGTTAAAATTTATCTGTGCGGCGAATTCTATTCGCGACAAGTACAAACAATGTCATGCTACACAAAATTAATACAAGGTGCAACATTTTTTTGCAGTTTAATGCAAAAAAGCAAAGTATTTTGCGATTTTTTTTTAAATTTTTTTAATCGGAGTCGATAATGAGTCATTCGTTACTAAACATTGAAGGATTACTACCTGCGTTTTCAAAAATAAAAATAGAAGACATCGTGCCGACTATTGATTGTATTTTGCAAGAAAATCGTCGTCAATTAGAAATGTTGTTACAACAGGAGCATTTTTCTTGGGACAATTTATTAAAACCCTTTGAAGCAATGGAAAATAGATTGCATTGTGTTTGGTCTCCAATAGGTCATTTGCACGGAGTTAAGAGCAGTGATGCGTTAAGAGATGCTTATAATCAATGTTTACCTAAATTAAGTGAATATGGAACCCAGGTAAGTCAAAATGAAAAATTTTATGAAGCATTGGATGCTATTGCTTCATCTTCAGAGTTTGATGCTCTGCATTTTGCAAAGCAGAAGACTATAAATGATTTATTAAGAGACTTTCGATTAAGTGGCGCTGGGTTGCCCACGGACAAAAAGCAAAAGATCAGCGAACTTAACAAAGAACTTGCTATACTCACCACGAAATTCGAAGAAAATTTGTTAGATGCCACAGATAATTGGTTTAAACCAATAGAGGATGAAGCGCAGCTCGTGGGATTGCCTCGTCATACCATCGAAGCGGCGGCTCTTGAGAGCAAAAAACGTGGAATAACCGGCTGGGTGCTAACGTTGGCTTTTCCTTGTTACTATGCAGTGATGAATTTTGCCGATAACAGAGAGTTAAGAGAAGAATTTTATCGGGCTTATGTGACTCGGGCGTCCGATCAGGGTGATGCAACTCAAGATAATACGCCGATTATGGAAAAAATTGTCAAAATCCGCCATGAACTCGCAACAATACTGGGTTTTGAGTCCTATGCAGCGTATTCTATTGCAACAAAAATGGTGACATCGACCCAGCAAGTCTTCCAATTTATTGATGAATTAGTCGCCTATAGCTTACCTGTGGCAAAAAAAGAGTTTTTGGCGCTCACCCTTTTTGCGAAAGAGCAATATGCCCATGATGTTTTGGAACCTTGGGATATGAGTTATTTCAGTGAAAAACTACAGCAGTATCAATATACTATTTCGGAAGAAGAACTACGGCCCTATTTTCCAGAATATAAGGTGCTAACAGGATTATTTGAGCTGATTCATAGGCTTTATAGAGTAACAATAAAAGAAGTTAAAGATTTTGATAGTTGGCATGATACGGTGCGTTTATTTTCTATTTTCAATGAAACCGGAGAGCTTCAAGGACAATTTTATACGGATTTATTCGCCAGAGAAAAAAAGCGTAGCGGAGCATGGATGGATGATTGTCGTCAACGCTATTTACGTCCGGATAATACGTTGCAACTCCCTGTGGCTTATATTGTTTGTAATTTTCCAGGTGCAATCGATGCTAAGACTCCAGCCCTCTTGAGCCACGATGAAGTCTTGACATTATTTCATGAAATGGGGCACGGCCTGCATCATCTATTGACGAAAATAGAGTGTTCCTCTGTCTCTGGGATCCAGGGTGTTCCTTGGGATGCGGTAGAGCTGCCTAGCCAATTTATGGAAAATTTTTGTTGGGAAAAAGACGTTTTAGCAATGATAGCGGAGCATCATGAGACAAAACAGCCTTTACCGGATAGTTTGTATGAAAAAATGCAACGTGCAAGGCATTTTCAAACGGGGATGCAGATGGTGCGCCAATTAGAATTTAGCTTATTTGATTTTCGGTTACACCATTTGTTAGCGACCCAGAAAAGCCTTGATATTCAAACGGTTCTTGATGAAGTGCGAGCGCAGGTTTCAGTGGTACCGGTGGCAGATTTTAATCGCTTTCAGCATGGGTTTTCTCACATTTTTGCAGGGGGTTATGCGGCAGGCTACTACAGTTATAAATGGGCTGAGGTGTTATCCAGTGATGCTTACAGTAAATTTGAATGCGCTGGGATTTTTAATCGTGAGGTTGGCCAAGCCTTTTTAGAGAATATTTTAGAAATGGGGGGCGGGAAGGAATTTATGGATCTTTTCGTTGCTTTTCGTGGACGAGAACCCAATATTAATGCCTTACTGAGGCATTCAGGCATTGTCAACGATCTTTCGGTAAAACCAAATACAGAGTCCGATGGTAACCAAAGTTCCTAAAATCTCAGGTAGTATTTTTGTGGATTCGGGTAGGATCCTAAGAGCATTACCACTGCCTTCAATGACAAAAGGAATGGCGAGTAGCACTCCGGTGAGAGCGGCTCCTGCAACCAGACCACTGGCAAGTAAAATGCCCACTTGCATTTGACGACGGTGGCGTGAGGGAGTGATGGTTTCCTGGGAGAGTTTTTTATTTAATTGACGATGAACCAGGTAGGAAATGATGCCACCCAAGACAAGGGGGGTTGATGTATCCACAGGGAGATAAATGCCAAGGCCTACGGCAAGCACAGGAAATCGTTTGCCGTAACGGCGGAGCCATTTGTCGATAATGAGACTTGCAATGGCAATGATGGAACCGATTAGTATCATAGACCAGGCAAGATGATGAGTGAACATACCTTCTGCCACGGCGGCCATGAGGCTTGCTTGGGGTGCGAGTAACATTTGAGAGGGATCCATTCCAGGATGTGGAAAAACACCTGCAAGGCCATAGGCGTTAAAGAGCAGTTGTAAGATCCCAGGGATCACAAATGCGGCAACCACAACTCCAACAATAAGCATGACTTGTTGTTTCCAGGGAGTTGCTCCCACCATGTGCCCGGCTTTTAAATCTTGAATGGTATCATTGCTGATGGCTGCGGTGCAGGCGATCAGTGCAGTCATGAGAATCGCAATACCAGCACCTTCCATGGCCTGAGCTTTTGATGTATCAAAATGAAAGTGCTTGCCTAATAAAAATAAAACTACGCCAGACGCTAAAATTAAACTTATTAACGCAAGGCTAGAGAGTGGATTGGTCGAAGATCCAACTAATCCTGCAAAATAGGCACAAACCGATGCAATAATAAATCCACAGATAATCACAAAAAATAAATTGACCAAACTAAAGGTATGAAGGAGGTGCGCGGAAAAAGGGAGTGATGAATGAGAGCCAATCATTTGTAGTATGAAATAAATAGGCAAGAGCATCAATAAGATCCCCCATATGACATACAGCATGGGAATATCTTGCTCGGTCCGAGAAGTTTTTTGAAACGTTGTGAGTCCGGCTTGTCCCATGGTTTTGATGGAGAGAACAATGCCTCTGAACATGGGCTTAAGTAATGCAGATATGGCCCAGATCCCTCCCACGGCCATTACGCCTAAACCAATGTAGCGTATGCTATCACTCCAAATTTCCATCGCAGCATGACTTGCTGTCATACTGGCGGGAATGGCATGTTGCCAAGCAAGAATAGGTATACCTAATATCCAGCCTACAAAAACCCCACAAAAAATACTCACAGCAACATCGGCACCAATAATGTAACCCGCACCGATGAGAGCGGGGTTAAAACCAATCCCGGAACCAATAATGGTGGGTCCGATTTTTATCCATAGTAGAATATTGTCCGCTAATAATTTAAAGCCGGTTTGGCAAATGCTGATGATAGCGCCTAAACCACCGCTGAGAACGAGGTATTTCAAACTGTTTTCTTCGGTGCTGCTAGCTTTGAGGATGTTACCAATGGCAACACCTTCTGGAAAACGTAAAGCCGGATCGGCTAACAGTACCTGACGTAGGGGGATGGAAAACAGTACACCTAAAATACCACCAATGATGCCAATAATGACCATTGGAATGTAGTTAAAATGAGTCCAAAAGCGAATAACAATGAGTGCGGGTATGGTAAAAATGATCCCCGCCGTGAGCGCTTCACCGGAGGATGCGGCAGTTTGTACAATATTATTTTCCAGAACGTTAGAATGTTTAAACAGTCGTAATACCCCCATGGAAATTACGGCAGCAGGAATGGATGCTGAAATAGTTAAGCCTACACGAAGCCCTAGGTAAGCATTGGCTGCACCTAAAACGGTGGTGAGAATGATGGAAAGGATAATGGCTTTTAAGGTGATTTCAGGGAGTGATGCGTGAGCGGGTATGAATGGGGCATGTTCTATGGTGGTTGTAGGTGGCTCCATGTCCTTCGTCATTCTATTTCAACTCCTTTATTCCTAGAATGCTTTTCCGACGGCAATCCTACCCTCCCGCAAGTATAATACCCAAGTAACTTATATAGCAAATGTAAATACTAAGCAAGCAAGTGCCACTTAAGCGTCCTAGCTGGCCTTTTTTATGATCATGAAAGTAAGAAAAACCATAAAGCAGCAAAGCCAATAGCACCATGACGGGATAGTCGCGGAACAGCACTTCAGGATCTGCCTGGAAGGGGTGGATGAGGCTGGGTAAGCCTATGACTGCTAATAAATTAAACATATTAGAGCCAAGGATGTTGCCGATAGCAATGTCGTGTTCACCTTTGATGGCCCCCATTAGGGAAGCCATCAGTTCCGGGAGGCTGGTGCCTAGGGCGACAATGGTTAACCCAATAATAACATCGCTGATGCCAAAATATTTTGCAATGGCAACGGATCCTGACACCATTAGCTCTGATCCTAACGGCAAAAAAAGAAGCCCCACAACGATCCAAAAAATTGCTCGGGATGTTTGCATGCCTTTGGGAATTTCATCGGCATATTCTTTAGCCATGGGTTCTGTGGTGCGATTTTCCAGGCCCCAGAAAATCATTAATCCAACGACGGTGAAAGCACCTACGGTGAGCAAAATTCCATCCATACGATTGAGCATACCGTTCCATAATAAGCCTGCCACGACGGCCATGATGAGGAATAACAAAGGATATTCACGACGTAGGGTGCCTGAATGTACTTTTAATGGGAACAATAGTGCTGTTAGTCCAATAACAAATCCCACATTGGCAATATTAGAGCCAATCGCATTTCCCAAGGCAATCCCAGGGTTGCCTTTAATAGCGGCAAAAATAGAGACAAAAATTTCTGGGGCTGAAGTACCGAAGGCGACAATCGTTAATCCGACCATCAAGGGGGGAATGCCCAAGTTGCGCGCAAATGCTGCCGCCCCTGTTACAAAGCGGTCGCCACCCCACACTAAGGCCGTGAGACCTAGGATAATCAGTAGAAAATGTTGAGTTAAAATGTGCACTTAACCGAGTTCCAAACAAATTCTGTGCAAATTACCAACTGTGGTGAATGGGGTCAAGACATTACCATCTTTTTCCTTTAAAATAATGTTCATTGGTTAATTCACTTGGTTTTTAATTATGAAAGCGTACATACAACAGTTATTAGAAAAAACCCTCTCCCAGCTGATGGCCAAGGGGCTTTTGTCCGAAATTGACGTGAAACCCCAAGTGGATCACGCACGTAATAAGCAGTTTGGTGATTTTGCAAGCAATATAGCCCTTGTTTTGGCCAAAAAAATGAGCCAGCCTCCCCGTGACGTAGCCGAACTTATTGTTCAGCATTTTCCAGAAACAGAGAAAATTAAGAAACTTGATATTGCAGGCCCCGGTTTTATTAATTTTACTCTCCATGAAACAGCGTTTCATAGCGTTATCAATGAGATTCTAGCAGCTGGTGAGAGTTTTGGCTGTTCAAAAGTGGGGGGTGGAGAAACAATTAACATTGAATTTGTTTCTGCTAATCCCACAGGGCCTCTGCATGTGGGCCATGGGCGCTCGGTTGCTTACGGTGCAACCTGTGCAAATATATTAGAAGCCATTGGCTATAATGTGCATCGAGAATATTACGTGAATGATGCGGGTCGGCAAATGAACATTTTGGCCACCTCCATTTGGTTGCGCTATTTGGAATTATGCGGCGAAAAGGTGCAATTCCCTAGCAATGGTTATCGAGGTGATTATGTGAGCATTATTGCTCAAACCATTTTGGATGAGCATAAAGATGCATTACATTGGCCTGTGGCAGAAGTCTTTGCGGATTTGCCGGAAGATGAGACAGTGCCAGGTGTCGGAGACAAAGAAGCCCATATTGATGGGTTGATTGAGCGAGCCAAAGCGTTGCTCGGAGAAACCAGCTACTTGGTGGTATTAGATCATGGCTTGGATTATGTGTTGGCGGATATTCGTGATGATTTGCAAGAAACGGGTCTTGTTTATCAAGAGTGGTTTTCCGAGAGACAATTATTTTCCAATGGGCAAATTCAAGTATGCATTGATGAATTAGAAGCCGGGGGCCACACTTACAAAGAGGATGGGTGCTTGTGGTTTGCCTCCACAAGATTTGGTGATGACAAAGATCGAGTGTTAGTGCGCAAAAATGGTCAGCCGACATATTTTGCTTCAGATTGCGCCTACCATCGTTCAAAATTTCAACGAGGGGCGGGGAAACTGGTTGATATTTTAGGTGCGGATCACCATGGTTATGTTGCAAGACTGAAAGCTGCCGTGCAAGCCTTGGGACATCCTGTTGATGATATGGCCGTACTGATTGTTCAATTTGCAGTATTGTATCGAGGCAACGAAAAAGTACAAATGTCTACACGTAGTGGTTCTTTTGTTACATTAAGGGAATTGCGAGATGAGGTGGGGCGAGATGCTGCCCGATTCTTCTATGTGATGCGTAAGGTTGAGCAACATTTAGACTTTGATTTACAATTAGCAAAGTCTCAATCATCGGAAAATCCAGTCTATTATATTCAATATGCTCACGCGCGTATTTGCAGTGTGTTTCGCCAGCTTGGGGAGCAAGATCTTCAATGGGATAAAAGCCAGGGCCGTCGTCATTTTGATTTGTTGCTCGAAGCTCAAGAACAAAGCTTAGTTGGGAGATTAGCCCGTTACCCCGACATTATCCATGCGGCGGGAGTGAATTACGAACCGCATTTATTAGCCCATTATCTTCGAGATTTGGCCAATGATTTTCATACCTATTATAATGCGCACCCCTTCATCATCGAGCATGATGCTCTGAGAAATGCGCGACTATGTTTAGTCAAAGCGACCCAACAAATATTGGTGAATGGATTGACATTATTGGGTGTTAGCGCACCTGAGGCCATGTAGTATGCCCAGAGATTACGCAAAACCCACCACAATGAACAAAGGTAAAGGAGCAACGGGCAAAAAGCCTTGGCGTTGGTTTTTTACCGGTATGCTCTTGGGTATGGGGTTGATGGTTGGTGGTTACTTGTACGTAACGATGATGGGGTTGCAACAAAGCAAAACGTTGCTGGCGAAATTAAACCCAGAAAAAACAGCGAAACCAAAACGTAAACCGATATTTGATTACTATTCGATATTACCTGAGATGAAAGTGCCAGGAGAGGACGAGCATGTCACAAAAACACAGACTGTAAAGCAACATTCAGAAAGTAAAGACTATTTTATGATACAAGCCGCAAGTTTTTCAAAAAAACAAGAAGCTGATAGGATGAAGGCTGAATTGCTGTTAAGTGGCTATACGGCGTCTATCAAATTATTTCATAAGGGTCATGCCGATTGGTATCGTGTTATGTTAGGGCCTTACAATGATGCAAGTCAGGCTCGATTCGATCAAAAGCGCTTAAGTGACAATAAAATAGACACTTTGTTGATCACGGTGCATCCATTGAAAAATGAAAAATCAATCCCCATGTAAATTGTTTGGGGTGAAATAAGGAGCAAATGTTTGGAACAATATCGCGGAACCACCGTCGTTGCCGTGCGGCGAGGAGATAAGGTTGTCATCGGTGGCGATGGCCAGGTGAGCTTGGGTAACACAGTTCTAAAAGGTAATGCGCGTAAGGTACGCCGTCTTTATAAAGACCAAGTCATTGCAGGTTTTGCTGGAGGAACAGCGGATGCTTTTACTCTCTTCGAACGATTTGAAGCAAAATTAGAGATGTATCAAGGGCATTTGGTTCGGGCAGCTGTGGAGTTGGCAAAAGATTGGCGAATGGATCGAATGTTGCGTCGCTTAGAAGCACTATTAGCTGTTGCTAATAAAACATCGCTGCTGATTATTACCGGAAATGGTGATGTGGTTGAACCGGAAGAAGATTTGATTGCTATTGGATCGGGTGGGCCATTTGCTCAGTCCGCTGCGACGGCACTATTGCGCAATACAAAATTATCTGCTCGCAAGATTGTTGAACAGAGTCTTAGTATTGCTGGAGATATTTGTATTTATACCAATCATAACCAAGTCATTGAAGAGTTAGATTGTACCGATAAAAGTTAACAGAGAGATTGTAAGCGAATGCTCATGACACCAAAAGAAATTGTTGAGGAATTAGACAAGCATATTATTGGCCAGGGAGATGCCAAGCGTTCCGTTGCGATTGCATTGCGAGATCGCTGGCGTCGTCTGCAAGTGATGGAAGTGAATCCAGAGCTTGGTGTGGAGATCACCCCTAAAAATATTTTAATGATAGGCCCGACGGGGGTGGGTAAAACAGAAATTGCTCGCCGGGTTTCTAAATTAGCTGATGCACCCTTTATTAAAGTGGAAGCGACTAAATTTACTGAAGTGGGTTACGTGGGCCGAGATGTTGAAATGATTATTCGGGAATTAGTCGATGTTGCTGTAAAAAAAACTCGAGAAACAGAAATAGAGAAAGTACAGCATGTTGCGGAGGATGCAGCGGAAGAGCGAGTGCTGGATGCGTTATTACCTAAAGCCCGAGAAACGGTTTCCGAAGATTCTGAGCCTGAAGATCCTGATGCACAATCTGCGACGCGCCAATTATTTCGCAAAAGGCTCAGGGAAGGGGAGTTGGATGAAAAAACCATCGAAATTGAGATTGCAGCAACGCAAATCGGTGTTGAAATTATGGCACCTCCTGGCATGGAAGAAATGACCAGTCAGCTGCAAAATATGTTTCAGAATTTATCCAATGATAAGACCCGCGAACGCAAACTCACAGTAAAAGAAGCGCTGAAACTTATTCAAGAAGAAGAAGCGGCAAAGTTACTGAATGAAGAGGATATAAAAGTCCTTGCCGTGGAGAATGTTGAGCAAAGCGGCATTGTTTTTATTGATGAACTGGATAAAGTTTGCCGTCGCTCGGAGCATACAAGTGGTGCTGATGTGTCCCGGGAGGGGGTGCAGCGGGACTTGCTTCCTTTAATTGAAGGTTGTACGGTTTCCACAAAATATGGTGTGGTGAAAACGGATCATATTTTATTTATCGCATCCGGGGCCTTTCATTTAGCAAAACCGTCGGATCTTATTCCAGAATTACAGGGGAGATTACCGATTCGAGTGGAGCTAAAAGCCCTAACCACGGAAGATTTTAAACGTATTTTAACAGAACCAGATGCTTCTTTAACGGAACAGTATGCCGCATTACTCGGCACGGAAGATGTGACACTCAAATTCAAACCGGATGCGGTGGAGCGTTTAGCTGAGATTGCTTGGCAAGTGAATGAAAAAACAGAAAATATTGGCGCTCGTCGGCTGCATACGGTGATGGAGCGACTGTTGAACCAAATTTCTTTTGCAGCTTCAGACAAACAGGGTGAAACGCTCACAGTGAACAAGAAATACGTCAATGAGCAGCTGAGCGAGTTAGCAAAAGATGAAGATCTGAGCCATTTTATTCTGTAGAAGGTGTACTGAGGAATGAGTGATTTAGAACAGCAAACACATTTTGGTTACGAGCAAGTGCCTGTTGGGACGAAGCAACAGCGAGTGAATGGGGTGTTTCATTCTGTTGCGGGTCAATACGACTTAATGAATGATTTGATGTCTTTCGGAGTTCACCGTATCTGGAAAAAAATGGCCGTTCATCTCAGCCATTGCCGCCCGGGGCACGAGATCCTTGATTTGGCTTCGGGAACAGGAGATTTAGCCTTTGCTTTTTCTCAGGTGGTGGGAGATCAAGGGCGCGTTATTTTGGCGGATATTAATGCCTCGATGTTAGCTATTGGGCGAGATAGGTTAATCGATCGAGGGGCGATTCATAATACAGCTTATGTGCAAGCTAATGGCGAAGCCTTGCCTTTCCCTGAAGGGGATTTTGATTTAGTGACTATTGGCTTTGGTCTTCGCAATATAACCGATAAAAAACAAGCACTTAGAGAGATGTTCCGGGTATTAAAGCCGGGTGGTAAAGCACTGGTGCTAGAGTTTTCCACGCCGACTACAGAGGCACTGAAAAAGTTATATGATATATATTCATTTTCTATTTTACCTAAACTAGGTGAAAAAATCGCAAATGATTCAAAGAGTTATCAATATTTAGCGGAGTCCATCCGTATGCATCCGGATCAACAAATATTGCAGGGTTATATGGAAGAGGCGGGATTTGAGGGCTGTGATTACCATAATATATCGGGCGGTATTGTTGCGATTCATCGGGGCTATAAATATTAAAAAGTATTTTATTTATTAGCAATTTCGTGTTAGAATCGTTTTTCGTATAAACAAAAAAAGAAGAAAATACTATGGAATCCCTCAAATTTTTTATTCCTCTCAGCCAGCTTTATACTGCGCAGTTGATTCTAGGTGCCTATCTTTGCAATGACCATCTTTCTCAGATCTTACGTAAACATTACCAACAACAAAAAAACTATGCCGATCAAATGATTGAAACCCTTGAGAGAAATTTCTTAACCTGTCTTGAGAAGTGTGGGCCATCAGAGGCCGCGAAGCAAAATTTTTTATTATATAAACTAACATTCAATTCACCACTCGTTGAGGAAACACTGACTTTGGTTAGAAATTTTGTGGAAGACTGTAAAAACGATGATGCTATCAAAGGTATTTTATCTTCGGCTTTAATCGTGACTCGTACGTTGTTTGAATTATTGGAAAATGAGCAGACCTTTGTAAGTAAATGTCATAAGGTGGATCCTAGCGCATTCAAAATATTATTCAATAAATATCAGCAAACAGGTATGTTTCCTATTTTACCCGAGATAGACGATCAAAATGTGGAAAATATTGTTGTAGTCATGGAAACATTAGATATCTACCCAGCTATAGACAATCATTTAGCCATGAGCTTGGATGATGTTTTAAACTTTGTTAAAAATCCGTTGTCGGGTATTGAGTTTGTTTACAAAAAAATAATGTCCCCCAACTTTGCGGAACATTTTGATGGGAAACTAGGTGCAATTACAAAAAATTACCCAGAGCTGAATAGATTCCATGGAGAGATGCATGCTCATTTAGAGCAAGCTTACGATAATTTATATTTAATGTATATATCTGAATCGGGTCAGTTAGACAAATTTAAAAAAAAACAATTATTAACTCTAATAAAATCAGAAGGTTTAAATAATAAACTTGAAGAGCAATTTGAAAATTTTATTGAACAAGCAATATTAAATATTGGTAATGAAGGACAACAATTTAGTGACTGTGATATTGAACGTGACCTTCGCAAACTTTGGCATTTACATTGGGATTTAAAGATGTTGCGTCCTCTTGTACATTTATTATCTCAACCCTTTCAGCGAACAGTACGTTACAATATGACATTAAGTGAAGTGGTCGCTCCGGGGCGACTGGAAGCGGTTCAAAAATTTTTAAAGCAGAGTAATTTTCTTAGACCAGGGGGGCCTTTACAGAGTTTAGAAATGGCGACTAAGTATATGGGTGATATATTAACATTTTTAGACAAAAAAATGAAAGAGTTAAATGAGGAAGATCGGCCTTTAGATAAGCAGTTTGATGAAGCATCTAAAGTGCTTACGGAAGCGTTTCGCTTTACCGCTCAAAAAGAATTGATTCACAATATTATTGAAAATTTAGATGCACAGATTACATTTGAAAAAAGTAAAAATTTCATAAAAAATCCTCTGAGCTGGAAAAATGCTGGAGCAAAAGCTAAGTGGGCAGAGAGCATGAGGATAGAATGTCAAAATTGGCTAAATCAATATTCTGATGCTATGGATCCACAATTTGAGGCAAGTGTCGATAATATTATGGTGGTAGCCTTGGCATCTCTTTCGGAGTCAGAAAAAAAGAGAGCTTTTGAAGGCAGGACAAACAGTACCGAGCGGTTGAAAGACTCCTTCGCAACAAAAGCGAACGAGGTTAGTGATAAGAAATATAAAGCATCTCGTTTCGGAGGC
This sequence comes from Gammaproteobacteria bacterium, assembly GCA_021773305.1. Classification (GTDB taxonomy): domain Bacteria; phylum Pseudomonadota; class Gammaproteobacteria; order UBA1113; family UBA1113; genus JAJFKH01. The sequence goes on along the minus strand of JAJFKH010000099.1, from coordinate 13,838 downwards.
CAACAACCGGTTAACATGATATGAAAAAAAGCAAGGAAGTAATTAAGTTTTTTCTTCTAGTGAGCCAGTTTAAAAGTGCTCAGTTGGTTCTAGAAACCTATGGGAACAGTCCAACGCTACTGAATCAACCTATTGAGGCTGGAGTCTATAAACAAAAACACCAAGAGTTTGTTGGGATTTCTCGTGGATTAGACCAGATTTACCATACCTGCCTTCAAAATATAGTGCTAACACGGGAGGTGAAAGAAAATTTTTTATTACTAGAATTAAATTTAAATGATCCCCGTGGTTTTATGCATACCGCAAAAATGTATCTAGAAGAACTTAAGAAAGATGAAGTTCTTAAAGATGTGTTTAAAGCAATTTTTCATATTTCCAGCGTGATTTTTGAATTATTAGAAAAGGAACATACCTTTATTAATGGCTGTCGCCAATTAAAAGTTGAGCGGCTGGATATGATTATTCAACGATATTTACCAGAAGGACAATATCCTTTAATTGAAAAAATTGCTATAAAAAAGCGAGAAAAAGTTGTTGCTGCATTAAATTCTTTGATCTATTTTAAAAATTTGACAAATCTTTTGCAAATGGATCTAGAAACTGCTTGGAACTTTGCTCAAGACCTTTCCGTTGGTCTCGTGTTTGTTCGTGATGCTTTAAATTCCGATGATTTTAAAAAAAATATCCGAGAAAATTTAACCGAATTGACAAAAAACTTTAATGAATTAAATCGCATCCGGCAGGAATTGTTGGAACGTGCTGATAATGAATGGAATGAGTGTTACTTGATCTTGTTGTCTGATTCAGGTTGTCTTGAGGAACAGGAAAAAAATGAATTAAACAACTTTTTTAGGGAAGATGGATTAGATCCTAAAAATAATGAAAATTTCCAAAATTATTTATGGAAGATATGCCAGCGAGTGGGAATGAATAAGTTTAGAACGATTGAGGAACTATTCTATAAGATGTATTATCTAGGGCGGGATAAAGAATATTTAAAAACCGCCCAAGATAGTTTGTCTCAGCCTATACAGAAAGTGACTCGGTACCATTTAACATTAAAAGAACTTCCTGAGTCAAATGGGTTCAACATTCTGGAAGCATTTTTATTACAGCATGAAAAGAAAAATCATCAACAAATAGAGACGGGATTATTCGGTGTAATTATGATTCAAGAGGATATGGAGATAATTATTAAGTCCCTGAAGGAAGAAAGTTTTGTTATTAATGAAATCGTGAGAGAGGAGGAACGGCCTCATGAAGAAGCTTCTCAAAAATTAACAGATTCTGCTAAGCATAAAAAATATAAGGAATTAATTAAGGATACGATGTTGTCTAAAATTGAGATGCTAAGCAAAGCCCAGGAGAATAAAAATTGTATTCTACATTTTTATAGTATATCTCGTGCAGAGCCTAAAAAAATATTCCTTGACGCACTTAAACTCAATTTAGAAAAGGCATTAGCGAACGATGAGATAATACTGAGTAAATCAAAAATTGAAGAAATTGTTGAAATAAGTACGAGCACTGTACCAGAGAAGAACCGTGAGGCTGCTTTTAAGGGAAGTAAAAATAGAACAGGAAAACTAAAAGATAATTTTCTTGATAGGGTGAAGGAAATTGATCAATCAATAAAACGCCAGTCTTCTGTTTTTGATATGGTCGAAGAAGAAGAAGAAGTTCCTCCAAGACCCTGAGCAAGCGACACGAATTTCACGGTATCCAGGAAAAGATCGAATAATTGAGGAAGGCATCATGTTTGAGATCGCTATTTACACTATATGTAATAGCTCATATGTGATCTGACAGTTGCTAGCTTATCTTACAGTCTTTTGTCAGATAAGTTTTGCTCTTTATCAAGTAAGCTTTCTCGTGAGTGTCAACATAATACACTACCAAATTAAAATACTTTGTTTAACGTAGTTGATACCTTTTCTTCACTAAAGCTGTCTGCCAATTGTTCCGCTGTTAGTCTTTCCTTTGGATTAGCAAACCAACATTGTTTCATGATTTGAGCAAAGCGTGGATTAGTAGCGTCTGGAGTAGCATTGGTTTTAGATTGAGCAATTTTTTCGCCGACCATACTAGGCTGCGCGACTTCTGGATATGGCTTTTTGTGGCTGGATATTTGCCACATAATCACCCCAAAACTATATATATCGGCTTCTTTTGAATATTTTTCTGGCTCTGTAATCTGCTCTGGTGCTTTCCAGCGAATACTGTCGGTTTCTGCTGCATTGACTTCAAAATCAGCTACACCAAAATTAGTCCACTTGGCATCGTTATTGCGATTTATTAGGATATTTGAACTTTCTATGCTTTGATGTACAACATTGCTTTTGTGAAGATAGGATAATCCCTCTGCCAATTGTTTGACAATTTTAAAACGGATTTCCCATGACAAATCATTAGGTGCTACATTCGCTAAAAACTCATCTAATGAATTATTTGGAAGAAATTCTATAACAAGGGATAACGGTTGGTTTATATAACCTATCATACTAATTAAATGTGGATGTTCAAGTGCCATAAGTAAAACTAATGTTTGATAAACTTCATTCGCTTTTTCTTTGTCCTTACATGAGAATTTTTTTATAATAACAGGCGAATTCTGGTATCTCGCTGTATATTCCTGACTCTTCCCATTAATCGGTGCAATATTGCTTAGTTGCTGTCTATCAGTTGCAGCGCAGCGCATTAATAGGCTTTGAGCATTTTTATCGCCTTGGAGGCTTGCTTTTTTGAACCAAAGTTTTGCTGTCTTCACATTTTTATCTACACCCTGGCCATTAAAATAAAGTATTCCAAGGTTGTATTGTGCATTGGTATGGTTTTGATTAGCCGCAAGTTCAAAATATATTTGGGCATTTGTATTACTCTGTTCAATGCCTAGGCCTTTAAGGTAAAGTACACCCAGTTTATATTGGGCCTTAGCCTCCCCTTGATCAGCTGTAAGCTTACAATAGTGAAAAGCAAGTTTATGGTCATCTGCATTTTTTTTACCGCTAATGCTATATAAAGTAGAAAGATTATATTGTGCTTGCATATAGCCTTTATCCGCTGCTAGCTTAAAATATTCTTTGGCTTTCTCATAGTTTTTATCTACACCATGGCCATTAAGATAAATTATTCCAAGGTAGTGCGGTGTTTCAATGATATCGCAGCCTAGCTCAATAGCACGTTCAAAATAATATCGGGCTTTTTCATAATCTTGTTGAACACTATTACCTGCGAAATATAGTTTACCAAGATAGTGGTTTGCTAAAGCATGATCTTGATTAGCCGCAAGCTCAAAATATTCCTTGGCTTTCTCATGGTTTTTATCTACACCATGGCCATTAAGATAAAGTGTTCCAAGGTAATATGGTGTTTCAATGATATCGCAGCCTAGCTCAATAGCATGTTCAAAATAATGTCGGGCTTTTTCATAATCTTGTTGAACATTATTACCTGCGAAATATAATTTACCAAGATAGTGGTTTGCTAAAGTATGATCTTGATTAGCTGCAAGTTCAAAATATATTTGGGCATTTGTGTCACTCTGTTCAATGCCTAGGCCTTTAAAGTAAAGTACACCCAGTTTATATTGGGCCTTAGCCTCCCCTTTATCCGCTGCTAGCTTAAAATATTCTTTGGCTTTCTCATAGTTTTTATCTACACCATGGCCATTAAGATAAAGTGTTCCAAGGTAATATGGTGTTTCAATGATATCGCAGCCTAGCTCAATAGCACGTTCAAAATAATATCGGGCTTTTTCATAATCTTGTTGAACATGATTACCTGCGAAATATAATTTACCAAGGTAGTGGTTTGCTAAAGCATGATCTTGACTAGCCGCAAGTTCAAAATATTCTTTAGCCTTTACGTAGTCCTTATCAACACCAGAACCATGAAAATAAAATAATCCGAGATAGGATTGCGTATCAGCAATATGGGTGACACTGTCAAATGGATTTTTATTTTGAGCCAAACTAATAAAATTTTCAAAATAACACCGAGCTTTTTTATAATCTCTTTCTACACCTTCCCCATTAGTATAGAAGCTTCCAAGATAATACTGGGACATTGTTGATTCCCCATCGGTAAGCTCAAAATATCTACATGCCTTGCTATAATCCTTTTCTACACCTAAACCTTCCATATAATTGAGACCAAGTGTTTGTTGTGCTAACACTTGTACTCCACGATGTTTTAGGGTTATTATGCCCAGCTTGTCTTGTCTGTCAGTATTTTTTTCGTCAGCGGCAAGTTCAAGATACTCAAGCGCCTTCTTATAATCTTTTTCAACGCCTTGACCCTTCATGTAAAGAATTCCAAGGTTGTATTGTCCCCCGGGGTAATCTTGAGCCGCAGCAAGTTCAAAATAGAATCGGGCTTTATTATAATCTCGCGTACAGCCTTGACCACTGATATAAAGACTGCCGAGGTTGGTTTGTGCCATCGCAAAGCCATCTTTAGCCGCAAATTCAAGATAATGTGCTGCTGTTTGATAATCCAATGCGTATTGTCTACTCATGCTTGATATGCCATATACACACCCAGCAAGAGCATGATTATTGCGGGCTGCAAGGCCATAGTAGTGATATGCTTTTTTGTAATCTTTGTCTACACCATTTCCTTTATCGTATAACATTGCAAGATTGTATTGCGCATCAGCGTGTCCTTTCTCAGCAGCATATTTAAAATATGTCAATGCGTTAGAGCTGCTTTGCTGTATACCATCGCCTTCAAGATACGCTTTGCCAATCATAAACTTTGCATGTGAATCACCTTTGTTAGCTTGTTCAATATATTGATGATACATATTAATTTTCCTTATTAACAGTTATGCGTTAGCCTTAACGCACATTCGTTTATGAACCATGAATACGGAGCGTACATCACCAGGGCGGAGTTTGCAAACAAATCCGAACCAACAGCAGAATGTCAGATATGAGTAGCATAGCAAAAAAAATCATCAAGCCAAAATTGTGCTTATTGAATTTAGCAAAAGAATTGGGAAATGTTTCTCAAGCATGCAAAGTCATGGGTCGGAATGTGTCAGCGAAAATGAGACAAAGATAGACTCCAAGAGTTGAGCAGAAAGAAGAAAAAGAAGCTCATGGCAAAATCAAGACACAGTATCCAGGCTATTAAGATACGTACTATGTAGGTACGATGAAGGGAGTGGGTAGGATTTATCAGCAAACCTTTGTTGATACGTATAGCCGGGTAGCCTTTGCTCGTCTTTACACAGAAAAGACCTCGCTGACAGCGGCCCATGCGCTGAATGAAACCATTGTACCGTGTTCATTCTCAAGAAGTTCGCTTGTTACGGGTGCTTACAGACAGGGGCACGGAATATTGCGGCAAGGTGGAGCATCATGCCTCTCAATTATTTTTAGCACTGGAAGCTTTTCTCCTCTGGTATGTTTTTAACAAATAATTTTCGTGTCGAACGCTCAGAGGCAGACCTGGGGGTAAGTAAAAATACCTTATAAGTTAGGTACCTCAGGAATAATCTCTTCATTTACATCTTGTGCTTCCTTAGGTTGTAATGCTAGATTAATTCTCCGTAGCTGGGTTATCAGGGTTGCTTTATGCTCTTCTGCTTTATCCCTCGGTGCGTCTTGCTTGAGTCCATAGAGCCGGAGATCTAAGTCGCTATTGAGAGCTAACATCAAACGGGTTTTAAATGACCAGTGGTTAAAATTTCCAGCACCTTTTTTACTGCAATCTTCGTTCAGTAATGTTCCAATACACTGAATGCTTGCAGATAAATCATTTTGCGGTAGGTTGCTAATAAAATCAGCTGCATTTTTTCGCCCACCCATGCCATGGGGACTTATGATGGAAAAGCGTGTGCGAGTTTGTTTGCAATGCAGATCATATTCTTGTTGAGCGGTTTTTGCGGTGAAGTAGATTTTATTAGCTAATTGCTTGCGCTTTTCACCTACGAAATCTTGTAATAAACCCTCCGACTTTTCTATAAAATCACTTAGTTTCTCTGGAGTGATCATCTCAACATTTTCTTTAAATCCATTATCATAGGCCCACTGGGAATAAGTTTCAGCGGTTGTGTGATAGACCATGGCTTGGCCAGCATTTGGATCCCGCTTGAGAAGTATTACCGTACCGTGGATCCCTTCGGGGCGAGGAATCTGTCTCTTTTCTTTGGGTGAGTCATAATCACTGTGTTCTTTCGTAAACTGGATAAAATTTTGTTGCAAAATTGTCGCTGGCTCACTTTTGCATTGCTTTAGATATTGTAGATCGACCCAACGGCCTGTGCCTTGATATTTCTTATCAGATTTGGGAGCAAAATCAAAGAAAGGGTCGTTACTTTCTTCTATTTTTAGCTTGTTCATCGCTAAGGTTTTATTCCAAGCTTCAGCGGCAGGCAAAAGGGTAAGCAGCTCTTTTTCTAGGGTGTTTGCTAGAGCAGGGCAATCGTCTAAAAAGTTGGTATTATAATTCTCGGGGCTTTTAACAAAACACACGAATTCTTCAAATAACCATTGATCGCCGAAAAATTGAGCTAATTCTTTATTTATCTTCATGACAATGGTTTGGTAGGGTTGGCCCGCGCCATGGTGAAGCCAGCCCGTAAAATTCGTCCAGTTATCACCAAACTTTTCGGGATTACCTCTTTCAAAGGATGCGATAAGAAAATTTTGCATTTCGTTGGTTAAATTTATGATGTTGTTATAGTTTTCCATGCCAGTCCACCTTTTAGTCTTTATTTTTTTACTTTGAAGCTTTACCCATTCCAAGAAAGGGGTTTCTTCGTGACGGTACATTATGTCATAAAATACACAGTTTTTCAAGCGGTTACTATTATATCTACAGGGCTGCCGCATTTTCCTGGGTGCTGCGACTCGTTCGCAGCATCCAGAAAAAGATCGAATAATTGGGTGAAACATCATGCTTGAGAGCACTTTTTCTGGAAGATTTTCTCCTTTAATTTGTTGCACTCTTTAGCTAACCCCATGTTTTTAATAAATAATTTTCGAATATTCGTCACGAACTCTCAGGACTTGTTCGCGGCACCAGGAGAATGGGACAGCCGTAATTATGTCTAAGATAAGCATAATTTGATGATCTCCTAATGGTCTTAATACATATCTAAGGGGTCTATATCCAAAGACCAGCGAAGTTTTACTGGTTTTTTAAGGGCGATGATGTTGCGGAGTCCAGTTTTGATAACCGTGTGTAGTTGGGTTCGATGTTTGGCGTTAAGCAACAATTGTGCACGATGAAAGCCTTTGCGTTTGCCCATGGGGGCGGGGATAGGGCCGAGCACCTGAACGTTATGATCATTGGCAAGATAGGTTTTTGCTTTAGCCAAAAACTCCATACAAGTTTTTACCTGAGGGGCTTCACAGCGAAATAACGCTAAATGAGAAAAGGGTGGGAAGTTAGCGGACTGTCGTTCTTGGAGTTGTTTTTCGGAAAAAGCCATGTAGCCATCTTTGAGTAATGTGGTTAAGCTGGGATGTTCTGGATTTCGTGTTTGTAAGTAAACCTCTCCAGGTTCTTTTTCTCGTCCTGCACGACCGGCTACTTGAACTAATAATTGTGACATGCGCTCTGTGGCGCGAAAATCAGGACTTAGCAATCCGCTATCTACATCAATAATGGCAACCAACGTGACATTGGGGAAGTGATGTCCTTTTGCGAGCATTTGGGTACCGATTAAGATCTGTGAATGACCTTGCTGTATTTTTGTCAAGGTTGCGTCTAAATGTTTTTTTGAGTGGGTGGTATCTCTATCAACACGTATAATATCCACTTCAGGAAATTCTTGCTCTAAAAATTCTTCGAGTTTTTCTGTGCCAACGCCGATAGGGGTTAAGTTGGCTTCTTGGCATTTGGGGCAGGTGGTTGTTACTTTACGTTTGCGATCACAATGATGACAATGTAAATAGCGAGGTGTTAAGTGCAAGGTCATCTTAGCATCACAATGCTCGCAGTCTGCCGCATAACCACAGTGATTACAGATAAGTACGGGAGCGTAGCCTCTGCGATTTAAAAACAATAAAACTTGTTTGTGGTTTTTTAAGTGTTTATCGATGGCAGCTATCATAGGCTTCGATATGCCGGAGTTTAATGGTTGATCCCGAATGTCAATAATATGAAAGGTTGGTGTTGATGCGCCTCCTGCGCGCTGAGTGAGGGACAATGGTGTAAAGCGTTTTAGCTGTGCATTATAAAGGCTTTCAAGACTTGGGGTTGCGGAGCCTAATATCACCGGTATCTGTAACATTTGTCCTCGACGAACAGCGAGATCTCTTGCAGAATACAGAAAACCACTTTGTTGTTTGAAGGACATATCATGAGATTCGTCAATGATAATGATCCCGAGCTGTTGAGCGGGTGTTAATATAGCTGAGCGTGTGCCAATAATAATTTTCCCTTGGCCGGTTTTTACCTGTATCCAGGCAGACAGCCGTTCTGGGGGAGATAATCTAGAATGTAGCACTACCATGGGGACATTAAATCGTTTGGAAAAGCGAGCTAAGGTCTGGGGCGTTAAACCGATTTCAGGTACTAGAATCAGGGCTTGTTTTCCCTGTTTTAATACGGCATCGATACAGTGTAAGTAAACTTCGGTTTTGCCACTGCCGGTGATCCCCTGGAGAAGATAAGGTTTAAACGAGGAAAGTGATGCGGTAATGGTTGTTACAGCGAGTTGTTGCTCGGGATTGAGTGAAAGAGGGGATTCTGGCTGACGATCAGCAATTTCTGGAGTGTTATGCTTAATGGTGGCCGCTTTACCTTGCCGGAGTAGGGTGGGTAAGGCATGGGATAGCACATCCCCTAATGGATGATGGTAATAATCACTGGCCCATTGGCAGAGTGAAAACAGATGGGGTGTAAATACTGGAGTTTGATCAAGGGCTTCGATAATGGGTTTAATTTTATCCTTGTCGAAATCGGTATCGTGAATGGCTTCAATTAAAATACCAATGATTTCTCGGTGGGCAAATGGCACTCTGATGCGAATGCCGGGCTGGAGCTGTTCTATGGTCAGCCCATTATTGGCATAATCAAATAATTGATAAAAAGGTACTGGTAAAGCGATGCGCAGATAATTCATCGGTGAGACACTACTTTGGTTTCTTGGCATTATCCCATAAAATGTCTTAAATAATCCAGATACAAGGAATGAAATAGACGTGGATTTCCGACTAAGTCTTGAACAGCAGCAGTTAACAAAAATGGTGGGTGACTTTGCTGCTCAGCATTTGGCTCCCCATGCCGCCAAATGGGATGAAGAGAAAATTTGTCCATTAGATACATTAAGGCGCGGGGCAGCACTGGGTCTTGGGGGGATTTATATCCGTGAGGATGTGGGGGGCTGTGGGTTATCTCGATTGGATGGAGTGCTTATTTTTGAGGCATTATCAAAAGCATGCCCCTCAACAGCTGCTTTTTTGTCCATTCAAAATATGGTTGCCTGGATGATTGATCAATATGCCACAGATGAGCAGTGCCACCAGTGGTTACCAGGATTACTGAAACTTGATCGATTTAGCAGTTACTGTTTGACAGAGCCGGGGGCAGGTTCTGATGCGGCTGCATTGAAAACCACCGCCCGTAAGGAAGGTGGTCACTATATTATCAATGGCACGAAAGCATTTATTTCCGGGGGGGCTGTCAGTGATGTGTATTTGTGTATGGCCCGCACGGGAGAAGCGGGTGCTAAAGGGATCTCTGCGATATTAGTAGAAAAAGATACACCGGGCTTGAGTTTTGGAAAACCTGAGGTGAAGATGGGCTGGAATAGCCAGGCAACATCCATGGTCTTTTTCGAAAATTGTAAAGTGCCGATGAGTCATTTAATTGGAGACGAAGGCCAGGGATTTAAGATGGCTCTATCCGCACTCAATGGTGGACGAATCAATATTGCGGCTTGCTCTCTTGGAGGTGCAAGGCAATGTTTCGATCTGTGTCGGCAGTATTTGGCAGAGCGAAAACAATTTGGTCAATCCCTGCAACATTTCCAATCCATACAGTTTAAACTAGCTGACATGTTAACCGATCTTGAAGGGGCAAGGTTGATGACATATCGAGCAGCCTGCCTGTTACAAGATAACGATCCGGAAGCCGCTCTTTACTGTGCCATGGCAAAGCGCTTCGCAACAGATAAAGGTTTTGCGATCTGCGATGAAGCTATGCAACTTTATGGTGGCTACGGTTATCTCCGAGATTATCCCATTGAACGTTATTTTAGGGATCTGCGCGTTCATCGGATCTTAGAGGGAACCAATGAAATTATGCGCCTTATTATGGCAAGGCGGATATTCGATGAAACCTTTGAAATAGGATATTGACATGATTGAGCAAAATTTAACAGACCAAGGTATTTTGCAAATAACATTTAATCGACCTGAAAAGCTCAATGCATTAAGTGGTGAGATGATGTTGGCATTGGAAAAAATTCTTCTCCAAGGAAAAAATGATCCTCAAGTTAAAGTCCTGTTGATAACAGGAAAGGGAAACGCTTTTTGTGCGGGAACAGATATTAATCGTTTGGCAGAATTAGATGGTATTTCAGGAAAAGCATTTGCTGAATTAGGTCAACGAGTTTTTAGATTATTAGAAACCTTAGGCAAGGTGTCCTTGGTTGCGGTCAATGGATTTGCTATTGGCGGAGGCTGTGAGCTTTCTATGGCCGGATCCCTGCGGATTGCCGCAGAATCGGCGAAATTTTCTCAACCAGAAGTCAAATTGGGTGTGATTCCAGGCTATGGGGGAACACAACGGTTGGCTCGGTTAGTGGGTAAGGGGCGCGCACTGGAGGCTTGCTTAACGGGAAGAATGATCCCCGCAACAGAAGCATTACAATGGGGTTTAGTGAGTGAGGTGGTTCTAGCCGATGATTTGATTGATCGCGGTATGGAAATATTAGGAACGATTTTGCAAATGGGATCTCAGGCGATTACCAGTACATTATTTTCCATTGATCAAGGGTTTGATATGAGTTTGGATGAAGGGCTGGCTTTGGAAGCATTACATTTTGGATTGTGCTGTGGCACAGAAGAAAAAAATGAAGGTGTGAATGCTTTTATTGAAAAACGAAAGCCAGTATTTTAAAGGCTATAATTCAATAAGTTCCACATCCACAGGCTGTATATTATTTTGTATTAAATGGTGAGAGACCCTTGCAAAGCGTTCTGGGGAGTCTGTGGCAAGATAGCATGTGTTGCCAGGGTTGCCGGAAGTTGCTAGTAACCGCTCGTTTCTTAAGGTGATTTCAACGAGTCGGGCGGTGGTTTGAGCGGAATCTACAATAACAATATGGGGAGGCAATATCTCGGCTAACGTTGTTTTTAATGCCGGAAAGTGGGTGCATCCTAAGACGATACAATCCACTGCCTGATGAGACGGGTGCTGTAGTAACGGGTGTAAATATTGTTTGGCGACCGCCGTGGCGATAGGCCCTGTAGTCCAACCTTCCTCCGCTAATGCGACAAATAGGGAACAGCTTTGAGAGATAATATTTGCATCAGGACAACGCTTGGCAATGGCTTTTTCGTAGGCTTTATATTTCACGGTACCCTCTGTTGCGAGTACCATGATTTCTCGGGTTTTTGACATATCACAGGCCGCTTGCGCTCCTGGCTCTACCACACCGATGACTGGAATATGCTTAAATTCTTTTTGTAGGGCCTCAATGGCGAGGGCTGAAGCGGTGTTACAGGCAACAACTAATAATTTCACGCCTTTTTCTAAGAGAATATGTGCAGCTTGGGTGGCATAACGAATCACCGTGTGTTCACTTTTGGTACCATAGGGTAAGCGAGCGGTGTCCCCTAAATAAATGAAAGATTCATTGGGACATTGTTCTTGTAGTGCTTTTAAGACAGTTAACCCGCCGACGCCAGAGTCGAAAACGCCAATGGGGAGTTGCTGAGTAGAATCGCTCATGAAATAATATCCAATCGTCTTTATTCGTTTAATTGTAGGCAAAAAATACAGCCATGGATATAGCTTTCAGTGAAAAATCTGGGAAGTTGGGTCATTTAGGGATTGTCACCTTAAATCGACCTCAAGCACTCAATGCATTGACATTAGATATGTGCCTTGCTTTTGATAAGCAATTGGAGCAGTGGGAAAGGCAAACCACCATCAAGGGGGTGGTAGTTTGCGGTGCAGGAGAACGAGCCTTTTGTGCCGGGGGTGATATTGTTTCTCTCTATCACAGCGGTATTGCTGGTGATCATGCTCCATTGCAAAAATTTTTCTACCATGAGTACCGACTAAATTCACGAATTTATCATTATTCAAAGCCTTATATTGCTTTTATGGATGGCGTGACTATGGGGGGAGGTGCTGGTATTTCAATCCATGGCAGCCATCGGGTTGCAACTGAGCGTTTGGTTTTTGCCATGCCTGAGACGGCTATCGGGTTTTTTCCTGATATCGGCGCGACCTATTTTTTGCCTCGTTGTCCCGGTGAAATGGGGCGTTACCTTGGACTTACGGGGGCGCGATTAAATGCCGCTGATGCCGCTTATCTTGGATTAACCGATGTGACGGTACCCAGTGAAAAAATTGAAGAAATTATCTCTGCCCTTGCCGAGGTTGCGGATGGTTCCGAGGCATCGATCACTCGTGTATTGCAGGATTTTTCAAAAAAATCGGAAAGCTCAGAGCTTGCTCTTTGGCAGAGCCAGGTGGATCAATGTTTTGGGCATGATGAAATGCAGCTTATCACCCAGCAATTAATGAAGCAAGATACAACATGGGCGAACTCAGCGCTGGATCAACTGGCAAGCAAATCACCCACCAGTCTTTTGTTGACCCTCGAAGTGCTTCGTCGGGGGAAGCACTTGACATTTGATTGTTGCATGGACATGGAATTACAATTCGCCCAATATTTTATTCATTCTCAGGATTTTTATGAAGGGATCCGCGCGGTTGTGATTGATAAAGATCAGCAGCCCAAATGGTCGCCGCCCATTGAAAGACAGGGGATAGCCTCACTTTTTCGCGATTTTCCTGTAATTTGATTTTTGTCAGTTCTTTTGTTATGCTCTGCCTGTCTGAGTTGAGTCTAAAACCGCACAAAAATAAAAGGATGGCGCGATGTTAGTAGGAGAACTACACTATACAACGTCAACAAAATATCATGGTTTATGTGGTATTCGGCGACGTTATTTTGGTGCTTCCCAGGGGATGTCTGAACTCCGCGAATTAGCCCGAGGCAAAGGGGAAAAGGAAGCACTCGACATTGAATCTGTGATTGAATGCTTTCGCGTGCGTTATGAACGGGTAAAAGATCAAGTAAGAGGCTACGCACAGATGCCTCATAGAGCGACGAATCAAACTTATGTTGATTTAGCGAATCAGTTATTTAATCAAACCCAGGATTTACGACAGAGAGCGTTATTGAAATACTATACGGGGCAAATTATAGAAGAAAGAACACCTGTTTATTTTTACACATTTGACGAGATTGATCCCAAGGATATTTTTGTTACGCAAGGTAATTATTTTTTTAGTATGGAAGAGCTATGTGACCAGTTAGAAAAGGCTGATCTTTTTATTAACTATTATACTCAAAAGCCTTTTGTCACCTCTGATATGGAATTACTGATAGTCAAGCTATCTGAGGACATAAATAAAAATAATTGTGTTGAAAAGTTGGTGCGATTATTGAATGATAAAAAAGAAGTGAAAGAAATTAGCCAGCAAACCCTAAATCAAATTGTTATTCTTGCTAAGGGTATTAAGCAATCTCGAAGGCATACTTTTGCTATATCAAAAAGCCAAAGGAAAGTCCAAGAATTTTATGATTATATGAAAACCCTTCCTGAGAAAGAAAAAAACTCATTGCTTAATTTGGTAAT
>JAJFKH010000098.1 GCA_021773305.1 Gammaproteobacteria bacterium | reverse complement strand
CACGAATATCACTGTTTATTCTTGGATGCTGCGGACGAGCCGCAGCACGTAGGCGGTAGAGGGAAAAGCTTAAGATAGATCTGCAAAAATTGCCTCTACTTAAAGACAAAAAGCCCACTGGACGGGTAAAAAGCTAATATTAGTGAGCGCCCAACAACCCACCTCTACGTGCTGCGACTCGTTCGCAGCATCCAGAGATCGAATAATTCGGTAAAGCATCATGCTTGGAAGCACGCTTTACACGATATTTTGAAGCTTTTCTCCTTTAATTAGTTGCACTTTTTAGCTAATCCCATGTTTTTAATAAATAATTTTCTAATTTTCTAATTTTCGTGTCGAACTCTCAGAATCCTACCCGCCCCAACGATAACATGCTAACATTCTGCAAAATTAGGAGATCCTTAATATGAAAGGTTGGCAGTTAAAATTACTGATGTTGTTGGCGTTGGCACCTCTGTTATCAGGTTGCATGTTAACCACATTGCTGGGTATTTTGCTTTAGCCTGTCTATACTGACAAGTAAGGGCCTTGTAAAACCATAGGTATGACGTGCGATGTTAGTAAAAATGCCCATATATATTATGCTATTACTGATAGCTTCCGTTTGTTTTGCGGACGTGGTGCCGTTAACCACGGAAAAAGCGATCCCGTTTTTTACTTTTATTAATAATTTGGATTGGCTTCAGCATGAAATCTGGTTGAATAGCTTATTGGGATTTGGCTTGGCTTTGACAGTCATTGTGGTCTTAATGATGTTTTCTAATGCGCTTTATTTATTTCGTAAAAAAGAAGTTTTCGAGCTAGAATTTACCCATTATCGGCTTTATAGCAGTTTCGGAATTTTACTATTTATTTTATCAACTTGGTTTTTAATTTACTCTTTTTTCCCGGTGGATGAACTGCCCGCCACAGTGAATGCGCTGGCATCACTCCTACCAAAAGCATTGAATGTGACATTGTTTATTCTGTTGTTTTTGCTGGGGATGCCGGCACTCATCTATGAAATTATCTTAACCGCAAAAATTTTCCATAATAGTTCGTGTGCCTATATGAGAATGTTTTATTTTATTTTCTTGTTGATTGTAGGATTATTACTGATTTATTATGTTGCAGTGGCTATGAGTGGGTTATTTAATGCATTTCCTATCTACAGTTATTTACTATTTTTTACAGGGATTATTCCATTAATATTCAGTATTGACATTTTCCTTCATTTAAAACGTATTGATGAAATATCAGATGGATTTAAGAAAGGCATGGCAGTAATTAATAGTTTTGCTGTGGTGTTTTTATTGCTCTACGTTTTTGGATTTAGTGTCTTTGCAGGGGTTATTGCGTTTTTACTACAATTATATTTATTTGTTGAATTAGTTAAAGCAATACCATTGCAAAAAATGCACGCCAGTGTTTTATTGTCCTATTCTTTTTACGATGTAATCCTTCTTTTATATACGGTTGTTATCATCCATCAATTGACGATTCCTCTAATGTTTGTTTGATTCCTTAATTTTGAAAAAAATAGCATAAAAAACGGGTACCACAATGAGTGTGAGCAGTGTGGCGAAGAGTAAACCAAACATAATAGTGACCGCCATACTTACAAAAAACACATCGAGTAATAAAGGTGTCATGCCTAAAATTGTCGTGATAGCGGCCATAGAGACAGGGCGTATGCGACTCACAGATGAATCAATAATTGCTTGAAATGGATGCTTTCCTTCGCGGATATCTAAATCAATTTGATCAATAAGGACAATAGAATTTTTGATTAACATACCCGAGAGACTTAAAAATCCAAGTAATGCCATAAAGCCAAAAGATTGTCCTGTGAGGAGCAAACCAAAGCTTACACCGATAATGGCTAGAGGGACGGAAAGCCATATAATAAGCGGTTGTCTAAGTGCATTAAAAAGAAGAATGACCAATAGGATCATGCTAATTAAGACCGGAGGAATATTTTTATAAATGCCAGCTTGAGCATCTTTCGCATCTTCATATTCTCCGCCCCATTCGAGTTCATAGCCAGAAGGAAGTTCTAGGGCTTCTATTTGATTAAAAATCCTATCGACCACAGGCGTGGCATTTCCTAACCGAGGATCTGCTTGAACAGTGATGGTTGATTTTCTGTTTCTGCGTTTGAGTATGGGGTTTCGCCATTTAAGATGAAATCCATTAACCACTTGTCCTATGGGGATTGTTTTTTCTGCCAAAGGACTCCAAACTTGAATGTCATGAATACTATTCACATCATTGCGCTCTTCTTCTTGGGATCTAGCTACAATAGGAATGAGTTCATTGTCCTCACGATAGAGTCCCACTGCAAGTCCAGTAAATGTCGTTTGAATGGCATCACTGACAGCTTGTCGTGAGATCCCTGCTCGCCGTGCTTTATTTTCTGAAAATTCTGTGTCAATGACTTTAACTCTTTGTCGCCAATCGGTTCGAATATTAATAGATCCACCATCGTTTTGTAAAATTGTTATGGCCTTATTGGCGAGTTTTCTAAGGATCTGAGGATCAGGGCCACTAAAACGAATTTGAATCAAAAAACCACTACCGGTACCCATACGGAATTTTTTTACATCGGGTTCTGAATCTGGAAAATTTTGGGCAAGATATTCGCGAATATTGGGAATATATCGACTTTCAATATCTCGATAGTCGTTCGCTTTCACTAAGAGTTGTGCATAGCTTGAATTAATATCTTCAGGAGCATAAATGAGCGTAAAGCGCGAAGCACCAGCTCCAATAAATGAAGATACCGATTGAATGCCATCAAGGCTCTTAATATATTTTTCAATGACTTTTACATCAGCATTGGTTTCTCGAATATCAGTTCCTTGAGGACGCCAATAATCCACCATGAATTCTCCCATGGTCGATGAAGGAAAAAAACTTTGATCCACGAATTGGAAAGCAAAGATAGCGAGGGCCATCAATCCAATAGTGATACTGACAGTGAGCCAACGTAACCGAATACAATGAGATAAAAAACCAGCATATTTTTGATAGAATTTTCCAGCATAAGGATCATCTGATGCATTGCTGTCAGGTTTTAGGAATAACACACAACATAAAGGTGTTACAGTGATTGCAATCACCCAGCTTAATAGTAAGGAAATGAGTATGACTTGAAAGAGGGACTTTGTATATTCTCCTGTAGAATCTTGGGACATGGATATAGTGGTGAATGCAAGAATAGCAACAATCGTTGCTCCAAAGAGTGGCCATATAGTTTGAGAGACCACTTCCTTGGCGGCAATTATAGCCGCTTTACCTTGTTGTAATTTGACTAAAATGCCATCTGTTACAACGATTGCATTATCAACCAACATGCCTAAAGCGATGACCAGAGCGCCTAAGGAGATTCGTTGTAATGTGATGGTATACATATTCATAAAGAAAAATGTTCCTAATATGGTAAGTATCAACATGCCACCGATTAATAATCCACTGCGCAGCCCCATAAAAATGAGCAAAACAAGGATCACGATAATAACGGCTTCCAATAGGCTCAGTAAAAAACTATTAACCGAATTATTGACAGCTGTTGCTTGGTTATAAATGGTTTCAATATTAATTCCAGCAGGAGTTATCTGTTTGAGTTCGTTTAAACGATGAGTAATAGTATCTCCTACTTTGACAACATTTTCATCTGGAGATACGGCAATTCCCATCCCAATACTTTTTTTCCCATCAAATCGCATTATGGTTTTTGGCGGGGTTTGATAACCACGAAAAACATTGGCGATGTCTTTTAGGGATATCAGTGTATTTGATTTTTTGTCGCGAATAATTAAGTTGTTAATTGCGTCAACACTGTCAAGTTTTCCCGTTGTTTCAATGCTAATATATTCATCGCCAACCTTGATATTACCTGAAGGGACAACAATGTTTTGTTGTCCTAAGGTTGCATAAATGACTTCTGGGGCAATACCTAGTTGCGCTAATTTTGATCGTGAAATTTCAACGTAAATAATCTCTTGTTGTAGCCCCCATAAATCAATTTTTGTTACCCCGTGAATGAGTAACATTTCTTTTCGAAATTCATCTACATAATCTTTTAACTCTCGATAGGAAAAGTCTTCTCCTGTGATTGCAAAATAAAGCCCATAAACATCACCAAAATCATCATTCACGATGCTGGTTTTTGTCCCCGGAGGTAGTTTTTCCTGCGCATCATTGACTTTTCTTCGTAACTCATCCCAGACTTGCGGCAGGGTAGCTTTATTATATTTATCTTTAATAGTTGGTGTAATAATAGATAAGCCTTCTTCGGAACTTGAAACAATATAGCGTAACTGTGGTAGCTCTTGGATAGCTGTTTCTAAAATATCGGTAACTTCTTTTTCAACTTCTTGAGGTGTGGCTCCAGGGTATTGCGTGACAACTTTAGCATCTTTAATGGTGAATTCCGGATCTTCCAACTGTCCAAGCCGAGTAAAAGAATAAATGCCAGCGCCGATTAGTAGTAGGGTTATTACCAAGGTAATGGTTTTTTTACGAATAGAAAATTCTGCAATATTCATGAATTTAATCCTTCGGCTGTTGGGTTATCACTTTCATCCCTTCCTGTATGTAAGCTGTACCCGCCGTTACAATGGATGTACCTTTTTTTTCCGATGTATGTATTTGGATGTAATCATTTTCCATAGGCCCTACCTCAACAGGTATTTTTTTGACAGTTCCATCGTCACTAATCACCCAGATATAATTTTGGTTATTTTCTCCAGGGAAGACAGCTGTGACGGGGACAAGATAGGTGTCTTTTGTCTCAGAAGTTATCTCGGGTATGAACGTCGCAGTCATGCCGGGGAAAATATTTATATTATCAGGGTTCTCCATGGTCAATGTTATTTCATAGGTCTGTGTATTGGGATCGGCTTCTGTGGCATATTCTTTAAGGTGCACCGGAAAGCTTTTATTAGGTAATGATTCAAGACGAATATTGCCAATGATCGGGCCAAGCTTATCAGCGCTAACTTCAGTGATATCATCAATATGAAAAACATCTTGCTCAGGGGCATTGATAATGAATTCCACAAATGAAATGTCTTGTAAATTGACAATGGGTTGTTTTGCTTTAATGTTTTCAAAATTTTCTACAAATTTATCTGCAACAATACCGTCGAAGGGTGCCTTGAGTTTTGTGTCATCGAAGGATTTTTGTGCTCTGGCAGCTTGAGCTTTAGCGACTTTAAAATCAGCTTTTTTTGCATCAACTCGAACCTTCGCAATAGAGTTTGTTCGAAGTAACTCTTGGAAGCGAGCATAATCCTTGGTGGTCTGTTCTAATAGGGCTTTCTTTTCGTCTAAGGTATGTTGATAATCACGAGGGTCAAGTTCTGCCAAGACATCTCCCATGACGACCACTTGCCCTTTTGCCACAGGAAATTTGATAAGTTGTCCAGGGACTTGAAAAGCTAATTCGACTTTTTGTGTTGCGCTGACAATAGCTGGGTAATTTTTTTCTCGCTGGGTTTTAATATCGCCTAGCTGAGCGGACTTCACAAATCGAACTGATTCCTCTTTGGTGCTTTTGTCTTCGCAGCCTAGGAGTAGAAAAATACAACTTATGATAATGAGGCCGTATTTTGACATGCTATACCATCCTTGGGATTTTAGAATTACTTTGTGAATAGTAACATATAGTGAAAAGCCATTGTGAGTGCCTATAATATTAATCAGTATTTAGCAAAGAGGCATCAAGGATGAAGTCTACAGTCCCTCGGGTCATTATAGGTAAATCTTTATTTTTATTGATATTTTTACTTGTTTTTGTGATGATATCCTCGGTGCTGGATATTGGTCAAGGGTTTACTCACTTATTTTACATCGTTCTTTTTATAAGCATATTATCCGCGACTTATGCTGTTGCTCACAATAAATATATTTTAATTTTTGATTCAATCCTCGCGATTGGGATTGTGGCCGCAAATTTTTTGACAATTTTTTATCAGGAGCCTTGGTTTTATGCAGTGATTTGTATTTTGGCATTCTTGTTTTCTTTTGTAACGGCGGTGGGGATCCTTTTAGAGATTTTAAGTAAAAATGATATTACCTTGGATAAAATTTATGCTGCAACGGCCGTGTATTTATTGTTGGGAATGGCGTGGGGGTTTTTGTATCTAGTCATAGAAATCTTATTTCCTGGTTCTTTTATGAGTCAGTCTATGACGATAAAAGCCGGTACTATTGCTCATCAAATGCCCAGCAATTCCCGCTGAAGCTCAGAGTCCTTGCTAGTAAGGGTTTCTAGAGGCATTATGAATTTATTTTTCGCAACCATAGGGAAGTTGTTTAAATGAAGGTCAAGATGCGCAAACGGTTATCAGCTCCAGGCTTATTAGAG
>JAJFKH010000097.1 GCA_021773305.1 Gammaproteobacteria bacterium | reverse complement strand
ATGAAATTGAATTTCACCTAAACGCATACTATCCACAAGAATTGCTGCCTGTTCAAAGGTAGAAGGATTTTTAATATTTAGCAGCTGAATTAAATCATTCATGATGGATAATAGTTGTTGAACACGCTCTCGTTCAGAAATGGATTCTAATTTTTTAATTAACTGGGTATTATCGAAATCATTTGAAGGCATTGGATCGTCAGAAAAATAATCCTGGCAATAGGCCAAAAAGGGTTTCACAGAAATATCATTTAAAAATTCGGCGGATTTTGTATGAGCCAGAACATTTCGTGCCAAGGATTTTTTTCCTAAACTTCGCAAAATAGTCGAATCAAGAAAAATAGCATAGGCAAAAAACTTACGAATATTTTTGTTTTTTTCAAATTTTTCAAACCAGGCGTTGCTGTCGTCCTGAAACTGTAACTCATTGATTATATATTGTTTTACGATTTCTTTTATCATTATTTTATTTCTTTTTAGACCAATAATAGCAGGTATTTTATCTCATTTTAATACAAATGGCAAGCCGCCCAATGATTCTCACCGAATTGAGCCTTCTTAGGATACTCTTTTTTGCACTGCGCCATGGCTTTTGGACATCGGGGATGAAAGTAACAACCAGTAGGTGGCTCTATGGGGGAGGGTTGCTCCCCTGTGAGTTTTGCGGGTGTTTTTTGCTCTTTTTTTGCTCTGAGTACCGCTGATAGTAAGATTTTGGTATAAGGATGTTTGGGATCTTCTAGAAGCTGATAAACACTCCCCTGCTCTACTATTTTCCCTAAATACATTACAGCGACTTCATCAGCCAAATAAGAAACAACAGAAATATCATGTGTGATAAATAAAAAGCTTAACTCATAGGTAGATTGTAAATTTTTTAGAAGATTTAATATTTGTGCCTGTATGGATACATCAAGGCCACTAGTAGGTTCATCACAAATAATGATTTTTGGCTTAACCGCTAAGGCTCTGGCAATACAAATTCGTTGGCGTTGTCCTCCAGAAAATTCATGGGGATAACGATATTTATAATCTTTTAAGATCCCCACAGAGTCCAATAATCTATCAACCTCTGAGAGCAAAGTTTGTTTATTTGATAATCCATGGATCTTCATCCCCTCACTAATACTTTGAAAAATTGTTTTTTTGGGATCTAGTGAGGCGTAAGGATCTTGAAATATCATTTGAATATCACGGCGTAGCTGGATGCTATTTTTACCTTGCAATATATTTCTCCCTTGATAATTCACGCACCCCGCTGTGCTATCAACTAATTGCAATAAGGATTTCCCTAATGTTGATTTACCGCAACCAGACTCTCCGACCAGTGCTAGGGTTTGGCTTTTTTTTAGGATAAAACTTACATCGTCAACGGCTTTTACCTCACCAACTTTCCGCTGTAAAATTCCAGATCGTATGGGATAAAATATTTTCACATTTTCAATGGATAGTATAGTTCCGCTGCTCTTGTTTTTTTTAAGAACAGTCTGCTTATCATGCTGTATTGAAGTGGGCACATGATCTGTCGTATATAAGTGGCAAGCCACTTTATGCTCATTAACTTTTGTCAATTTGGGAAAAATTTTGTGACATATCTCCCATGCTTGATCACACCGATTAGCAAAGGGGCAGCCTACTAAAGTATCGGTAATCGGCGGCACAGTCCCAGGAATAGCTTTTAATAACCTATCTCTTTTGTCAATATCTGGTAGCACATCAAACAAGCGTTGGCTGTATGGATGCAGTGGTTTATTAAAAAAATTTTCTTTATTTGAATTTTCTATAATATGGCCGTTATACATTACAGCAACTCGGTGAGCAATTTCAGCAGCCACACCCAAATCATGGGTAATAAACAGCATAGACATATTGGAGTTTTTTTGTAATGTCTTTAATAATTGGAGTACTTGGTATTGGGTGGTAACATCAAGGGCGGTGGTTGCTTCATCAGCAATGAGTAATTGCGGATCTTGAGCTAATGCCATCGCTATCATTACCCGCTGTTTCATGCCTCCTGACAATTGATGGGGGTAATCATTCATACGCTTTTTTGCTGCAGGGATCCCAACGGCATCAAGTAAGGATAGAACCTTTGCTTTTATTGCCTTTGAAGTTAACTGAGTATGTTTTTTATAACTTTCTCCAATCTGCTGACCAATTGTAAACACGGGGTTTAATGAGGACATTGGCTCTTGAAAAATCATTCCGATTTTATTGCCGCGATATTTACGCATCTGGACTTCTGAAAGTGATAACAAATCTTCATGCTTAAAATTAACTTGGCTCTGGCTACTATAACCGGCGACAGCTGGAAGCAATTGATTGATGGCAAGGGCCGTCATGGTTTTTCCCGAACCTGATTCGCCAAGCAGCACTAATGTTTCACCAGAATTAATCCTAAAACTGATGTCTTTAATTGCCTTTTTGTAACCTGCTTCTGTGTGTAATCCCACAGAAAGATGGTTCACTTCCAATAATAGTGATTCTGACATGTTTTATAAAATGCTTTAGGTTTTATACGCTTGATTAATTTCATTTTGCTCTATGTGTATCAAGCGTTTCTTAAGTACTGCATAATTAACACCGTCGATTTTATTTTGATGTGCTTTAACATAGTCTGAAAATTCTTTGTTTAGACGAGGGTGCGTATTTGCTTTGTGGATTAAATAAGCGTAGCGTTCGATGCCAACTTCATTATATGCATTTTGATAGAGCGTCACAACGAAAAATCCCATTATAATACTCGAAAAAATGACGTTTGCAATGACAATATCTCTGTATTTTCTCTTAGACATTAAGCCTAGACAAATAAGTAAGCTAAGTGTGCATATCAAGATCCCAATGAAAACCATACGGTTAACATCAGATAGCAAGTAAACTAACAACTCGTTTCCGTTCTCCATGTTTCACTCCCAATTCCATTGACTAATTTTTTTCACGAAAATAACTTTTATTTTGATAAAAAGCTACATCCTGTTTCCCTGCATACCAACCTTTAACACCCAGCACAGGAACTGGATGTAAATTTTGTTCCTGATATTCTTCATTATCCCCTACCAATGATTTCTCTAAGCTGCTATCAATCCTTGCAAGCTTTTCTTGTATATTTTGCTGAAAGAAATCATCATTGACCTGCAATAATATGCTTTTCCCAGTCATCCCTAGATAAGGGGTTAATGCTTTTTCATAGAGTCCATGGCCAAAAATAAAAAAATCAATTTCATCGCCGATGCAATCACTGCAATCATAAAACAATTCTTGCCAACGATGAGCTTTGAGTAGCTCAAAAAGTTGCACATTAGTGCTAACCACGATAACACCACATTCATCAAAATGAGCTAGTTTTTGTTGAATCATTGAGCGGCTTTTTAACCCTTGTTCTTGTTGTAGTACAGCTTGTTTAAACTGGAGCTTATTAAGTTGTCTTTTTAGCCTGGGAAAAGTCATCCAAACCAATAAATTGAGATAATCGTGCCAATTGGCAGCGCGGGTTTGCAGCTGGCCTTTTCTGTAGATCCGCTGTTCATAATTTTCATAAAAATTAGATAGCTCAGTTTTGGTTGATTGTGGTACCGCTTCTAGACAATGTTCACCTATGCGGATAGGGAAATGATGCAGTACAACATTCATTTGCTCAAGGGAAGGCCACTGAGAAAGTGAAAATTGCTCAGCTGCATACTTTAGGGGCAAAAACATATCGAACCATTGATAAAAATGGCTATCCCACTGATCTTGAGAGGCTATATGACTTACCAAACCCATACTTTATGCATCAACGTATATTTACTCGCGAACTGATCACCCAGCTAGACCAATAGTAAAGAGTTAATGCGACAATAGCAAGGCCGTAGCTGCTTGCAGATTTGTAGATTTTCGTCTATACCTATAGCATAAGTTTTCAACTAGACAAAAAGGCAATATTATGAATATAAAGAGGAAATTAATCCTTACCGGTATCCTTCTTTGCTATGGCCTCCCGAGTTATTCTGAGTGGCTAGAATGCCCTAAAGTAGCCGATTTAAAAGTCAGTGAGGAAGCAAAACCCTATACCCATACGGGCCTCTCTTATTTCTACGACAATGCAGTGGATCCAACATCGCTTAAAATCAACGATAAAGAAACCTTGGTTCGATCACAGCTTCTCGTCATCGATAGCTCCATTCATGTGGAAGATAACCTTGCAGAACATGTGGCAGCTCTTGATGATACAAAAACCACAGTGAGTGCCGCCGGTGGTGGTTTAATCAAATGTGATTACTTTACCGATGACGAGTCTGTCTATCTTGATACGCTATTACAAGTGAAAGGTATGGCTTGTAATCACACTCATCATACTGGAGGCGAGGCTGGTGTGGATAAAGTTGAGTGTATGGATAAATCCGCGACGAATCCACCGATAACTCCAGCTGTTCCGAGTACACCAACAACTTAATTTGTAGGACGGTTATGAAAAAGTTGCTTTTAGGGTTATTCGCATTATGCCTGAGTGGTCAGGCTTATGCTTCTTATTATCCCAGAGGTTGCACACCCAAAACTGTGACGTTTTTTGGTGAATATGTGGTGTTAAACAGTAGTGAAAAAGATCAAAAATTTCGCGTTTACGTTTTTTATAACAATGCTTATTATCCTGTAAGCTTTCAGCATCTTCCTCCCGCTAAGCAAGTAAGTAGTGGCTTACCATCTACTCTAGAACCCAGTCATTGGGCGGCTATTGTTGTCGAGCAGAAAAATTTTGTTTTATCCTGCACTGATCAAGGAGGATATCAGACTAAACTACCTTGCCATGAAGTGGTTCATGTATGCGAATTAGCTGTTTCTCCTGTGATGTTAAGTTCTCAAGGGGAATATTGGATTAGCGAAAATAAAGGTTCAAAAGGCGCACTCTTTTCAAGTATTCGAAGCGAGGGAATTTATCCTTAATGGCGCGGTATTGAGGGCTTGAACTCTTCCCGAGGTTCCGCATAATCATTTTTCAATCCTAATAAGTCAAATCGAGTTTTCCAACCACCCAGTAGTTTTTCAACCAAGGCAGGATTGTTTCCATTAAATAATGTTCCTTTATTATAATACGGACGTTGGTCGTATTCTGCTGAATAAATGTTTAAAAACTTCCCCATCTCATTAAAAATGAGAAGACAAACTTTTGCATTATCATCATTGGGTGATAATGCGATTTTTTCTTTTATTTTGTTTTTTATATCATTCATCGCAAACCACAGGGTCATTTCATCGGAGTCCTTAATGCCAAATATATCAAGCCAACGTTCACGTATCTCATCTTTCGATATTTTCTTCCAGGGTTTATCTTTAAGATAAATTTTTTGTTGCCATTGAGTGCTTTGATATGAGTTATTTAAATTCTCTCTAACATATCTGCTAATTTGCTCAAATGATTGAGAAATAAATTTCAACTCTCTATTTTTATCACTAAAAAATTGATAAAGATTTTTGACTAATATCGTTTTAAAAGAATGACGACGAGTCCCCCCTTTTTCTGCTTTTAAATGCTGAATCACTTCGAGTGCAATATCGTCTTCTACACCGAGGGCAGCTTTTAAGGGATGTTTTTTTAATAGTTTTTCAGCGTGGTGTACCCCATGTTGATTATGTGAAGAAAAAAACTGGAGCAACGAGCGCTGTTTAAAGGGTAGCCGCCAAGATTTTTTGATATGTCCCTTATATTCATTAATGCTATTTTGAATTATTTCCTGTAGCTTTTCAGGGCTAATAACAATCACTGCACAATAACCACTCATTTAACTGATAACATCACTATCATACCCTCAAAACATAATAAAATCATTTGATGATTTGTGACATTATGTAACAAGAAATTTCAAGATTTAATGCCTTCTAATACTTGTTAAACTTTAACACTATTTTTGCTTTTAAAAAGTAAAAAATATATCGCTATGGTAATTGCCAGGGTCAGCGCAAATAAAATACCGATGACCCAATGAAAGCCTACTACAAAAGCGTCTTTTAAATGACTGGTGACAATAGCCGCAAACTGAGGGGCTGAATGGCCCAGTATATCTTTACCATGAGTGGGATCAGCCAGTAAAGATTGAAGCACAGCTTTATGCTTATCATCGAGGGTAATATGAGATTTTTCGAGTACCCCGGTTAAATAATATTTTTCAACATAGCGAAAAACCGTTCCTGTAAGAGCAAGCATAATGACAGCAGTAAAATTCATCGCAGACATGACTGTCCCGGAGACAAGGCCCACATCTTTTGTGTTTTCAAGTCGAGATAAGGCCAGGGGGACGGATATTGCATTGCCGATCCCCCAACCGATACCAAAAAGCGTAAAGCCCACAATAATTAGCCAAAGTGGACTATTTACACCAAAGAAAAATTGTACTAGGTAAGAGGCTATGAGTAGCAATAACATGCTAATAGCAATAGGTTTAGGCCCTGCCCTATCTAACCAATAACCTCCTATAGGTGGGATTAAAATAGTCATTGTGGTCAATGGTAACAGCATTAAACCCACAAACAAGGGACTATAATCCAAAACGTTATCCAAATACAAAGGTGCAAAAAATATGATAATCCATGAAAATGCCACGGAAGCGATAAAGATCAACAATGCTGCCATATAGTGCTTATTAAAAAATAAATGCATAGGTAGTAATGGTGCTGGAGCATGGCGTTCTGTAATAATTAAAGCAATCAATGCGATAAAACCTAACAGGGATGAAATACCAACGGTTTTCGATAGCAAACCATAGTCTGGTGCTTGGGTGATGGCAAAAGTCATGAGACCAAGAAATAAGGTGATGAAAATCATTCCGTACCAATCAATCAGTTCTTTTTTATCAGATTTTGATTCTTCGGTATTGAGTAAGCAGAGAGTCAGGCTTACCAGAATAATGGGTGCATTGATGAAAAATATCCAGCGCCAACTCCAAAATTGTGAAATAATTCCACCTAATACAGGCCCAAAGCCCAAACCAATTCCAATTAATGCGGAATAAAGACCTAGCACTTTACCGTGATCTTTTTTGGGAAAGCTGTGGGTGATGATCCCGGTGCCACAGGGAAACACCACTGAAGCAAAAACTCCCTGTAAAATCCGAGCAAAGATCAAAAGCCAAGGGGTATGGGAGATCCCGGCTAAAAGTGATGCGAGGCCAAAGCCCACCAAGCCGCTGAGTAATAGTTTTCGCCGGCCCAGAGTATCGGCTAATTTTCCCATGGAAACGAGCAAGGAGCTAAAGAGTAAACCAAAGCCTACAATGACCCATTGCAGTTCATCAATGGTTGCGGATAAGGAGTTTTCAATTTCTGGTAGGCAGGTATTAACAATAGTGAAATCAATGCCGATAATCAGCCCTGCAATTCCTACTCCAATTAAACTCAACCATTTTTTATCCACGTCCATGTCCTTCTATGATGGCAAAACACATATACCCACAGATAATAGAGAATTATCAACGGGCATCTTAACAACGGAAAAATTTTTTGAAGAAATAAGATAGATTGCTGACAACAGACCCATGTTATGGTCGGGACGGCAGGATTTGAACCTGCGACCTCTTGCGCCCCATGCAAGTGCGCTACCAAGCTGCGCCACGCCCCGAGACCGCACATTCTACCTAATTAATTGAGTGGAATAAAGGATCTTCTTGAAGTTCAGCAATAATAGAATCGAGTTCGTCTGCTAAATCCCTTAATCTGGTTTTTTTTGAGGCAGGATGGTTGTTTTCTTTACTGTTTGTGAGCAAGCCTCGCGCACCATTAATCGTATAGCCTTGGATATGGAGTAAATCTTTTATTTCACGAATCAGTAGCACATCATCTCGTTGGTAATAACGTCTATTCCCCCTTCGCTTGCTGGGTGACAGTTGAGGAAATTCTTGCTCCCAGTATCGAAGGACATGAGGTTTCACTTCACAGAGGCTGCTCGCCTCTCCTATGGTAAAGTAACGTCGCTCCGGGATAGGCGGCAAAACCTGGCTGTTATCGCTCAATATCACTCCCCTGCGGCAGGATCTGAAGTGTTCCGCTCAATTTTTGCCTTTAACTTTTGGCCTGCATGAAAATTAACCACTCTTCTCGGAGCAATCATCACTAATTCTCCTGTCTTAGGGTTTCGACCCGGTCTGCTTTTTTTATCTCGTAGAGAAAAATTTCCGAAACCTGAAAGCTTCACAATATTCCCCGTAGATAAAGAGCCAATAAGTTCTTTGAAAAAAAGCTCAACTAAATCTGTTGATTCTCGCTTATTTAAGCCAATCACATCGGTTAGCTTTTCAGCAATGTTCGCCTTTGTCAGCGCCATATCTATTTCCTTACGCTTGCTGCAAATTTATCTTCAAGTACATTCTCAACTTTATATACTAACTCATTGATTTCAATATCAATAAGTGTACGATCCGAATGTTGCAATGTAAATCCAAATGCTAAACTTTTACGCTCAGCTTCTGCCTCTGGCAAATATACATCAAATAAATGTATATCTACTAGCCAATTACCGATTGTATCCTTGATAGCGTTGCAAACGGTGGCTGCTGGCAGTTTCCTATCCACCCAAATAGCAATATCACGCCGAATGGAGGGGTACTTAGAAAGTTTAGCAAAATTTGGTAATTTTGCAGGAATTAAACTGTCTAAATCGAGTTCAAATAGAAAAATATTTCCTGGAATTTCAAGAGCATGGCTGATTTCTGGATGCAAAGCACCCAATTGTCCAATAATTTCTCCCTTGCGCACAACAGATGCGCTCTGCCCAGGATGGAGTGGATGGCTCTCGATTGGTCGAAATTCAAATTCATGACCACAGCCTGTCAGTGCTAGCAGCGATTCCACATCCGACTTGCAGTCGAAAAAATCCACAGGGCGAGATTGAGTAGACCAATTTTCACGAAAAGCCGCTCCCCAGCACAAGCCTCCTAGCTTTGATTTTTGTATGATTTCATTTTCTTCTTTAATAAAGGTCAAGCCTCGCTCAAAAAGCCGGATCCTGGGTTGCTGCCGGTTAATGTTATGCAAAAAGGATTTGATTAATCCTGGCCATAATTGCTGGCGCATGACTCCTAAGTCTGCGGAAATAGGGTTAACCAAGTGAATCGCTTCGCTTTTCTGATACAGTCGTTTTTGTAGGGTTGGATCAACAAAACTATAATTGATGGCTTCGCAATAGTCGCGGTCAACTAATACCTGGGCAAATAAAAGTTCACTGAGTTTTGTTTCTGTGGCAGGTTGCATTTTTAAAGCGACCTTCGGGCGATGACTCGGTATGGATTCATAACCATAAACCCGAGCAATCTCTTCAATGAGATCGATTTCCTGAATAATATCAAAACGAAAACTAGGAATAGTGACTTGCCATCCCCCCTTTTCTGAAGACAGTTTCATCCCTAAATGCTGTAAAATACATTCTATTTTCTGAGGCTCTACATTCGTCCCCAAAATTCTAGGGACTTGGGCTGTTCGCAATAAAATATTTTTCTCTTGGGGTAAATCATTTTTAACTTCGATAATAGGCCCTGGTTTTCCTCCAACAATAGAAAGTAGCAATTCTGTCGCCCTCTCAATTCCTTTAACTTGAAGCATGTAATCCACGCCTCGTTCAAAGCGGTGAGAAGAATCTGTATGCAAACCATAACGTCGTGCACGACCTGCAATATGTTCTGGAGCAAAAAAGGCACTTTCTAAAAATATATGCTGGGTGTCTGCGCTCACACCGCTATCCAAGCCCCCCATAATACCTGCTAAGGCAAGAGGCCCTTTATGATCGGCAATCACTAAGCTTTCATCGTCTAATTCAATAATTTGTTTATCCAGTAAGGTAATGCTTTCTCCTGAATGAGCTTTGCGGACAACAATCCCACCTTGAATTTTTTCACTATCGAAAGCATGTAATGGCTGTCCCAGCTCCAGCAAGACATAATTGGTTACATCAACCACCGGATCAATACTGCGTAATCCACAGCGACGTAATTTTTCTTGAAGCCATAGTGGAGAATGTTGGTTAAGGTCAATGTTACGAATTATTCTGCCTACATAACGAGGACAATCTTTTGTGGCTTGGACAGTAACATCTAATGTAGCATCACATTGGGTTTCTATTCGGCTGTGAGTTGTACTGATAAATTCACAATCAAATAAGGTTGCGGTTTCCCTGGCTAGACCTTCTATGCTAAGACAATCTCCCCTGTTTGGGGTTAGCTCAAGTTCAATAGAAGTATCATCAAGTTGTAAATAATCACGAAAATCCTCCCCAATAGGAGCATCTTCGGATAGGGCTAAAATGCCTTCGCTGGATTCAGCTAAACCTAATTCTTTTGCAGAACATAGCATGCCATAAGATTGCACACCTCGAAGGGTTGCTTCCTTAATCTTAAAATCATCGCCAATGACAGCACCTATTTTTGCAAAAGCAACTTTCATCCCTTTGGCAACATTAGCGGCCCCGCAGACAACTTGATACGGCGTTTTATCGCCAGCATCCACTTGAGTAATGTTAAGCTTCTTTGCATCAGGATGGGCTTCAATATGTGTCACCTGTGCTACAACAACATGGGTAAAGGGTTTAGCCACAGGCTCTACCACATCAATTTCTAAACCCGCCATAGTAAAGCGTTTGACTAAATCGTCAGTTTGCAATTGAGTTGATATTTTTTCTTCCAGCCACTGCTGATTAAATCGCATATTCGGTACCCTACTTAGAACTGCTGCAACATTCGCAAGTCATTTTCAAAAAATAAGCGCAAATCATCGACCCCGTAGCGCAGCATAGCCATACGATCAATACCTATACCAAAAGCAAATCCAGTATATTTTTCACTATCAATATTACCTGCTTGCAAAACATTCGGGTGAACCATACCGCAGCCCAACACTTCTAACCATCCCGAATGACTACAGATCCGACAACCTTTTCCAGAACAAATAACACATTCAATATCAGCTTCTGCTGAAGGTTCCGTAAAAGGAAAATAAGATGGCCTAAAACGCATCGCTAAGGATTTTTCAAAAAACTCTTCCATGAAATTTTGTAGCATGCCTTTCAGATCAGCCATCGTGACATCCGTATCGATGAGCAAGCCTTCTAGCTGATGAAACATCGGTGTATGAGTCACGTCTGAATCACAGCGATACACCCTACCGGGTGCAATCATACGAATAGGCGGTTCTTGGTTTTCCATGTAACGAATTTGTACCGGTGACGTATGGGTTCGTAAGACGTCACCATGGGCAAAGTAAAAAGTATCGTGCATGGCTCTTGCTGGATGGTAACTCGGCATATTGAGTGCGTCAAAATTATAATATTCAGACTCAATTTCGGGGCCTTCCACAACAGCAAACCCAAGTCCTTGAAATAGTGTTTCGATTCTCTGTCGAGATCGAGTGATAGGATGTAAGGAGCCGTTACAAGGATTACGCCCAGGCAACGTCACATCAATTTTTTCGTCTTCGATACGTTTCGCAATCAATGCATTATGTAATTCTTTTTGTTTTGCACCTATTAACTGTTGAACTTTTTGCTTTAGGATATTAACTTCTTGTCCCGCTTTAGGACGTTCAGAGGCAGGAAGACTGCCAAGATTCTTTAAAAAATTTGTGAGTTCTCCTTTTTTTCCGAGAACGTTAACTCGAATGCTTTCAAGTGCTTCGGTACTATCACAAACGGCAATAGCCTGTTCTGCTGCTTGGAAAATTGAGTCTAATGATTCCATGGCTTTACCACATATAAATCTAGAAACTGTGTTGCGGATCTAAAAAAAGAACGCCTGAATTCACCAGGCGCTCTTCATAAGAAAATACGGATTAAGCTAAGGCTTCTTTAGCTTTATTAATGATCGCTTCAAACCCTGCTTTTTCCATGACTGCTAAATCCGCTAAGACTTTTCTATCAACCTCAATATTCGCTTTTTTCAAGCCATTGATGAATTGACTATAGCTCAGACCGTACTGCCTGGCACCTGCATTAATCCGTTGGATCCATAAGGCTCTAAATTGCCGTCTACGCTGACGGCGATCGCGATAGGCATACTGCCCTGCTTTAATAACCGCCTGCTTTGCCACACGAAAAACACGACTTCTCGCACCTTGGTAGCCTTTAGCTTGCTTTAATATTTTTTTGTGTTTAGCTCTTGCTACAACACCACGTTTTACTCTTGGCATATCTGACTCCTACTAGCTACCGACTAACAA
The DNA here is from genome assembly GCA_021773305.1 of Gammaproteobacteria bacterium. Lineage (GTDB taxonomy): Bacteria > Pseudomonadota > Gammaproteobacteria > UBA1113 > UBA1113 > JAJFKH01. The sequence continues at coordinate 35,143 of JAJFKH010000097.1, read as the reverse complement.
TCGTTGAATGGCATTTTCATCACATTTTTTAACTGAATCATTAGAGCGCAAATGACGTTTACGCTTTTGAGACTTTTTAGTTAAAATGTGATTACGATTTGCCTTACGCCGTCGAAGACCACCACGAGTCACCTTAAAACGCTTTACAGCGCCTTTCTTTGACTTCAATTTATACTGTTTCGCCACGTTACTTACTCCGCATTGACTTTAATTAAACGCTTACCTTAACCCCTGGCTAAGGCTTCTTTTTTGATTTTGGAGAAACGATCATGATCATTTGTCGGCCTTCCATCTTGGGGAATTGTTCAATATTTGCAACTTCTTCCAATTCAGCGCGAATACGCTGAAGTAGTTTCATTCCCAACTCTTGGTGAGCCATTTCACGTCCTTTAAAACGAACCGTGACTTTGACCTTATCGCCATTCTCCAAGAAACGTGTCAGGTTGCGTAGTTTTACCTGATAGTCCCCTTCTTCCGTCCCTGGCCTAAACTTCAACTCCTTTAATTGAATTTGCTTTGGTTTTTTCAGCTTTTTCTTCTGCTGGTATTGGTACTTACCAAAATCCATGATCCGACAAACCACTGGATCGCTATTGGGAGCAACTTCAACTAAGTCTTGTTGAACCTCCTTAGCTCTACGTAAAGCGTCCTCTAAAGACACAATCCCAGCTTTATTGCCATTTTCATCAATCAGCCTTAATTCCTTGACCCTAATATCGTCATTAATACGTGTTTTAGGCTTTCTACCATTGGATACGCTAATGGGTTAACTCCTTTGCAATAATTCTTCCTCGTTTAGCCACTTCACTGTCAAGCCGTCCATAAAAGTCCGACAATGCCATAGCTCCGAGATCTTGACCATTTTTCAGCCTAACAGATATTTGGTTATTCTCAACCTCCTTGTCTCCAATGACAAGCAAGTAAGGAACCTTCTGCAAGGTATGTTCGCGAATTTTAAAACCAATCTTCTCATTGCGCAAGTCAGTTTTTACTCTAACACCACGTTTTTTCAATGTTTCTCCAATTTTTTGAGCATAACTGAACTGTTTCTCGCTAATATTCATCACTGCGACCTGAATTGGCGCTAACCACACCGGGAAATTTCCAGCGTAGTGTTCAATGAGAACACCCATGAAACGCTCCAGAGAACCCAAAATTGCACGATGAATCATCACCGGTGTTTGGCGACTACCATCTTCTGCAATATATTCGGCTCCCAGCCGTCCAGGCATTTGAAAGTCTAGTTGGATAGTACCACATTGCCAATGGCGGCCAAGACAATCCTCTAAGACCATGTCAATTTTTGGCCCATAGAATGCACCATCACCCGGACATAGCTCCCACTGGATCCCTTTGGTTTCCAACGTTTCCTGGAGGGCTTTTTCTGCTTTATCCCAAACTTCATCGCTCCCTACTCGTTGTTCTGGCCGGGTGGATAGCTTGCACTGCACACCATCAAACCCAAAATCCCTATAAATATCAAATACTAGGTCTAATAAAACGGTAATTTCTTGCTGTAACTGATCTTCTGTGCAAAAAATATGAGCATCATCCTGGGTGAAGTTTCGCACTCGCATCAAGCCGTGCAGAGTTCCGGAAAATTCATTTCGGTGGCAATTGCCAAATTCTGCCATGCGGATAGGTAAATCTCGGTAGCTTTTCAGACCCTGATTAAAAACTTGGACGTGGCATGGGCAACTCATGGGTTTAATGGCAAAATTATGATGCTCAGATTCAGTAATGAACATGTTTTCTCGGTATTTAGTCCAATGGCCTGAACGCTCCCAAAGAGTTCGTTCGACGATTTGAGGGGTTTTAATTTCTTCGTAATCATATTCGCGAAGTTTTTCACGGATATACTGTTCCATAATCAAATACAAGGCCCAGCCATTGTGGTGCCAAAAAACCATACCTGGCGCTTCTTCTTGTATGTGAAATAAGTCCAGTTGTTTTGCAAGCTTTCGGTGATCCCGTTTTTCTGCTTCTTCAATTCGATGTAAATAAGTCTTTAAGGCTTTTTTATCTGACCACGCGGTGCCATAGACTCGCTGAAGCACAGCGTTATTAGAATCCCCCCGCCAATAAGCCCCCGCCAGCTTCGTGAGTTTAAATGCTTTTAAATGGCTTGTATTGGGCACATGAGGTCCCCGGCAAAGATCAATGAAATCCCCCTGCTTATAGAGGGAAAGCACTTCGTCTTGGGGAATATCTTCAATAATTTTAGCTTTATACTCTTCTCCCATTGTGCGAAAAAATGTGACAGCTTCATCCCGAGGCATTTCACTGCGCACCACCTCAAATCCAGCTTTCGCCAACTCTGTCATTTTTGCTTCAATTTTTTCCATGTCATCTGGGGTAAAACCCCGGTCAAAAGCAAAATCATAATAAAAACCCTCATCAATAACAGGCCCAATAGTCACTTGAGCGTCAGGATAGAGTATTTTCACCGCTTGAGCGAGAAGGTGGGCTGTTGAGTGACGAATAACCTCCAAACCTTCCGTATCCTGGCCTGTAATGATACGTGCATGGACATTTTTTGAAACTATAAAGGATGTGTCGACCAAATGACCATCAACTTCCCCGGCAAGAGCAGCCTTTGCTAGCCCAGAACCAATAGACTTAGCAACGTCAAATAGCGTAATAGGCCCTTCAAATTGCTTCTCGTTACCATCGGGTAATGTAACGGTAATCATGATCTGCTCCCACTGACATGTACAAAAACACCCCACTACAACATTGTGTGGTGGGGTGTATCAATTCTCTGGTAGGCACGAGTGGGATCGAACCACCGACCACCACCATGTCAAGGTGGTGCTCTACCACTGAGCTACGTGCCTCTTGTGGAGGATACAGTAGCAGCAGATGGGTTAAAATTCAAGAGATTACTGCATTTTCGGCATGACAAATACACCATTCTTAGGGGGTTGATACCCGTGAGGTACTCCAGGCTGAATGTTTGCAACCGCCGCAGGGGCACCTAAGCCAAGCACATCCTTCATCGCTGGATGATAGGTTTTTTCCAGTGGGAATTTTTTGAAAAATCCTGGATTACCGCCTTTTGCATTTAGCTCTGTAAGCTGCTTAGCAATAGATTTACGACCCATACGCGTTTTTGTATAGGTATGGAAAATATCGCCCACTATTGTATTCTTATCTTCAGCAATTTCCATTAATTTTTGTCGAACATCTGCTGGAGCATTACTGTAGAACCGTGTGAAAGCGAGAAAAAGACTGCCTTGGCGATGTACTAGCGTTGTTTTTTCTTCTGCTGAGGGTTGAGCACCTGCCAATAATAAAATGAGAGCTGCGGAGAAATGATTCTTACTCACAGCCGTTGACAAGGCTGTTTTTCCATCACAAATGCTTTCTTTCAGCGGGTTATGTTTTAGCAAAATAGCCAACATGGGGACATTGTTATTCATCGCGGCAAGAAATAATGGTGTTGCCCCTTTATTTTCATTAATATCTGCACCATTAGCGAGCAATTTCTCTACGCACTTGGGTTTATCCGCTTGCACTGCAATATGTAATGCACCCGATAGAGAAACACCGGCTTCAGCAAGAGGCCCGAGAGTGGTTATAGCCCCTGATGCGGCTGCCAGCTGTATCAGTGTATAGCCATTTTTGAATTCATTGAGATCAACTTGTACATGAGAAAATAAAGCATCCTCACTCACTCTAGTGATAGGGTCATACTTCAACAGCTCAGCTATTTTTTCATTAAGCAGTTTTATGACCTTTAAAAGTTCTGAAACTTGTTGCTGTTTCATACTGGGGTCAATTGTCCTATCTTGGAGAATAAAGCGCAATTGATCCATGAGTTGTCGATTCACAGGGACGCTCTGTTGTTCCAGCTTGTTAGGGAAAATAGCAGCAACTTCAACAGCAGGCGTCTTGGGCAAATCAACTGGCATACCTAGAATTTTTCGCAAATAAATATCATCTTGTCGAGGAGTATTTTCCGGAAAATTAAAAAATCGGTGGGCTTGAGTTCCTGCGCTAGGTCTCACTTCCTTATTGTTAATTGCCTCTAGATACTCCTTAATGGCTATGTGAGTATTGGTCTCTTTCCTTAAAACAAGCTTTGCATTGGCATTGAATAATCTCCCAAGCATTGTGTTTTTGTTTACTGCAATTTCTAAAAGTTTCAGCCGAACATCATCAGGGCTTGTTTTCACTAATTCAACAAAGCGGTTTCTTAATTGCTTTTTCTTGCTAAATAATTCTTCTAACTCATTACTTGTCAAAGTAGGACTTGACAATAAGTATAATAGCAATAGATCCATTGATGTATCAGAATTGTCAAGTTTTTTTGCATGGTGGTGCAATAGATTTTTATAAAGATCGTAGCTACGATCAAACGAGAGGACGCGAGAACACTCTCCTTTAATAAAGGTGTTCGCATCACGTGCTAAAAGGTATTTAAATGCATCCAGCGATTGAGTACAAAAAGCGACGACAAGTGGAGTATGATGGCTACCCTTCTTTATTTCTTTGTCAATCTGTGCGTTAATGTCTGCACCATTAGCTAGCAAATAATCTATCATTGCAACATTATTGTTTTTCGCAGCCAAATGCAATAAATTCATTCTGATTTCTGGGGAAATATTAAATTCTTGATCCACAGGCATGCCATTTGCAATAAAAAAATCCATAATGGCTTGTTCATTTGTCTCAAAAACAAATTTTGCAAGACTTTCATTTTGCTTGTTTGAAAAGTTTAAATTAGATCTCAACTCAACAGGCTGAAATTTGTTTTTCTGTAGAATAGAATTGGCGGCATCGTTTAATTTACCTATCTCTGTTAAACAATAAAGCAACCCTTTGGTTTCATTTATTTTTTCTACCGTATTTAGAAAGTCATCTTGCAATGTATCAATAAGTTGCTGCTGAATTGGATTCATTATCTAGCTCCTGTGGTTTTTTAAAAAATTATTAGAAACAGTTTAACAAAGAAAAATTAAGTCAACATTAACCCCAAATGAAGTTTTGAAATTTTCAGGTAATCCCTAGTTGCCCTTCTTGGATCATTTTTATCTGATCGCGCACAGCGGCCGCTTGTTCAAATTCTAAATTTTTAGCATGCACAACCATTGTTTTCTCTAGCTGTTTAATTTGTTTATTCAATTGAGCTGGAGTCAAGCCTTCATATTTAGCAGCTTGCTCCATAACTTTTAAGCTTTTGACAGAGGACGGTTGAGTTTCATAGCGAGCACCTTCCATAATATCTTTCACAACTTTGGCAACACCCTTTGGTGTAATGCCGTGTTCTTTATTATATAAAGTTTGTTTTTCTCTACGACGATCGGTTTCATCCATGGCTCGCTGCATAGATTTTGTTACTTTATCTGCATATAAAATGGCTTTGCCATTAATATTACGGGCGGCACGACCGATGGTTTGGATCAGTGATCGTTCTGAACGCAAAAAACCTTCTTTATCCGCATCAAGGATAGCAACCAGAGAAACTTCAGGCATATCTAATCCTTCACGAAGTAAATTGATCCCAACAAGCACATCAAATTCACCCAGTCTCAGATCACGAATAATTTCCACTCGTTCGACAGTATCTATATCCGAATGTAGGTACCGCACTTTAACACCATGCTCGCTTAAGTACTCGGTAAGATCTTCAGCCATTCGTTTGGTTAACGTCGTTGCCAGCACCCGTTCTTGCTTTTCTACACGTAAATTAATTTCTGAAAGCAAATCATCAACCTGGGTCGTGGCACCACGAACTTCAATTTCAGGATCCACAAGCCCAGTAGGACGTACCACTTGCTCCACTACATCGGAGCCGGATTGTTCAAGTTCATAAACACTCGGCGTTGCCGAGACATAAATTGTCAAAAGCGCTCGTGCTTTAAATTCTTCAAATTGCAAAGGTCGATTATCTAAGGCTGAGAGCATCCTAAAACCATATTCCACTAAATTTTCTTTTCGAGAGCGATCACCTTTGTACATAGCACCTATTTGCGGTACTGTTACATGAGATTCGTCTAAAATTAATAATGCATCACTAGGTAGATAGTCAAATAAAGTCGGTGGCGGTTCTCCTGGGTTTCTACCGGATAGATAGCGAGAATAATTTTCAATACCTGAACAATAGCCTAACTCAAGCATCATTTCTATATCAAATTGAGTGCGTTGCTCTAATCGTTGTGCTTCAACTAACTTATTCGCATCTTCTAATTGTTTCAATCGTTCTTTTAATTCAACCTTGATGTGTTCAATGGCATCAAGAATTTTTTGTCTTGGCGTTGCATAATGCGTTTTAGGATAAACCGTTGCTCGGGGAACCCGGCGAATCATTTCTCCGGTGAGCGGATCAAAATAATATAAATTGTCAATTTCCTCGTCAAACAACTCAATGCGCAGCGCTTCTCTATCGGATTCTGCGGGAAAAATATCAATAACATCGCCTCTAACTCGATAAGTGGCTCGACGAAAATCTGCATCATTGCGGCTATATTGCAACTCAGCCAAACGCCGTAAAATTTGTCGTTGATCCACTTTATCTCCTCTGTCTAGGTGCATGACCATTTTAAAATAAGACTCCGGATCACCCAACCCGTAAATCGCGGAAACCGTTGCAACAATAATAGTATCTCGTCGCTCCATTAATGCTTTGGTTGCCGACAATCGCATTTGCTCAATATGTTCGTTGATAGAAGCATCTTTTTCTATAAAAGTGTCTGAGGATGGTACATACGCTTCTGGTTGATAATAATCATAGTAGGACACAAAATACTCAACGGCATTATGCGGAAAAAACTCTTTCATCTCGCCATAAAGTTGAGCTGCTAGGGTTTTATTGGGTGCCATAATCATCGCAGGTCGCTGGCAGTTGCTAATAATATGGGCTATGCTAAATGTCTTTCCCGATCCAGTAACACCGAGTAGAGTTTGATTGGCTAAGCCATTATCAATCCCCTGAGTAAGCTTGGCAATCGCCTGGGGTTGATCCCCTGCTGGAGAAAAGGGTGATGAAATGGTAAATTTATGACCCACGATTAACTCCATTCATTATCAACGTATTGCCATTCTAATTTAGTCTAGGTAAGGCGATTGTAAACTTATAATTCACAAGGGATCCACTTAATTATAAACTGTACTATCATACTGGTTCAGTTTAGCGGAACTTTGTGGCATAGTTTACACTTAATTAGATGAAGACGTCATCTTGTTGGTTAATTAATTATCAGGAAAGTCAAGGATACCCTAATGAAACAACATCTGGCCGAGCGAGTACGAAAAATCAAACCATCTCCAACCCTAGCAATTAACGCACGGGCAAAGCAAATTGCCAAAGATGGCGGCGATATTATTAGTCTGAGCGTGGGAGAACCAGATTTTGATACGCCCAATCATATTAAAGATGCGGCAAAAGAAGCCATTGATAAAGGATTAACCAAATACACAGCAGTAGATGGTACCCCTGAATTAAAACAAAGCATTATCCATAAATTCGCTAGAGAAAATGAACTTGCTTTTGAGCCAGAGCAAATTATTGCCTCCAGTGGTGCAAAACAAAGCCTCTATAATCTTTTTCAAGCCCTATTAAACCCAGGTGATGAAGTGATTATTCCCACACCCTATTGGGTTTCTTACCCGGATATGGTTCTACTCAGTGATGCCCAACCGGTCTATATTAAAGCAGATATTACACAACACTTTAAGATTCATCCGGAGCAGTTGGCAGAAGCCTTGACAGATAACACTCGACTCCTGATATTAAACAGCCCGAATAATCCTTCAGGCATGGCTTATACGAAAGCAGAGCTTACGGAAATTGCTGGAATTCTTGAAAAATATCCCAATGTTTACGTGGTTTCTGATGAAATCTATGAACATATTCTCTGGACTCATCGACCTTTTGTTGGGATCTTAAATGTAGCACCCCAGCTTGAAAATCGAACGATTCTCATCAATGGCGTCTCAAAAGCCTATGCGATGACCGGTTGGCGCATTGGCTATGCCGCAGGGCCGAAAGAAATTATTGCGGCAATGAAAAAAATTCAATCCCAAAGCACATCTAATCCTTGCTCTATCGCTCAATATGCCGCCTCTGCTGCCTTAGATGGGGATCAACAATGTATCCATGATATGGTGAAATTGTTCAAAGAACGTCATGATTTTCTTCTCAAAGGTCTACAAAATATGCCCGGGATACAGATTATCCCAAGCCATGGAACATTTTATACTCTCCCAGATGTTTCCGGAATTATTAGCAACATGCCTGGTATTAATAATGACTTGGATTTTTCTGAGCATCTATTAATCAAAGCAGGAGTGGCTGTGGTACCAGGTTCAGCCTTCGGCATGCCAAATACCATACGAATATCCTATGCAACCAATACAGAAAAATTAGACGATGCATTAAAACGCATAAAAACCGTTATTCAATAAGGTAAATCCCTTGACGATAGTCCTAGGAATCGCTAACATATCTCCTTAATGTTGTTCCCCGATAGCTCAGTTGGTAGAGCAAGTGACTGTTAATCACTGGGTCACAGGTTCGAGTCCTGTTCGGGGAGCCATTCTTTCTGACATGTAATATGGATATTACTCATGTCGTTTCGATTGCCCTCTAAGTCTATTTTTTATTCCTTCCTTGTTGTTGCTCTATCTGTTTATTTTTTCCCCTACTTACTCGATAAAATTGTTATTCATAAACTCTCTGATGCTGCGCTTTTTTCAGGCCCTGTCACCTACGAACATGCTAATGCCCATATTTTGATTGTCAGACATATTCATTATGAAGATCTATTGGGTGATGATGTCCAGGCAACTATTCATATCCCTCTGATGATCGTGGAATATAGCCTATCGTCTATTCGTCGTAACCGCTTAGAACACATACTCATCCCGCGAATGGAAATCACTCTAGCCGTTCAAGAACGAGATATCAGCGCAAAAAAATTAGGTGTCTTAGTGGCACAATTGCGTTACCTGTACTTGGCTCCCCCTGCAAGAGATGTCGCCATGGACGCCATCATTCTTCGTGTAAAAAATCAACGTGAACCCAAGATCCTGCCTTTAGAAGCATTCGGCAGCCTTCATCTAACATCCAAATCAGCTACTCAATACAGCGCTCACCTTAAGGCACAAAGTCAAGGAACGATCACTGGAAAAGCTGATATCCAAGCTGTTGTTAAACTCGGTAATAAAATCTTAGATTTTTATATTGATGAAAGTAGTCGTATTCATATAGAAAAGATGACAATGAAAAAAGAAAAAAATATAGCGTTTGATATACTGCCTAAAAAAATAAAAGCTGTTGTGGATCTGACACATCCCAAATGGACTAAAATACAAAGCCAAACATCCTTTCTCTTGTACGGTCTACTGAATAAAAAATCAGGAGATAAGCGAGTTTTAGATCATAGCCATATTACATTGGACAGTGAATGGATCCCTGAACTTGAAACCTTTAAAGGTACGGGTAAGTTGCTTAGCGAAAAAATCAGTATAAACAATACCTCCGCGAAGCAGCAGGTACATGCAACAGATATATCTCTTTTACTTGAAGACATTACATACGCTCATGGCAAATGGAATGCCTTAGGAAAGTGCAACTTGAACATCACTGTTGTATCTGATCCGCTTTTATCTCACATCCCCGTCAAGCTACAAAGTCAATTTTCTGTGACCCAGGATCGATTAAAAATTAAAGGTGATTTAGCCGACTGGCAAGGAGTTTTTTCTGGGAATTTTTCAGCGCAACATATACTACAAACAAAAGATGGGGAAGGAGCACTACTTCTAGAAAGCAATCATTTCAGCACACGTCCGTTGATATTTAATCATCTACTGAAAAACATCGATCCTGATTTGTTTTTTGAAGATGGGGATATTACCGTAAAAGGAAATATTCAATGGCACAAGCCCCAAGGACAATGGCAGATCACTGCAAACGATGATTTTTATATTAAGATTAATCAATTATCAGGAAGATATAAAGGCACCTCGTTTAACAAACTCAATGGTACCCTATTTTTTGAATCACTCTCTCCTCTCAAATCAAAGCCAAATCAAAAGATTACGTTAGCAACACTGAATAGTGACTTAAAACTAAAAAAATCAACCCTAATTTTTGACTTTGATAAAGAAAAAATACTTGAATTTCATATTAAACAATGCAAAACTCATCTTACAGAAGGGACATTAAGCGCAACTAATTTTTCACTTAATAAAGAATCATCATCAACACCTATTCAAATAATAGCAAAACATATTAATTTAGAAGACATCATGACATTAATCAACGTGAAAGGTTTATCCGCAAAAGGCTTTATCAATGGCACCCTCCCCTTTCACTATAATAAAGGGGGGTATTTCATTAAAGAAGGGAAGTTCAATGGCACAGAAAAAGGTACTATCCGATATACCCCTGGTGCTTTGACAAAATCTTTTAAAAATAAAAAAAAGGCAGCTATTGTCACAGAAGTGTTATCTAATTTTCAGTACGACAAACTCCAAATCACCCTAGAGATGACACCCGAAACAAGTTTTTTACATGGTATTATTTCAGGTAAAAACCCAGATTTTTACCAAGGCAGCCTACCGTTAGAATTTCATTTGCGTTTAACCGCACCTTTTCAAAGTATGCTAGATGCCGGATTTATCGGTAAAACTATTGCTAACCGCTATCGTTATTCTGTTAAAGAAGAGATTACGGAATAGAGAGTACCATTAAAACTCTTGCATTAAGATTAAAATGCGATGCTTGGATTCTTGGCTTTGGTCGCCACCGCTAAGTTGCATGATAGTCAATTGCTGTACCATTTTCCTGGAAGGAGAAAAGCTTCAAAATATCGTGTAAAGAGTGCTTCCAAGCATGATACTTTACCGAATTATTCGATCTTTTTCTGGATGCTGCGAACGAGTCGCAGCATCCAGTGGATCTAAATCATCAGCAAGTGTTTTCTTCATACAAGTGCTGATGCTTTAAAGGATGAGAAGAGGAATTGATTCTAGCTCAACATCTGAGACTGCAACACTACCCGGTGGCCTTTGTGCAGGCCCCACGCTACGCGGAATTCTTTGAGTACCCCTCCGCCTGAACAAAACAGTGTTCCCCTCTGGTACTGCTTCATGCACCGCTTCAGTAGGAAGTTGCATATTCTCAGATACCCTAGTAACAACCTCACTGTTCTTAAGAAAACCTTCGATGGAGTTTCCCGTGATTTCAGGTAACTCAGGATCACGAGCGGACGCCACAATTTTTCTCACTAAATTAGCTTGGTAATGCTTGAAGGCAAAGAGGAAAGTTTGCACTCCAATACCATAATTTTTCAAAGATTGCCTTCCAAATTGTGTTTTGGAAAAATCTAGGAATTTTTTTGAAAAGCTTACATAGGATCCATGACATTGCTTATTGCTGATGGGAACTGTGAAAACGCTTTCTAATAAGGATACAAAGCTTGGGTACAAAGCCCGGTGACGCAGATCAGCTTTCTCATTTGAAATTAACTGATAAAAAATAGCAAGCTCACGAAATGTTAATATTTTTCCTGGCATAATAATTTCCCCTTAGGATTATGTTTTTAATAATAGGGTATTAAACCATTAACAATTTAATAGGTCAAGGGTGAATCTAAAAATAACGCACCCACACAAGAACTCCATATGGGTGCATATTTTACTAATAAAACAATGAGTTACTGAGATGGCTTTTCTTTATTTTCTAATAACCATTTGACACAACTTTCAAAGCAATCAAATAAATGATCTTCCGAGACTAAATTCGGTACCGCTTTAACCCCTTTGAGCATATCCAACGGTTGAGACTGGATCCCCGCGAGCAGTACAGTAATATTTTTTGAGCGCAAATAATGGATGGTATCTTCCAAAGCATAAAGCCCTGACTGATCCATATAGGGCACTTTTCGCATACGAATAATTACGGTATTCACTTCGGGAATTTGCTGAACCATATCACGAAACTGGCTAGTAAAACCAAAGAATAATGGCCCATCAATATGTTTAATATAGACTTTTTTAGCAAATTCTTCGGGCAATAGGTTATCATCTTCCCAGGAAAATTCATGGGCAAAATCGCCCAATGGCGCTACGGTGGTTTTTTCTTCCGCAAGATCGCTCATTTTTTTCATAAAGAATACCGCTGCTAAAATCATTCCTGCTGCTACGGCTTTGAGTAAATCAACAAATACCGTTAATAAAATCACAGCAATCATGATAAAGGCTTCGGTTTTAGGCACATCCAGCAAATGCTTCAGCCCACGATAATCAATAATCCCAATACCCACCGTCACTAACATTCCCGCCAGCACTGCCATGGGTACTTCTCCCACGTAGGGGCCTGCGCCTAATAAAACAATGAGCAATAACACACTATGGGTCATACCAGAAATGTTTGTGATACCACCTGCGTTTAAATTAACCAGAGTCCTCATAGTCGCACCGGCTCCGGGGATCCCAGCAAAAAGAGCAACGAACATATTACCCACACCCTGCCCAACTAACTCCTTGTTATTTTTGGACTTTGTTCCAGTCAGATTATCAACCACTACAGAAGTTAACAGAGAATCAATAGAGCCAAGGGTTGCGAGGGTCAAGGCAGGCACAATCATAAATGCCAGAGAAGCATAATCAATCTGAAAAAGAGCATCCCCGACAAATTTAGGGAAACCAGACGGTATATCACCAATCACGGGCACTGGAAATTTTAACCATGCACTGAGCAATGATAGGACAACAAAAGCAACTAACGTGCTAGGCACCCATTTGGTGATCTTCGGTAATAGGTAAATAATGGCAATAGTACCCAAAGTGAGTCCTGCGGCATACCAATTAATATTCGATAGGGGTTCATGAAGAATTAATAAGATATCAAATACCCGAGAAGGTGAGGCGTGACCCATGGCAGGAAAAATTTGCATTAAGATAATAATCACACCGATCCCGGTCATAAAACCTGAAATCACGGGATAAGGAATATAGCGCACGGTTTGACCAAACCGCAGTACACCAAATAAAATCTGGAAAAAACCGGCTAAAAGAAAGGTAAAGAGAATATAGGGTAAGGCGCTAGATAATGAACCAAATTTACTTGCTAGGGTGGCAATCACTAAAGCCGAGACAACCGTCATAGGGCCTGTGGGGCCGCTTACCTGGATGGCTGTTCCACCCAGTAGGCTAGCAACGAAACCTAGGATAATCGCTCCATATAGCCCTGCCGCAGCTCCCATTCCTGATTGGACACCAAACGCTAAGGCGAGTGGCAACGCCACAATACCAGCAGTCACACCACCAAAAAGATCACCCTTTATATGTCGCAAATTCACAGCTTACCCTCCCTGGTAAAAATATCCTTAGGTTATAACCTGTTAGGGCAAAGATAGCAACCTATTCTCCTTGAAAAATTAAAGCCTCATCATGACATTAGGCATTTCATCTTGCTCTTCTTCCAATTCTGGGGATGGAGCATTGTAATAGCCCAAACTTTCACTAGATAACATCCAAAGTGCAATGACGTCAGCTGTGATTTCTCCCGTTGGACAGTAAAAATCATCTTTTGCGCATTCTTCAATGTGATCCAACTTTAGTTGCAGCAAGATATCGTTAATCACATTTGGAAAGTCTATGTCTTTATCCTGATCTAATAACCGACCTAATGCTTGCCCATGATAATATCCCAAAAGTTCGACAAACCCTTTAAAAGCATCATTACCTTCCTCGTCAGTATACCCCTCTTCAAATAAATACAATTGAATAACCTCTTCTGTTAATGGTTGAGATCCACTATCGGATTCATGAAAAAGTTTTTCTTCTCGCTCAAGCTCTCGATAGATGCTTCGTGCTAGTTTCGTTGCTGAAATGCTAAAATCCTTATCATCTTGATGTGATTCCATCAGCTTATTAAGCACCTTACTTTTATGAAGCTCCACAAGCTCTTTTAGTGAAGGGTATTCTGCATAAAAAGTATTCGCGAAATAACCAGCTATGTATTTACTTTCAAAATTTCCCTCTGGGGCGTAGGTCTGATCTTTTTTACACTTACCAATGAGTTCTTTTGGATAGTTGGCATAGTATTCCGAAGAGGGGAGAAATACGAAAAAGAAATCGAGGTGTTGGTAAATATCATAATCATCAATATAAGAATCACCGAATTTTTTTTTCATCTTAATAGTAAATTCTTTTAATAGCTCGTTAACAGTAGGTAATCTAACTAAACTAATTTCTTTATTATCCGTCAAGCCTGCGGCCCAGGTAAGCACACCACAGCCCTTCATTCTACCTTCAATACAAGCATTCCCATTATTATAGTCAATTTTATCCTGAAATAGATTAACTCTGTCGTGTTCCTTCGCTTTTTGATAAGCTTTAATAATACCGGTAATGAGTGCTCTAAATGTGGCATGCATTTTAGTCTTGTCACCATTGTAAGTTTCTAAATGTAAAGCCGCACCCTGCACCTTAGAAAAACCCCATACAGTTCCATTATACATCTCCCAGTAAATTCCTCCTATATGGTTATCAAGTACATCGGGATTTTTAAGTATAAATTTAAACGTATTTATGTTGGCGATCCCAGCACCTTTAGCCGACAGGAGCATTTCATCAAGTATTTCAATAAGTTCTCCGTTACTTGAGTTTTTACCCACAGTAATACAACTGCGCATAGTTGATGTGCTAAAAATAGCATTGAATAATTCAGCTTCTACCGAACTGCCATCCTGCTCTGTAAATATCTCTTCAGCACGGAACAATCGGTCTCGAATCAAAAAATCAATAACTTCATCATCAGGGAGGTTACCTTTAATATCTTTCATAATATTGGAAACAAACTTACTTTGAGAATATTTTTTCTCCAAGGTTTCTACTTCCCGCAATAGCCCATAGGTCAACGAAGCATTTTTATACTTTGCCATATTTAACAGGCCCTCAGGTAATGAGAAGAGTCTAGGTATATTGAAAAATGGGGATTGTACTTTAGGGACTACGCCAGGGACTGCAATAGGTTCTGCGTCAGGATTTTTTTCCTCAGGGTTTTCTATCCGCTTGTATCTTATTGTGTTTTTTAACAGAGTACCAGAAAGACTAGCAAAATAAAACTCATCTTCATACTGACCAAGCAATGCTAGCAATTCATTCAACTGACTATCTGAAAGATCGTTGCGAATCAGCGGATTGTCTCTCATAAAATTTTCTAAAGGCAAAAATCTCACGAAAGAATTTAATCTATTGCGTAAATATTCTTTTTTGAATTCTCGTGGTAGAGAACGTGCAGCGAATGCTATAGCTTTAAGTATCTGCCCACTAATTCTTGTGTACCCCGGGGATATTTGTTCTGACAATATTTTTGCTTTCTCTACTGAAGGGGCTTCATACATAAACGGCATAACATCTTTTGTCTTAATCAATGCCTGGATAATTTGGCTGGTGGTACTGGTTTCAGTATTTGCTGATTTTGAGTTACTCTCATCATGAAATTTAACCACTGCTGCAAGTTTTTCTGCAACAGCGGGAGTAATATCCCGAGCATCACTGTTTAATATGTCAGCAATATTGTTGAGAAGCACCATGGTCTCTCCCATGTGGTTTCCACCCCAGCGGGATGCATTAAATATTGTGGTTCGAGTATTATGATTTCTTTGCCAAATAAGAATTAAGCGCTTCACATCGTTGTTGGTTAAATTTTGCCCATCAAGTTTTGAAAGAAATTGACTATCTTCTTTTTTTAATTTTGGCATGCGGCACTTATCCTCAGTTTTTATTCAGATTGGAAGAAATATATTAATATAAGAACTAATTGTTAAGGGAATATTAAATCGCTCTTCCATCCTGCCCCACTAATCTAATGATTTCCCGCAAAAAGGCCGTAGCAAAGCTCCCGGAAGGTAAATCAACGTCTAGAGTAAGCACCTCATCCCCCGTAAACTCCCAGGTTAATGATGTCATAGGAAGTCTCAGCGGGCGTCGTTCCTGGGTTAAACCTGCGGATTGTAGCCCATTTAGCCATTTAGGATAATGTTCCAGGATCCCTCTCTCTAATGCCTGTACTTGCTTTGTTGGAATGGGATCGCCCGATCCATATAGAGGGCCTGTGGGAGAAATCTCAGACTCATCTATCCTCTGCTGCAAGTTCAGATCATTCTCATCCGCGGCAAAAAAACTACGGCAACCTGTTAACATCATGATGTCTCCGGGTATCAACTTCTGCCAAGTGCCTGCGGCAATCCGACTTGCCAACACACAGTTAAACAGCCAAGAGCGAATTGACGACAAATAGAGGCTACGCTTATCTCTTGACACCTTAATTTTTTTTTCAAATAACATTTCAGCTTGGGTGATATTATTACCCTGATGGCCAAATCGTTGATAGCCGAAATAATTGGGTACACCCTTTTCCCGAACAGTGCTGAGGCGTTGATGTAATTGCGTCAGATCCCCGGTTAAATTACGGAGAATAATAGTAAAATGATTGGCTTTTAATGTCCCTCGACGCAATTTTTTCTTGTGTCGGGTTTGTTGTAAAATTTGCACATCATCCAATGCGAATGCCTTCCAATCAACATTCAAATCCTTAGGGAGATAGATAGAAAACCATTGCCTTGTCACGGCATTTCTATCTTTTAGTCCTGCATATCCCACATCAAAACGTCGAACGTTTGCAAATTTGGCGAGTTGCTCAGCAACCCATTGAGTATTTGTATTAGTTTTCTCAATGTATAAGAAAACATGCTCGCCTTCTCCTGTGAGCTCAAAGCCTAACTTTTCTGTCACAATAAAGTCTTCAGGATGACTGCGTATTACGCCACAACAACAAGGTTCTCCCATGGCATAAGGCCATCTGGATAAATTACTATCGATAAGTGCCTCGGCCAATGTTTAGTTTAGATTGACAGGGGTTGGTAATTGCTGAAAAAACTCTTCTGAGCTATTTTGTGCAGGCTCTTCAGCAACAGGCGCAGCAATGATTTTTGCATCTTCCGTCAAACTTGGCCCTTGAGGAGCATCCTCAGGCACTGTGTCATCATTTTTCATTGCAGGCTGAGGGGAGGACGACGCTGCATCAGGCGCAGACGGTTCTTCGGGAGCAATTTGAGTGGATTCGGGCGTACTAGCCCGAGGAGGCTCGATGGTGCTGGTTTGCTCTGGCGGTAATGTTTTATCCATGTTTAAAATTTTATTCGCCTGCTCAGTGGATTGTTCAATTTGTTCATTGATTTTCTCCACATCGAATGACGCCGCATCTAGTGCTTGAGAGGCTTGTTGATCATCACTAGCGATGGCCGTATCAGGCTGTGGTTTGGTGTCAGAGGATGCTGTGCTGCTGCTAGGTTGGCTTTCAGGTTGCGCCCCGATGACATTCTGTACGGCTCCTTGGATAGACTCAATACTGCCTGTGGCAGCTACGGCTCCTTGAGTAGGTGAACTGGAGGCTGGCATAGCAGAGGTCATATCAGGATCACTTTCTGCCAGACGCATAAGATGTAGGCCATCATTTCCAGCCGTTGAAACAAGCGCTGTATAGTCTGAAATAATCCTCGCCTGCCCATCTGAGCGGCTCCCGGTAGGCTGTATGTCAGGGCTTGGCGGTGGGGTTGCAATAGAGATGCTATCATCATCAGAGTTTGTCGTTTTTGAGCTATCGCCTTTATCCTGACAAGCGCTCAGCATCAGACTCACTAGAAAACAAAATAATAATCGTTTCATCCTTCAAGTATCCTTTTTTCAAATCTCAAATTTTTCAAACAGTGTGTTAAGCTCTTTTTCATCCATAATAGCGACTCCCAGGGCTTCTGCCTTGGGCAATTTTGAACCCGGTTGACTCCCTGCAATGACAGCAGTGGTCTTTTTTGATACACTAGAAGACACTTTTGCCCCAAGTGCTTGTAGCCTAGCCTTGGCTTGATCACGATTCATTTGATCATAGGTACCCGTTAATACATAAGTATAGCCTGCAAGTGGTAAATTTTCTCGTTTTATCGATTTTGGCCAATGGATCCCCAGATGAATTAAGGCATCAATAACTTCACGATTATGGGGTTGCTTAAAAAAATGTGCAAGATGGGCAGCAACCACCGGGCCTACATCCGGGATCTGCAATAATATTGCTTCTGAAGCCTCTAATAAGGGAGGCAAATCACCAAAATGTTGAGCTAAACTGTTTGCCGTGGCTTCACCGACTTCTCGGATCCCAAGAGCATACAAAAATTTAGCGAAAGTTGTGGATTTACTTTTTTCCAGAGCGGCTAATAGGTTATCCGCAGACTTCATTCCCATACGCTCTATATTGGCAAGCTCTGTGGGTTTTAATTGATATAAATCGGCCATAGTGGAAATCATCTTTCTATCAACCAATTGCTCTATCAATTTATTTCCTAGCCCATCAATATCCATTGCCTTGCGAGAAGCAAAATGGATAATTTTTTCTTTTTGCTGAGCAGAACAATATAACCCGCCGATACATCTTGCAACCGCTTCATTCTCAGGTTTTATCACATCAGAATCACACACAGGACATGTCTTAGGAAGTGTGACTTTTTGACTTCCT
This sequence comes from Gammaproteobacteria bacterium, assembly GCA_021773305.1. GTDB lineage: Bacteria > Pseudomonadota > Gammaproteobacteria > UBA1113 > UBA1113 > JAJFKH01. The sequence goes on along the minus strand of JAJFKH010000097.1, from coordinate 16,617 downwards.
TGAGGACGTTTTTCTTTTATCACAGAAACAATTTCTGGAATGACATCTCCAGCTCTTCGTATAATAACCCTATCACCTATCCTCACATCTTTACGCAATACTTCATCCATATTGTGTAATGTCGCATTGCTCACAGTAACACCACCCACAAAGGTTGGCTCTAGCCTTGCCACAGGTGTAATAGCACCTGTTCTACCGACTTGAAATTCAATATCAAGGACTTGGGAAATATCTTCCTCTGCTGGAAATTTATAAGCAATGGCCCAACGAGGAGCTCGGGAAATAAAACCCAACTGTTTTTGTTTTTCAAATTCATTGACTTTATAAACCACCCCATCAATTTCATAAGGTAGGCTTTCTCGTTTTTGCAAAATCTTCTGGTAATAATCAATACAATGGCCTTCCTTATTCGCAACAATAATATTTTTGTTAATACGAAACCCCCATCTAGCCAATTGATTTAACAAGCTATAGTGATTGTCAATGTTAAGTGCTGGCTCCACAAGCCCCACCCCATAACAAAATATTTCTAAAGGCCGTTGAGCTGCGACTCGCGAGTCCAGTTGTCGCAAACTCCCCGCTGCCGCATTGCGAGGGTTAGCAAATTGTTTTTCTCCCTTTTGTTGCGCTTTTTCATTAAGGGCCGCAAAACCTTTTTTAGGCATATAAACTTCACCTCTGACTTCCAAGCGAGCAGGATAATCATTTCCACGCAAGTGCAAAGGAATCATCGCAATTGTTCGAATATTTTGTGTGATATTTTCCCCAGTGACACCATCACCACGGGTTGCAGCCTGCACAAAACGCCCTGCTTCATAAAGCAAACTCACAGCAAGTCCATCCAACTTAGGTTCACAAATATACTCTATTGCATCCGTTGTTTTCAGTCTATCTTTTATACGTTGATTAAAAGCGAAAAATTCTTCATCATCAAATGCATTATTCAATGAAAGCATTGGGATTGGATGGATCACTTGAGTAAATGCATCCAAAGGCTGGCCTCCGACCCGTTGGCTAGGAGAGTTTTCTGTTACTAATTCTGGAAATTCCTTTTCGAATGCTTGTAACTCACGGAAAAGCCTATCATATTCAGCATCTGGAACCGTTGGATCATCAAGAACATAATATTGGTAATTATATTCTTCCAACAACTCATGTAAGCTATTTACACGCTCAACTATTTTCTTTGGGGGGGGCGATGTCATTTGAGCGATTAAAATGTAACAAGTGATTCAGTACGTTGACGACTCAGCTCAAGAATTTCTAGGCGGCATTGCTCTAAAAACTCTTGTTGACAAGGTTCTTTGTGACTATCAAGAATAATCGCTTCTAACCTATCTGCTAATTCATTACTCACTTTCATCATCATATTGAAAGCATGTATCAGATTCGAATGTTCTGTATTTAGCACCATGCATAAGCCTGGCACGGATAATAATTCTAATTGCACTAAATCAAAATTCCCAGGCTCTTGAGCAGATAAAACATGAAATAATGGCTTGTCTGTTTCATCACTGTATGCAAACACTCCTCGACTGCCATGTTGCATCCCGACATCAAGCAAAGCTTGGATCAACTCAACACCAGAAAAATAGGTTTGATTGCGCGCCATAATGAAAAAAGCAATGGGGGAATCTCGATAGAGTGCGAAGTTTTTTTCAACGAATTCCACAGGCCTATCTTCTTGAGAACCTTGAAATTCCTCTTTCATAAATTTTTGTTGAAATTTAATTCTGCGACGATGGCGAATGCTACTAACAGCAATCGCACCTATAAAAATTGCAGAGACTAATAACAATACTAATCGAACACTCATCACATTTGCTCCTTACGCTTCTGCCATATCCATGGCTGCTTCGATATCAACAGAGACCAAGCGAGAAACCCCAGCTTCTCTCATGGTGACTCCAATCAGATGATCTGCCATTTCGATGGCTACTTTATTGTGACTGATATACAAAAATTGAACTTCCTTAGCCATTTCTTTCAACAAGTTACAAAATCTTACAACATTAGAATCATCTAACGGTGCATCGACCTCATCGAGTAAACAAAAAGGTGCCGGATTTAGATGGAAAATCGAAAAAACCAAAGCGATGGCAGTCAATGCTTTTTCGCCGCCTGACAACAAATGAATCGTCGTATTTCGTTTACCTGGAGGACGAGCCATCACAGTAATTCCTGTATCTAATAAATCCTCGCCAGTCAATTCAAGAAACGCGCTACCACCATTGAATACCTTAGGGAATAATGATTTAAAACGTTCATTCACAAAGTCATAGGTTTCTTTAAAACATTGCCTGGTTTCTTTGTCAATTTTAGCAATAGCTTCTTCTAACACTTTTAGAGACTCTGTTAAATCTTCATCCTGTTTGTCCAAATAAATTTTCCGCTCTGACTGAGCATCAAACTCGTCAATAGCGGCTAAGTTAATCGCGCCTAACCGCTGAATACGATTGCTCACCTGCTGAATTTGTAAATCCCATTGCTTCTCATCAGCATCTTCCGGCATGGTTTCTAGCAAAGGTTCCAATGTTTGGTTTTCTTCTTCTAATTGTTCTAATACCGTTGTTCGACGCACAATGGCAGCTTGATGATCTAAATTAATTTTTTCAAGTGCACTCCGTTTTTCAAGCACTTCTTTTTCGAAATTTTGTCGGTTGCTCTCCAATTCACGTAATTGTTGTTCAATGGCCTGAACTTTAATACGTTCTTCGGTAACCTGGGTTTCAAAAGTCAAACGTTGTTCAAGAGCAATTTCTAATTGCTCTTGCAATTCTTCTAAAGGTGCAACAGATTGTTCAAAAGCTTCGGTTAATTGCAATGCTTTCTGTTGAAGGGCGGATACTTGGTGCTCCATACTACTTTGAAATTCTTCTTTACCCTGGCGTTCTGTATCCAAGCGATTATGTGTCATCAATAATTCTTGTAGTTGATTTCGTAAATCCCGTGAATTTTCTCTGGTATGCTCTAAGCGTTTTTGCAAGCTTCCTTTTTCTGTTTCTAAAGAAACTCTACGATCAACATCCGTCTCTAATGTTGCCATGGCAATTTGCCAAATACTCCGAGCTTCTTCCAGTTCAGCCGCGCCATCCAAGATAAGCTGTTGCTGTTCTTCGGCTTCCTGTTGCAATTGTTCTAAACGTTGGCGAAACTGTTCAATACGATTTTCACGGATACGCAGCTGAGCCTTTTTATCTGACAATCCCCGAGACAAATGGTTCACTTGTTGCTGTTGTTCATCCCGTTGTTCTTCTAAATTAAGTAATTGATCTTGAGCCGCAGAAAACTCAGCTTCTAGCAACTCACGGCGAGCATCTAAAGAAATAATTTTTCCTTCGAGTTCCGCTAATCTTTTTTCACGCTGTAATACCCCAGATTGTTCATCGACTTCTTTGATAACACGGAGCCAATGTTTACTTAGCCAAATACCTTCTTTGGTGACAATCGATTCATGGTTGGCAAGTCGATGACGTTGGCTTAAAGCCGTTGTCATATCCTCTGCAACATAGACGCCGGCAATTAAATTTCCAAGGGGCGCACTAGAGGTTATTTTGTCCTTCAGTGGAATAAGATCCCTTTGACTCTCTATTGAATCATCACCGGTTGTCACGAAAAAAGATAACTCACCCCGATTAAATTCATCTAGCATTTGACTAAGAGGCTCTAAATCTTCCACGCAAACGGCTTGTAGAGAGTCTCCTAACACCACTTCACTTGCAAGTTCCCAACCTTGTTCAACTTGGATAATTTGTGCTAAACGCTGTTGCTGGCTCAAGCCATGCTTTTCCAACCAGGGAACAGAGTCACTGTCTTGCTGCCCTAGCGCAGCTTGCTGTAATGCCTGCAATGATGCCTGGCGTCCATGAGCCTGCTGTAATTGGTTTCGAATATCATCTAACTCATGTTGATGTTGCAAAATGACGCTGCGTTGCTGTTTTATGGAATCTATAGAAAGTTCCAATGTTTGCTTTGCATCTTGGTGAGTTTCGTCTAATTGGGCTGTTTCAGCTTGCAGTGATTCTATTTGTTTTTGCAAATCACTATCTTCATAACGATGCTGTTCTTGTTCCAATTGAATGATTTTTTGTTTTGCCTTCTCCGTGGTTTTTTCAATGTGTTGAATGCGTGTTTGTTGAACTTGAGCTTGTTGATTCGCTTCGGCTGATTTTTCAGAAAAGACATCCCATGTTTGTTGCCAATGTTGCTTGTCTTCCTCAGCAGCGAAAAAGGCATCAGCGGCTGCTTTTTCTTCGCGCTTCAATTGCTCAAGGGTAGGCTCAATTTCAACTAGCTGGGCTTTTATGCTATCCAGTCGCTCAATAGTTTCTTGCCATTGAATTTGTTGCTGGTCTAAATTTTCTTTCGATTCAGCCATGTCTTGTTGCAATTGGAGTTGACGCTCTTTTTGATGAGAAATTGATTGCTCATACTGAGCAACTTTGGCCCCTGCACGATAATATGTCTCTTGAATTTGGTTTAATTCATCATTCACTGTAGTAAATGCGATGCGCTGTTTCTCGATTTCTGTTGCAACATGCTGTTGCTCTGCTGTTGTGGCTTCAAGTGCGACTTGGAAGGAGCGACGCTTTGTTTCAACTTGTTGGATTGATGTATCCAAATTTAACCAACGCAAGGCCAACAACTGAGCTTTCAAGGTGCGCTCTTGCTCTTTCAATATTTTGTATTTTGCCGCAGATTCTGATTGGCGCTGTAAGTGCTTTAGCTGCTTGTCTAGCTCTTCGCGAATATCATTGAGTCTTTCCAAATTTTCACGAGTATGACGTATGCTGTTTTCAGTCTCCTTTCTTCTATCTTTATATTTAGAAATCCCTGCCGCTTCTTCAAGATAGGTACGCAAATCTTCCGGGCGTGCTTCAATAATCCGAGAAATATCTCCTTGCCCCACAATAGCATAGCTTCGAGGCCCTAACCCTGTACCGCGAAAAATGCTCACAATATCTCGACGTCGGCAACGAGCATTGTTTAAATAGTAACTAGACTGCCCGTCTCTGGTGACCACTCGGCGGATTGAAATTTTCTCATATTTTGCATATTCTCCACCAATGGCTCCATTGGGGTTATCAAAAACCAACTCAACAGAAGCTTGTCCTAAGGGCTTGCGATCAGAGGAGCCGTTAAAAATAACGTCTGCCATAGATTCACCACGCAAGTATTTAGCGGAACTTTCCCCCATCACCCAGCGTACGGCATCAATAATATTGGATTTACCACAGCCATTAGGGCCAACAATAGCAGCTAAATGACTGGGTAACTTAACCGTCGTCGGATCAACAAACGATTTAAAACCAGCCAATTTTATCTGATCAAGTTCTAGCCTACTTTGTCCTTCCACAATGCTGCCTTTCTTAACGATTTAGATGCGATTTTGCATTTTAACCCAAATAACAATAAGATGCGACCATCTACAGCCTCTGTTCCGTCTTATTTTTAAACAAAAAATAGATTTCAACCCATTAGAGTATCGTATATACTGCCGCGCTAAAATACCGAGAATAGGTTTCCACATCGTGCACTCCAACAATCAACATGGCTTCGAAGAACCCTATCTAAGCTATAAAAGCTTTTACGATTACCTCCTCACCCTAGAAGGCCCTTATGTATTACTCAATGAAATTAAACGGGGTTTGCTATTGATGCCCAGAGGTAAACAAGAGAATTTTATTGAATTTCAAGCATTCTCAGCTAAATGTACGGATCTTGTCGTTCAACAGGCCGAATTAAAAAAACTCAACAGCAAAAATTTCTCTGAGTTCATCACTGAAAAACAAACGACTAATAACAAAAAAATTGAATATTATCAAAATGTTATATCCCAGTGTGATCGAGAAAATAAAAACCTTCAAAAAACAAAACCTTTTGAGCACAAACTTCGGGCTATCAAAAAATTTGAATTTTACAGTTACCTCTGGCTCGTAGGGGGGATTGTCATCTCTGGCATTTGCTGTGGGCTGTGTTGTACCTTTTTCCCTATGACAGTGATGCCCGTGATGGGCGCTCTTTCTGCTTTATTGGTTGCATTTCACGGGCTTTGCTTTTGCACCACCCACCTTAGTTTGAAATTACTCAGTGGAAAAAGGCAAAAATATAAAGAAAAACAAAAAAGTAAAAAGGAGAAAATGACTGAAAATAACAAAAGCTTAGATCACTACGGTCGAAAAAAAATCCAACTCACGAATTTTAATCGTTTTTTGTGCAATCTTGCTAATGAAATGAAAACGCACCATAATGTACCAGAAAAGGCTGAACCACTAAGACCTAGGAAATCGATGGTACCTCCACGTAACAAGATCTCTCTAGTTAAAGTGAATAGTCCACACCTAATATAATGTAACTCGTGCTAGCATAAGGATATCAGAATAAGGCAAGTAACAAGCAACCCAAGGAGAAAGGGATCTACGGTGAAAATATAGACAGCTACTCAGCTCTTGAAAGGCACCTAGGATATTTACCCCAGAACTCATCACTTCATGTTTGTGCAGAAACCATTAAAAAAGGCATTAGCCAACTGCCTTCAGATATACGAACCAACAAGTCCCAAGCAGAGAGTTTTGCTAGACGAATATCACCAACCATGCCTCTAGAAACTCAATATTTAGACGATACCATCGCGCTCTCAGAAAAAAAAATCAACCAGTACGATGCAGAAATTGTAATATTACGCAGTGATATCAAAGAGAAAAGTGCTAAAAAAGCTTCTAAGCCTAAATTGGCTGCCCTACGCACGGCATCTGGAACCACTAGCTTCCTTAAATGGGGGGTGATCCTGATTGGCGGTGGCTTAAGTTATGGTCTTGGCGTTGCCTTTATCCCTTACCCTTTTGTGCCTGTTATTCTTGCAGTCAGTATTATTGTTTCCGCCTACTGTATTGGCAGTATTATTCAAGCAGTATTTAATCGATACCATGCTAAGGGCAGAAAAAAAAATCGCTGTATAGACAAAGAGATATCCACACAGCAAACTCGAATTGAAACGCTCAAAGAGAATAAAGAAAAATTATCGACCTACCAGGTAATACTTAGAAAGCTAGCATGCTGTATTAAAAAAGAACATACTAAGGCACCTCGCAACGCTAAATCCCTGAAAATTCCCAAGGCCTTGTTCAGTCCTAAGAAAATGATTCAACTCTCCGGAAAACCCAAGCTGCCTATAAAAAATAAACCTGCATCGCCCTTTGAACTTCGGGCTTCGTAGTCCTTCAGTGATTTTGTCAAAAGGATTCCCTTAAGGTATACTAGCCTACCTCGAAATGGCCAGAACAAATGGAGAATTTCCTATGTCATCAGAACTGCGTGATACTATTGCTGCAATAGCTGTTCCCGGTAAAGGGATCTTAGCGGCAGATGAAAGCTTAAACACCATTGGAAAGCGACTTGCCAGTATCAATGTGGAAAATACTGAGCAAAATCGCAGAGATTATCGTGAAATGTTATTCACCAGTCCAGATATTCACCAATACATTAGTGGCGTTATCCTCTTTGAAGAAACCCTAAGCCAAGCCTCTTCTTCCGGTAACACTCTAGCAGAAGTACTCAATCAACAGGGGATCTTGCCTGGCATTAAAGTTGATAAAGGATTGGTTGATTTGGCAAACACATCGGCTGAAAAAATAACTCAGGGGTTGGATGGCCTGAAAGACCGATTACTAGATTATAAAAAATTGGGGGCGCGCTTTGCAAAATGGCGAGCTGTTTTTAATATCTCCGCAACAACCCCTTCACTTCGTGCCATAGAGGCGAACGCTCATACTCTCGCTCGTTATGCGGCTATCTGTCAAGATGTCGGGATCGTACCCATTGTAGAGCCTGAATTACTGATGGATGGTAAACATGATTTAAAACGCTGCCAAATAGCCACAGAAAACGTCCTTCAAGAAGTTTTTCACCAGCTTAACTTACAGGGCATATTACTTGAAGGCATCATTCTAAAGCCAAGCATGGTCATACAAGGTTCTGAATGCCAAACACAGGCATCCGTTGATGAAGTGGCTAATGCCACGGTTAGCACCTTGCTACGCACTGTACCCGCAGCTGTCCCAACCATCAATTTCTTATCCGGCGGCCAAAGTGCAGAACTTGCAACAGCACATTTAAGTGCAATGAATCGCAATCATCCCAACCTTCCTTGGCAACTAAGCTTTTCCTACGGGCGCGCTCTCCAAGCCCCCAGCCTCACAATTTGGCAAGGTGATATAAGAAATGTTGAGGCAGCGAAACAAGCATTGCATAAGCGTGCAAAGCTGAACGGCGCAGCAACTCAAGGCCAATATGAAGCAAGTATGGAATAAAAAATAATCTTCGCCCCGGTGGCACAGCTGGATAGCGCGATCCCCTCCTAAGGGATAGGTCGCAGGTTCGAATCCTGCCCGGGGCACCATTTTTCTGTGAGCAAACTTTAATATCAGTTTCTAGGCTAGCTGCACCCAGGTATTTCCGGTAATTCTGGGGATGGAGTCAAATTGCGCCTGTCCATATTTAAAACACCAGGCTGTTGGCTAGCGTAAAATAAAAATTCTACGGAAGAATCACCCGCCTTTTGTTCCCTTTTCAACTGATTTGAAGCCATCTGCATACGCTCATTTCGTGGATATTCTTTATGTAAATTCTCAATAATAGACTTTCTTTTTTTGCTATCCACCTGAGTGTTTAGTAATTTTCCATAGGCAATTTTGGAAATCTGATGATTGGCTACACAAAATAATTCATAGGCTAAGTTATTACATGACTCAGCAATATCAAGTAACAATTTCCAATGCTTTTCCATAACAGAAATATCATGATGCAAGACATAAGATACTACATAAATTTTCAAACAACCTTCAATCTGAGGCGTGATATTTAAATTTGTTTGTAGCTTGTTAATACACCCGTTAAAAAACTCAGCCTGGTAATATCGAAGCTTGTCACTATTGTAGCTTCCAAAGCTTTTTGCCAAAATAGCATCTTGACGGATCCAATGAGCTGCCTGAGGGAAACATGTTTTGAGAGAATCATCCGAGCAACTATCTAATAGTTCAATAAACAAGCTACTCATAATGGTTATTAGCACTTTTTGCTTTCCATAGTAAGACTCATCATTCATCGTCTGCAAAATAAAACTATGGAAATCAGAAAACCCCTCTTTGTCGTGGGTAACAATAGATAAAAATCGCCTGAGTAATTCCCCACAAGCAGGATCTCCATTCAGCCTCAAAACTATATCAATTATATTTTCGCAATCTAAATGTTTAAGCAATTTAGGCACAACCCTACAAACAAAATCTAAAGCGTTATTCTTTTGCACAGCATTCATCATAAAATTATACTGCTGACTCACTGTGAGGTTTAAATTTAGTAAAATCTCTAAAATAATTTCCTGCGTGACCGAAGGAAAACAATCTGCAATTAATCCAGGCAATGCACCATTATCAACAATAGGATATAACTTTCTAAGAGCAGCTAAAATTTCCGGATATTGGATGACAGTAGCTAGCTCCATTCTATTTTCAGAAAAATAATTAATTATGTTTTCAGAACTTTTATTACCCTCATCCCTTGTAGGAAAATGACAAGAGAAATAAGCATCCCACAAAAACATTAAGCTTTTTTCATCATCTAATATTCCTACGCTAAAATTAATGACATCATAAATAGAATTTTTCTTTGCAACCTGCATCAAATGTTTGGCATTAAAAAATTGACTGCTTTTTCTCTTTGGTATCTTGTCATCAAAAAGACCCTTCATATCAACCCTATCGATATAATTCTTTTGGTTTTGTTTTTTTAAGATAGCTTTGCTTAAATTCGCATCCTTTTGTTTTAGCATTTTGATTTTCAACAAATCCGAAGCATCTTTATGATTGACAAGTTTTACTCGAATCAAGTTATTTTTTGCAAGGGTGAAAAAAATAATTTTTTGTATGTTTTGATATTTCCCCATGTTGCTCAAAAAATAACACATCAATTCCATAAATTTTTCATTGCCCTGATCATTCGCCAAATTGTTAGCTAATATCTCTGGCAACTCATCATTAATAAAATGATCTTTTCGACTGACAATTATCATAGCCAATTGAGAAATGGATAATTGAGCTGTATAACGCGGATTTAGCAAAACATGCTTGGCAGTTTCTTTGTAGTGACAAGCTGTTTCAAAAATTTTAGTGGAATTTCTGGCTGTACCATTAGCAATAGGATTTCTATACAACCATCTAGAATAAAGGCTTGTGTGAGGCTGGTCTATCCCCATTCGTGACATATCTACTCCAATTCTAATTATTCTTCTCAGGGGCCATTATAGCCAATAATCAGACTAAATTTCAAATAATTTTAACGTCAACATTTAATTTTGAACTCCAAATGTTCTCTCTTCCTAAGCCTTTTATTCCGGGCGAAGAGGATTCTCCAGCTCGCCCTTAGGTGGCTCAATATGTGCTGCTGCAATCACCTTGTTTGGAAAATCCTCTTTTTTACTATTGACAAGTTCCTGATAGGCAGCCTGGCTTGCAGGCTTCATTTTTTCAAATATTCCCGCCATGGTGATGCCAGGAGCATCATCAACACTGACAACCACCCCTTTATCGGTCATTTCTTCCGCAGCTGCCACAAGACTCGCTTCATTATTGCTCGCACTGGACAAAACAACATAAGGATAAGGCAATGTTTGTGTGATCTCTGCAAGCTCTTCATAAGCACCGCCAGAAGCACAAATACTATCTTCGGTGACAGTGATACTTTCTGTTGCCGATTTATCAGGAAAATTTGACAGTACTAATTTCACAGAATCTTCACCTTGATGATCCGTACTCCAATTTCTCTCCCGTGCAAGGTTAAGAATAGGCTCCATGACTTGTTTAGACAGAAAACCATTACCCCATGGGATCTCAGGCGCGCTCCCAGGCTTAGGAGGCAAAGGCGGTGGCTCTTTTCTGAAAGCGGGTTTAGGTGGAATAGGAGACGGCCCAGGTCTAATGACTACTGCACCAGGATCAGGAATATTTTCTGCAATTGGATGAGGCGGTGGCATTATCTTTTGAATAGCGCTTTTAATTCCTGCCAGCAAGCCTTGTCCAACATGTGGTGGTGGTGTAGGTGGTGGTATATTCAAGTCCTGACTGAATACTTCAACTTCATTATTAGTAACTTTTAAGCGCATCAAAGTTTTTTCTGCACTATCCCACTTAGTTTTGGCAAATCCCGTAGCACTCCCTGTAGATGCGCCATGGTAAGCAAGCTTAGCTCGGTGTAAAGTGAGAAAACATTCTTGTTTCAATGTTTCTAGATTTTTTTGGATATTGAGATCCTCTGGAGATGCCTGCGCAATCTCAAGCGCAACCGATCCCATTGCATTTTTATCAAGTGCTTGTCTTGTCATGAAGGCTTCTGTTTCGTGTTGAAGCAATCTTTCTTTGTTTGGATACTCCTCTTGCATCAACTTTAATAAGGCTTCTTGTGCCTGCCTTGCTCTTTCTTCAGGTACTGACTCATCTCCCTCCAGTACTTCCCTTTTAAATCGAGCGTTAATGCCTTTTTGTACAGTTTCTTTGGTTTCAGGCGTTATACGATGTTCTTCCTCAGGAATTAAATTTCTCAAATTGCCATGTGCAGGATCAAGTAAGTCATTAGGATCATCAAACTCATCAGAAAACCGCAAATCATCAATTGCATCAAGCAAAGTAGCAAGCTGTACTGGATTGAGAGTTACTGTGGTTTCTGAAAGAGAGGGGGCTAGGGTGGAATCGAAATCTTTTAAACCCGCAGCAAGGTTGTTGAGGATCTCTTGTCGCGAATTTCCTTCAGAAACGCTAATGACCAGTGCCCCTTTCGTCGTCTTAGTCCTTGTTATTTCGCAACCAACTTGCTTATAAGGGTCATCGGAGCCGAGAATGTTTAACACAACCTTTTGATTTTCCGTCATTTTTTACAATCTCACAAATAATAGACATAATTTAATTATTGTATATTGTGGGGTTTTTGCCAGTACAGTTTAACGATCGACCCGATTAAGTGGCAATGAAAGCGCTATTAAGCAATTATCATCAATAGCGCGCTTTAATTTTTTCAGTATATCATGGGTCAAGAGGTGGCTGAGCTAGGGACGCAATGGAGCAGCCACCACCGGGAGAGGATTATCATCACCTACTACTCCATCAACATTTTGGCCCTGTCCCTGTCCAGCAGCTCCTCTTAGAAGAGGATTAGCTGGCTGTACGGGAAGATTCCCATTTCTTGGCTGCTCTTGGTTCCTTGGTTGTCGAGGAGCAGCGGCCGCTAATCTAACTCCCATTTGAGTCAATTTTTCTGGTAAATTTGGCTTACCCGCCACCAGTCTTGCATAAAGAGCTTGATAAGCAACAGGCAATCTACCAACTACCTGCTCAAGAGTCACACGATTAGCCGCCCCTGGTATATCATGGATATCAAATAAGACCCGCTGAGCCAGCATTGATTTTGCCGCTTTTATAAGATCTTCTACATTATTTTCCTTGTTACTCAACACTACATACGGTGTATTTGGCAGTAAAGTCTGGGTGATTTCCGCTAGCTCATCGTAAGCTCCTTGGGTACCTTTAATCTCATTTTGTGTAACGGTCACCTTCTGATCTGGCTTAGCTTGAAATGTAATATTGTATTGTTGTACAGCACCACCGGCTGCTTCTTCAGCTATTTCCCAGCCTTCTTTCCCTGCTACTAACGCTCGCACGAGGGCTATTGCGTCAAGTAATCTATCGGGATCGACAAGTACTTCTGGCTCAGGATTGTTATTTTCATTTCTCTGAGGTAGGTTTGGCAGCGGCTGATTTTGCTGAGCTGGGTTATTTGGAAGCGCAGGCAGTGGCCTGTGAGGTACAACACCCACTTCTCCTCGGGGGTTTGCAGGATCCGCTTCTTCTTGAGGTCGATTTGGCTGCTGCTGTCTGTTTCCGGGCCTAGGCAACGGTCGGTTCCGCAGCTCAGCCGGTAACCCTGGCCGCCTTACAACGTTCACTTCTCCCTGAAGGTTTTCAGGTTCTGCTTCAGGTTCTGCTTCAGGTTCGGCTTCAGGTTCTGGCTTAAAATTAGCCACTCGATCAAAGTCGTTCATAATCTGGTCTTCATTAAGATCGTCTTCATACTCCACAGGAAAACCCGCTCCCTTAATATTCTTTTTTGCACTATCCAGCAGCTTTTTATCAAACTCCTGAATGTTCTCTTCTTTTAATTGTATTTTAATCCAGCTCTTGATCTTTAACATGCCATCCTCTGAGATCGTCAACCCCTGCTCTAAGTCACCTGCAAAATCATCTGCTTCAAGCTCAACTGTCATCGCTGTAAAAATCCGCTTTACTGTATTCTGCACGTCATTTCTGATATTCTCAGCATTGTTTATTGGCTGCGCAACAAAGCTCAACTTAAAGCGTCCATCGTCTAATTTCTCAGCCTGAAGCTTTAGGCTATCCTTTAATGGAATCTCTTCTCCAGCAAGTAGCTGAAGAATCATACGCTGGTTATCAGTCATCATATTGTGGTACCTCTCTATAGTGTGCAAAACACCGAATTACAACCCGGCCTATTATTTAGCTTTTAAAAGCCATTGTATCCAAGGATTATTAACAAAATATTATATACCATAAAATTGCTTTTAAAATGAGGATGTAACCTCTCTTTACCTAGGGATCAAAACCTCCCAATGGTTTTCAACAGATTCTGTGGATAACTCTGTTAACAAGCCTCTGAAATCGTCCAGGAACCCCACTGTATTTAGGGTTTTTGCATTTGATTTAAAAATCGACTAATTTTTTTTATTGTTAATATTCAACAGGTTAGTAAACCTTGTTGCTTTTGGGCGCTCATGACGCAAAATAAATCAAGATATTTTCTGTGGCTGTGAAAAAGTCAATGTCAAAAAAATTTAATTTTGGAAGTCAAGAAGATTTTTCACTAGTTTTTAAGATTTTCATGGCATTTTGTAAATCTTGGAATACTTTATTTTTATCTCTTGGGTTGCGTAATAAATAAGCAGGATGATAGGTCACAATCACCGGTATCTTCAAACTCCCATAGGTCAGCTTACGTCCCCGTAATTGCCGCAATGGAGCGGTGACACCGAGGAGATAGCGAGCAGACACCCGTCCAAGAGCAATGAGTAATTTCGGTTGCACCATGGCCACTTGGTGTTGTAGATAGGTTGAACATTGAGCGACTTCTTCGCCACTGGGATCTCGATTCAATGGTGGGCGGCATTTGAGTACATTTGTGATAAAGACATCTTGTCGCTCTATATCAAAGGCATGCAACATCCGAGTGAGTAACTGCCCTGCTCTACCTACAAATGGCTCTCCCTGGCGATCTTCGCTGGCTCCTGGGGCTTCACCAATGAACATAATATCCGCATCAGCAGGCCCTACACCGAAAACTGTTTGCTTTCGGGAGTGGCAAAGCTCGCATTGAGTACAATTTTTAACGGCTTGTTGCAATGCTTCCCAGGAATAGCCTGTGCTTTTCTCCTCAGAACACACCTCTAGAGCAGGTTTCGGGGCATCAACAGCCTGCTTATCTTGCCAAACTGTGATCCCCATACTGTTTAAGTAATACTGATGTTTGCTATTCATAACTTCTTTTGCCAACCAAAGAAGGATATTATATACGGATAGTTAGAATATTGAAGGAAATCATGATGCTTACCTGGCTTATTATTGCGAATATTTTGATCACGCTTGTTTTATTCCTGGTGAATTACCGTGGGCTTCTTGACGCCAAATATAATACAGCACTGGCCCTAAGCAAAACCCTGCAACAACAAGATTTTGTAGTATTTCGCCAGGAATTTGATAAACATCAACTGCATAATCTAGCAATACTTCAGGAAAGCTTGCAAAAAACCTTCGCTGACTTGCGCCAACAACTTCATGAAACATTAAACACCAATAGCAAAATGCTCGATCAAAAATTCAGCCAACTTATTGAACAAAATTTACAACAATTACAAGCTATCGGTGGACAAGTGGACAAAAAGCTCCAAGAAGGATTTGAAAAAACCACCGCAACCTTTACAGATGTGGTAAAACGCTTAGCAATGATTGACGCGGCACAAAAGAAAATTACCGAATTATCCAGCAATGTTGTCAATTTACAAGATTTGCTCATTGATAAACGTGCTAGGGGTGCTTTAGGCGAAATACAGCTAAGCGCCCTGTTAGATAATGTGATCCCTAAAACCCACTACCAACTACAAGCAACACTGTCTAATGGAAAGCGCGTAGATTGTCTTTTAACTTTACCCCAACCCACAGGCAATATTGCCATTGACGCAAAATTCCCTTTAGAATCATATCAAACCATGAGAAATCACCAGCGCAATGAAAGCGCAAGAAAAACAGCCGAAAGCCAGTTTCGCAAGGATATTCGTAAACACATTCAAGATATTGCGGAAAAATACATCATCCCAAATGAAACTTCTGACGGAGCCGTTATGTTCATCCCCGCAGAAGCAATTTTTGCAGAAATCCATACCCAATATCCCGATATTGTTGCGCTTGCCCATAAAAGCCAAGTATGGATCGTCTCACCCTCTACACTTATGGCCGTGTTAACCACCGCAAGAGCTGTATTAAAAGACGAAGCCACTCGAAAGCAAGTGCACATTATTCGAGAGCATTTACAATTTTTGGCAAAAGATTTCCAGCGCTTTGAAAAACGCATGGATAATTTATCCAAACATATTGATCAAGCGCAGCAAGATGTCAGTGATGTTCATACCTCCGCAAAAAAAATCACCTCACGATTTTTAAAAATCGAAAAAGTTGATTTATCTGAGGTTAAACATAAAAATAAAATTCTTAGTGAAATCGCAGAGGATGACTGAATATAAATCAAGGCATTAAACACTCATTTCACAATGAATGTTGTTCTCCGCATCCTCATGGATCTCAATAGAATGGACATTCATAAACAAAAGCATTGTAGGACAATTATCAATATGGCGAAATATTTCACTGCTTTGACGCTGATAGCTAAACAATAAATTTACATGCCCTAAAAAGTGCACGGAATGTGCCGCTTCTCCTTTAGGCCCTATCTCCATCACCGTGCGGAAAAAAAGCCCTTCCGTAACCCGAATAGGATAGGGAGTCATGTTCTTGTAAGTAATTGAAAAAGATTTATTTTCTGCACTCACCTGTGAATGTGAAAATGCTTCTGTACTGAAGATTAAAATAGATAATAAAATAAAAAAACAACTTCTTTTCATTGATACACCTCCTTGATTGCTGCCATTTACTTACGCCGAATATAAATGTTTAGCACAACAATTTAGGTTGTCAAAAAAATAGTTATATTTAAATGTAAAAAAAACAGAATAGCCTAAGTTAGGAAGTTACACCCAAAGCGAATCATATTTTCCTTGTTGAACTTCCATTAAACCATTATCTTTTAACGGCTTACTGAAACCTCAATGCTCTATCTTATAATGATTGAAATCCACCTTCCATGATAGCGGATATTTCATTTGCATACTGGCCAATATTTTGAAAGAACTTGATAGCACTATCTCTGAATTGACTTAACGTTTCATGATACTTGTTATACAAGACATTTTTTTTGAAAAGTTTCCATATGGGTTCAATTAAATTTAAATTA
>JAJFKH010000096.1 GCA_021773305.1 Gammaproteobacteria bacterium | reverse complement strand
GGTTTTTGGGATACCCATCTATTGCCATTTCTTTGGTGGGTGCGGAGTTAGTTTACTATGAGACCGCAGCTATTGTGATCCACCAGTTAGTCAAGCGGATCCATAAAATTGCATTGCCTTCCCAGACCATTCTCAATATTAATGTGCCGGATGTACCCTATGAATATATCCAAGGGGTTGAGGTGACTCGCCTTGGTACTCGTCATTGTGCAGAACCTACGGTTAAAGAAACGGATCCCCGGGGCCAGACTATCTATTGGGTAGGGCCTCCTGGTGCTCAACAGGATGCAGGGCCTGGATCAGATTTTTATGCAATTGCTCAAAATAAAGTCTCCGTAACCCCTCTCAAGGTGGATTTGACTAACTATGAAGCGTTAGCTCAACTTTCTGGTTGGTTGGAGGGGGCCGAAACGGATAAAAAAATATTTTAATAAAATGATATATATTATTCTCATGTTCTTATTATTGGCGGGCTGCGGTGGCCATGAAAATCAAGCGCCAATCTATGATGGCTGGCAACAGCCTACTGCCCGTAAGAGTTTTCATCAAGTTCAAGCGGGTGAAACCCTATATTCTATTGCCTGGAATTACGGTTATGATTATCGAGATGTGGCGAGTATCAACAAGATCTCATCTTCAGGCGCACTTCAGGTGGGGCAACGACTTTATTTGCCGCTTAAGAGCGAGGTGGATAGTCATCCTGAAAACAATGCATTACATAAAAAATCTTTAAATAATGGAACAAAATCAAGGGTTTCCTTGTCTAATGATAGTAAGACGGAGAAAAAGCTGCGGGGAGAGGCTTCTCAGTCTTGGAGATGGCCAGTTAATGGAACCATCATAAAGCCCTTCGCACCAGGGGGATCACTGCAAAACCAGAATAAAGGCATAGATATTGCAGGGGTCTACGGAGATAAAATCCTTGCAAGCCGTGGGGGAGAGGTGGTTTATAGTGGCGATGGATTGCCCGGTTACGGAAATTTGATCATTATAAAGCACGATAGTGATTACTTGAGCGCTTACGCTCATAGCCGAAAGAATTTGGTTAAAGAAGGAACGAAAGTTAATGTGGATCAACCCATTGCCGAAATGGGAAGTACAGGGGCGAATCGCATAATGCTCCACTTTGAGATCCGCCGAGCAGGAAAACCGGTTGATCCGCAGCGTTATTTACCTGCTAGAACTTGAGATTAATCAAAGTGCTAGTAATTGTAGATCGGGAGATGTATGATATACATTGTGCCTGGTTAATGGATTACAAGGAGGTACTCGATGTCCGATGGATGGAAGGACGACATAGGCAACCAATCTGGTTTAGATAAAGTCGCTGAACCCGCAGATCCCGATGATTTTGAGAAGGAGGATAATGTGGAAGCCAGTGATAATTCAACAACGAAAGCTGCTGCTAAGACAGCGTCTTACAAAGCTAAGGGAAATTATGCTTCAAAATCCATGGATGCGACTCAGCTGTATCTAGGGGAGATAGGTTTTTCACCTTTATTAACTGCTGAAGAAGAAGTTTATTATGCGCGAAGAGCGCAAAAGGGAGAAGAAGAAGCCCGCAAGCGAATGATTGAGAGTAATCTACGCTTGGTTGTGAAAATTGCCCGCCGCTATATCAATCGAGGATTGCCATTATTGGATCTCATTGAAGAGGGCAATCTAGGTTTAATTCGCGCAGTGGAAAAATTTGATCCAGAACGAGGGTTTCGTTTTTCAACCTATGCAACCTGGTGGATTAGACAAACCATTGAAAGAGCCATCATGAATCAAACTCGCACGATCCGTTTGCCTATTCATGTGGTGAAAGAATTAAATGTGTACCTCAGAGCCGCAAGAGAGCTGACTCAACGACTGGATCACGATCCCAGCCCTGAAGAAATTGCTGAAATGGTAGACAGACCCATTGACGAAGTAAAACGTATGCTGGGGTTAAATGAACGTGTTGCATCAGTAGATACACCCATTGGCAAAGATGCCGATAAAAGTCTGTTAGATACTCTGGCTGATGAAAATAACACGGATCCTGCCGAAGTATTGTTGGATAGCAACTTGAAACAATACTTAGATCGTTGGTTGACAGAATTACCTGAAAAACAACGAGAAGTGTTAGCTAGGCGCTTTGGACTTCACGGTTTCGAAAAAGCAACCCTAGAAGAAGTGGGACGAGAAATTGGCTTAACTCGGGAACGTGTCCGGCAGATCCAAGTGGAAGCGTTGCGTACCTTGCGTGAAATTCTAGAACGTCACGGCCTATCATCTGAATTGGTCTTTGAAGACGACTAATTTGTCTTATTTGTAGTAGCTCATATGTGATCTGACAGTTTTGACAGATCACATAGCACATATGAGCTATTACATGTTATGTCACTCTAATTAACTTATTCGTTGCTTCTTGAATGGTGGCTCGTGCTCATCATCCGAACCATCTTGTGGCTCGAAATTTTCCGGTGGTGCCTCAGAGGAAACACGACTACGTGCTGATTTTATTTTTTGGCTGGCGTATTGGTAAAGCAGCACAAAACTATCAGCAGATTTTCCAGTACAGCTTTTTGCAAATTCAAGCAACGATTGGTCTTTACCTCCAATGCTAATATGTTGGTAAACATCAACTTTGTTTGTTGCATTCAATAATATAAATTTTACAACCTTAGTATGACCACATTTAATGGCATGGTGCAACGGATTAAAATCAGCGCTTAGAGTTTCCGCCAAATCAAATGCCGGATTTTCTTTGAGAATTTTCTCCAGCAGCAACCATCCATTATCAGAGTCACAGAGGTAATAAAGAATGTTTTTTTTTGAAGTCTTAGTGGAATACGTTAGCCTTGTATAAAGCATATGCATCGTTATTTGGTTAAGCAGGTTAGAATTGTTTAATAAAATTTTATTAAGAATTTCTTTCCCATAATCGGAACAACAGAGCCTAAAAAATGGGCTGTAAGGATTGGTAGCCATATTGTTTATTTGTAGAGCCTCACCGGTGATGGCATCAGCCAGGGGCTTGTTAACGTCAAGCAGGGTATTAAGTATGATGAGTCCCTGTGTGGTGGCGCATAGCCAATATAGCGCACTGGTGTTGGCTTCGGCTTCCGCTTGCTCTGTTAGCCGTGCACAAAGGGCTTCGCCGGTGATGGCTTTAGCCAAATTTGGGGATAGGCGAAACAACGTTGTTAAGAGCGCTTTGCTGTCATTGTGGGCGCATAGCCAATATAGCGCACTGGCGTTAGCGAAGGCTCCCGCTTGGTCTGTTAGCCGTGCACAAAGGGCTTCGCCGGTGATGGCTTTAGCCAAATTTGGGGATAGGCGAAGCAACGTTGTCAAGAGTGCTTTGCCGTCACTGTGGGCGCATAGCCAATATAGCGGGCTGGTGTTGGCTTCGGCTCCTGCTTGGTCTGTTAGCCGTGCACTAAGGGCTTCACCGGTGATGGCTTTAGCCATTTTTGGGGATAGGCGAAACAACGTTGTCGAAAGCACTTTGCCGTCACTGTGGGCGCATAGCCAATATAGCGCACTGGCGTTAGCGAAGGCTCCCGCTTGGTCTGTTAGCCGTGCACAAAGGGTTTCGCCGGTGATGGCTTTAGCCAGATTTGGGGATAGGCGAAACAACGTTGTCAAGAGCGCTTGGCCGTCACTGTTAGCGCATAGCCAATATAGCGGGCTGGTGTTAGCATTGGCTTCCGCTTGGTTTGTTAGCCGTGCACAAAGGGCTTCGTCGGTGATGGCTTTAGCCAAATTCGGGGATAGGCGAAACAACGTTACCAAGAGCGCTTGGCCGTCATTGGTGCTACATAGGTAAGACAACGCGCTGATGTTAGCGAAGGCTCCCGCTTGGTCTGTTCGCCGTATACAAAGAGCTTCGCCGGTGATGGCCTTGCCTAAGTCTGTGTTATTTTCAAGCAATTTTGCAAGATTGTTAGGGTAATTGGACAACCAATACAAAAGACTGCAATTTTCCGTAGGGCCTGCTTCAGGGCCACAACAGTTTACTAACATTTCTGGGGTAATCAGAGTTTGGACTTCCGGTATTGCTTTGTACAGCTCGAAAAATTCCTCCTGATTCACTAAAGGCAAAACATCCATCAAGTACTCGGAAAGATACCGTTGTTGTAAAGACATCTCTGTTGTTTGGCATAGGCATGCAATGAAAGCCTCTCGATGATGCTTATTATCAAAACAGATTGTTGCTATATAGGTTTTGAATTTGCTGAAATCAGAAGATATAGGGAGAATTTCGGCTGACTTTAGCAGACTTGCTAAGTTAGAGTGCGTATTTCCTTGTTGACAATTATTTTGATAAAACTTCTTTGCCTTCGCCTTTATATCTGAATAATTGTTTAAAAAGTTTTCTAAAGCTTCTGTGAGTGCCATTGTGATTACCTTTTTCTATTATTTTGCTAAAAAATTAGGATTAATTTAGGAGGGCACTCTAACAAAAGCAGAATGAGTTGTCAAAATTTTGGTCGATTTGTCAGCGGGAGCCGCTGATTTTAACGTTTTTCATTTGCTTTAGATGTAAATAGCATACGCTTTAAGACATCATTTTTATCCATAAAATGGTGTTTGAGTGCACCTAAGGTATGTAGTAATACCACGGCGGCGATGATCCAAGCCAGATAATTGTGGATGTTTTTTCCGATGTTGGCTAAGGATTTTGATACCGGGATCCCGGGCATGGCAAGTATGGTTCCGAAAAAGTGAGGGCTATGTTCAGATGCAGTGGACATGATCCAGCCGCTGAAGGGCATCACTAACAAAAACCCATAGAGTAAAAATCGGGCTACTGTTGCTAAAGTGGTTTCCCATTTTGCCATGGAAGTAGGATATTGGGGTTTCGTACTCGACAGAGACCAAAGGGTAAATAATGTGCCAATACATAACGTTGTTATTCCGATGATCTTATGGATGTTATATACAGTGCCTTGTAAGGGTTTACTATCAATGTAGCCCATCAGGCAACCCACGGTTAGCAGGCTGAGGACAAGGATAGCGCAAATCCAATGGAAGGCTTTTGTGGCATAACCATAGGTTGATGTTGTATTGCGTAGGCACATACTTTTTCCCTTTTCATAGCTTACATAACCCTATAAAGTAATACGGTTTAGGCAAAAAGTACAGAGGAGATCAGAATGAAACCATTAAGTGAAAAATCCAAAGGGTTGCGGCAGTCTGGGATCCGAGCAGCCAGTGTGCGTTGTGCTGAAGTGGGTGGTATTAATTTAGGCCAGGGTGTTTGTGATTTGCCTATTGACGATGCCATCAAACAAGCGGCTTTTGCTGCAATTGAACAAGATAAAAGCATGTACTCTGCCTGTGAGGGTGCTTTTGCATTGCGCCAGCGGTTAGCAAAAAAGCTCAAAGACTTTAATTATTGTGACGTAGATCCGGCTAAAGAACTATTGATCACCCATGGATCCACGGGGGCTTTTGTTTGCGCGGTGAATACCTTGTGCAATACTGGGGATGAAGTGATTTTGTTCGAACCTTTTTATGGTTACCATAAAAACATTCTTGGGTTACATCATGTTGGTGTTCGTACAGTGGCTATTGATTTAAATGATTTTTCCATTGATCTTAACGCATTAGATAATGCAATTTCAGCCAAGACCAAAGCCATTGTGATTTGTACGCCCAATAACCCTACAGGCAAAGTGTATAGCCGAGAAGAATTAGAAGCCATTGGTGATATTGCGAAACGGCACGATCTTTGGCTCATTACGGATGAAATCTATGAATACATCACCTATCCAGGCTATGAACATGTGTCCATTGCGAGTTTGAAAGATTTCAAAGAACGAACCCTGACGATTTCTGGATTTTCTAAAACGTATAATATGACCGGTTGGCGCTTGGGTTATGTCTCAGGCCCTGAGGTTGTTATTGAAAAAATGGCACTGATACAGGATTTGTTATACGTTTGTCCTGCAACACCCTTACAACATGCTGTAATAGCAGCGTTAGACATGGATGAAAATTACTATAACACGATGACAGAAGGTTATTTGCAAAAGCGCGATCAAGTTGTGGCAACTCTGCGAGATATTGGTTTTCAAGTGACAGAACCTCAAGGAGCTTATTACTTGTTAGCGGATTTTCGTAAATTGGGTTGGCATAGCGCTCAAGATGCGGTGGATGATCTCCTGGAGAAAACCAAAGTGGCTACGGTTGCCGGGAGTGCTTTTTATCAACGGACTTCTCAAGGACAGCATTTGATTCGATTTTGCTACGCATTACAGCAGAAAAAAGTGAGCCAAGCATTAGCCTTATTAAAAGTATTGCAGACTCCGGCCACCCTGTGTGAAAGTTTAGCAAGCTAGAAAACCGAGAAATTATTCGCTATGGGTATAGAAGGCGTTCACTTTCTAGCCCTTTAAAATCCCACAAGCCTTTATCCATGAGTTGGCTGGGTTTGACGTTACTGACTGAGCGCAAAATATTGCTCGGAATTTTGGGGTTTTCTTTAGCGAGATTTTCCACTAGCGCTTTGACGCGTTTACGGGCTAGTTTTTCTTGAGAGCCGCAAAGGTTACAAGGAATAATAGGAAACGCTTTTTCTTGGGAAAATTCAATAATGTCTTTTTCTTGGCAATAGGCTAGGGGACGGATCACCATATGTTTTTTATTGTCTGATAATAATTTGGGTGGCATGGAGCTGATTTCTCCATTATAAAAAATAGACATGAGCAACGAGTGGTTAATATCATCCCGATGATGGCCCAAAGCGATTTTATTAAAACCATTTTTTTCAGCATAGGTGTAGATAATGCCTCGTCGTAACCGCGAGCACAAAGAACAATAGGTTTTGCCTTCGGGAATTTTTTCTTTAACAATGGAGTAAGTATCTTGATTCATAATGGTGAAAGGGATGTTGTTCTCTGTTAACAAATTTCTGAGTTTGCCATCATCCCAGCCGGGTTGTCCCTGATCTAACGTGAATGAGTGGAGTTCAAATTTATTGTGAGATCGAATGCGAAGTTTATTCAATACCCATAAAAGACTGAATGAATCTTTGCCGCCAGACAAACAGACCATGACTTTGTCACCTTTTTGGATGAGGTTATAGTCGGCAATGGCTTTACCTGTGTAGTGTAATAATTTTTTTTCAACTTTCGATTCTTTTTCCACAAAACATTCCTCAAATTAGGGTTGGTAGTTTTTTAATTCTGACAGCGAGTTGATGGGATGAAATTTATTTTTTTCATCTTGAGTTACGTTTGAGGCTGCATAATGAGCATCATGGGTGTAATACAGCATCACGTTGTTTTTTACTGCATGATTGAGTATTTGTTGCTTTTCGTCAATGAGCTTTTCTGCTGCGCGATCGTACCCCATGGTAATAGGTAAGTGCACCCAGGTTTGTCCAGGAATGAGATCAGCACAAAATAAAATAGAAGATTTTTCATTGAGGGTGACTTCGGTTAACAGCATGCCTGGAGTATGACCCTCACTAAAATGAAAGTGATAATCTTCACCGAGTAAAGGGATTGACTCATTTTCGACTAATAGGAGTCGTCCAGATGATTGGAGTAACTCATTGAGTTCAGGAATAAAAGAGGCTCGATCTCGGTAGTGAGGTGCTATGGCTCGTTGCCATGCAACAGCACTGGTGATAAATGTCGCTTTAGGAAAAATCAACTCGTAAGGCTGGTTTTCTCGGTAAGCAGAGAGTAGCCCTCCTGCATGATCAAAATGCAAGTGAGAGAGAATGACAATATCTATTTCATCGGGAGTGATCCCTACAGCATGTAGGGATTTTAGTAGGATATGTTCATTTTCATTAACGCCGTAGCGATCTTTTAAATGGGGAGGGAAAAAAGCACCCACGCCAGTTTCCAATAAAATATTACGGTTTGGCTCTTGAATGAGTAACCCACGGCAGGCCAGTGAAATCCGATTTTTTTCGTCAGGGGCTATCCATGCTGACCACAGAGTTTTGGGGACGTTGCCAAACATTGCGCCGCCATCTAGCTGTTGGCTGTTGCCGAGAACCGAATGGAGTTTTTTATGGGTATGGCCGCTCAATCAATTTTCCTTTGTAAATCCGATAGTGTTTTAGCATAAAGCTCATCATCGAGCACATTAATGCCTAGTTGGCGGCTGATTTGCGCTAAAGAAAATAAGCCGGTGATCACAGATTCGTGGGTTTCCGGGTGAGTTTCTATTGCCAACGCATAGTGCTGTCGTCGGGATTTTAGGGTTGCAACAACATGGGCGACCCGAGCAATACGCAAATCTTCCATCTCTAGGGCGATGACTTTATCTTGACGAGTCATCATCATACCAACAAGGATCTCTTTTCGCGAAATGCCTCTCTCCTGACTGATTCTCACAGGTTTGTTACCTAAAATATCTTCTGAACTGATAACCCCGATGACTTTTTGCTCTTGATCCGTGACCAAAAGCAAGTGTACTCCGGTGACGGTCATTTCATTATGAGCTTCATCGATGGACTTGTCTTTATTGATGGTGAGCGCTCTAGAGCCTTTGAAATCAACCATCACAGCATGAGCGAAATCCTCCATGTGAGCCACTTCCGGTAATTCACCGCTGTGGATATAATCCACGGCTGTTGTCAGGGTCTGTATAGGTAGTGGATCGTATTTTTTCACCGTGATATCTCCATTTTCGGCTTCAGTTTAATTGCTGATTGTAATAGGCAATGAATTTTATTGCAATATTTGGTAAAAAAACGGCCAAATCACTTGAAATTTAGATAATGATCCCAATATTGGATAATCTGAACCGTTCATCAAATTAGGAGCAAAGCAATGGCTGAAACTCAGCAAAAAGAAACCTTAGGCTTCCAGGCGGAAGTGAAAAAATTACTACGCTTGGTAACTCATTCACTTTATAGCAATAAAGAAATTTTCCTTCGAGAATTAATATCTAATGCGTCTGATGCAGAAGATAAGTTGCGTTTTGCAGCTTTGGCCGATGATGGCCTCTATGAAGGAGATTCTAACTTGGCCATATATGTGTCATTTGATAAAGATCAAAAGACCTTGACCATCTCTGATAACGGTATTGGGATGAATCGCCAGGAAGTTGTTGATAATTTAGGCACAATTGCAAAATCAGGCACTCACGAATTTCTTGAAAAATTAGGCAGCGATGAAGCCAAAGAAAGCCATCTCATTGGGCAGTTTGGTGTGGGCTTTTATTCTTCATTCATTGTTGCTGATAAAGTGACGGTCAAAACCCGCCGAGCAGGAGATCCCAGCGATCATGGTGTGGTATGGGAATCCAATGGGGAAGGAGAGTTTAGCATTGAGCCTATTAACAAGGGCGATCGTGGTACGGAAATTACCCTTTATCTAAAAGATGACTGTGAAGAGTTTTTGGATAATTGGCGTATTCGTAACATCATTACCAAGTATTCCGATCACATTCCTTTTCCTGTGTTAATGCAAAAAGAAATTCCAGCGCCAGCAGAAGGTGAAGAAGAAGCGGCGGAGCCTGAGATCGCAGAAATTGAATATGAATCCGTGAACAAAGCCACTGCGCTTTGGACGTTATCAAAATCTGATATTAGCGATGACGAATACAAAGAATTTTACAAACATATTTCCCATGATTTTGAAAAACCTATGTCATGGAGTCATAATCGAGTTGAGGGTAAATTAGAATACACCAGCTTATTGTATCTCCCTTCCCATGCACCGTTTGATCTGTGGAATCGAGATGCACCCAGGGGCTTAAAATTGTATGTGCAACGTGTATTTATCATGGATAATGCAGATAAGTTATTGCCACTGTATTTGCGTTTTGTTAAGGGTGTGATTGATTCCAATGACTTACCGCTTAACGTATCGCGGGAATTACTGCAAAACAATCGTGTCATTGATAATATTCGTGCAGCGACCACTAAGCGTGTTTTAGGCATGTTAGAAAAATTGGCGAAGGATAATAAGGAAGAATATGCTAAATTCTGGAAAGCCTTTGGCGCAGTGATTAAAGAAGGCCCTGCGGAAGACTTTGTCAATAAAGAGCAAATTGCAAAGCTCATGCGTTTTTCCAGCACCCATACGGACTTAGAAGCTCAAGATATTTCTTTGGAAGATTACGTCTCACGGATGAGTGGAGAGCAAAATAAGATTTATTATATTACGGCTGATGGATTTGCTGCTGCAAAAAATAGTCCGCATCTAGAGATTTTCCGTGAAAAAGGCATTGAGGTTTTGTTGTTCCATGAGCGAGTGGATGAATGGTTAGTGTCTCACTTAACAGAGTTTGATGGTAAACAACTTGTATCTGTTGCCAGAGGTGATTTGGATCTAGGTGAGATGGAAGATGAAAAAGAAAAAGAAGAGCAAAAAGCCCTGGAAGAGAAATTTACCGACTTTGTCACAAGGATCAAAGAAACCCTGGGCGAAAGAGTTAAGGATGTACGCATTACCCATCGATTGACATCTTCACCGGCTTGTATTGTGGCGGATGAAGATGAAATGGGTATGAATATCCAACGGATGCTACAAGCTTCTGGGCATGACGTGCCTAATGCTAAGCCTATTTTGGAATTAAATCCGGAACATCCTATCGTCGCGAAGACTAAAGAACAAGGCGATGATACGGAGTTTTCTGAATGGAGTCATTTGTTGTTAGAGCAAGCTATTCTTGCTGAAGGCGGGCAATTGGATGATCCCGCTCAGTTTGTTAGCCGCATGAATAAATTACTTCAGGGGTAGAGTTTGAAGAGCGCGGGGTCAGTTTGATCCCGCTCTGCTTTGTGGATGCTTATATCAGCTGGAAGTGATTGGAACATTGTATTCCATAAAATCTGTTCTTCAGAATATATTTTTTTGTGTTGTTTGGGAGAAACGGAGTAAGCATAGCCAAAGGCATCTTCAACTTTTGCCTCTTGCACTGCCTGATTTCCAGCAGTTTTTTTGGCTTTTTTCTTGTTGAGTTGATTTTTAAGTGTTTTTGTCAGTGCTTTGGCTGCATGGATGCAACCACAGCCTATGGTTATTGTGGGCCGAGTGACAAGAGAGATTGGCGTGGAAGCGATGCAGATTGCTGCGGCGGAGATTTCAAGGGCAAGTGTTAAAGCAATAGCTCCAGCAGCTAACGTGGCAAGAGCCACTAAGCCCGCAGTAGCCAGGGAGAGAATGGCGAAAGGGAAGGTTAAAACTAATGCGGCCGTTGCTAATATCTGTGATGTAGACAGTGTGGACTCTTCGCTCTGTTTACCCATTATGGTGGTGATAGCTTCTAGCCAGAGATATCCAGCGACGAAGCCACCGAGCACAAATCCAATAATGGGCAAGATAGCCATAATGGTAGTGAAAGCGATGGCCCGGGCTACATTGCGCCATAATCCCAAAATAGGTAAAAAGGACTCCAGTCCTTGGAAAAAGCTCCCTTGAGTGATTGCCCTATCTTTATGGTAGGGTGTCCAAATGCGCCTAATGTTGCTAGCAGCTTCCCTAACTGGGCTACCCCAAGGGTCATCTATTGTAAATTTATTGCTCATTTTTGCCTCATGCCGCCATATGTTATTTTTATTCTTAGGGATTATACTGAGAGTGCAAAAGTTTTGCAACCCTAAGTGTTTTGCGATATGAAGTGATATACTTGGCTCTATTGAGCCAAGTATACTTATGAGAGTGCTGCTTTACAGCGAAGTAGGTTGATTAAAGCGAACTAGCGAAGAGTGAGTTTCCCAATCATTTTATTTTAAATGTTTTTATATATAAAGTGGTGTTGTCCGTAGCACCATACCACCAAAGTGTAGAAAAAAAGAAAGAAATTTTTTGTATTATTGAGTTAATTTATCCTTGGGTTTACCAATATGGTAGCCTTGCACGCCATCAACATTTAAGCTTTTGAGCATATCGGTTTCATTCTGTGTTTCAACATTTTCTGCAATGGTTTTTATACCTAGATTATGAGCGATTTCTGTGACTACATGGACAAAGAATTGATTTCCCGTATCTTTATCAATATGGCGAATATAGCTACCGTCGATTTTTAGGTAATCTACGTGAATCGTTTTTAAATATTTGAATGAGGCAAAGCCGCGACCGAAGTGATCCAGGGAAAATTCACAGCCAAGCTTATGCAATCGCTGTACAATAGTTTGCAGAGAGGTTAAATCATGTAATGCAACTTGTTCTGGGAATTCTAATATGAGTTTATTAGCAGCCACTGGATTTTCAGTAATGGTTTCTAGCAGCCAATCAGTAAACTGTTGATGATGTATAGAACTGGGTGATAAGTTAATAGCATACTTGCCTTTAAAATCATTGTTCTGACTGAGTTGTTCTATGGCTTTTGATACCACTAATTTATCAAGATCTATCATTTTGTTGAGATTTTCCGCCATGGGAATGAAGATCCCAGCATTGAGTAGGTTGTTATCCTTATCTGGGATCCTAAGCAATACTTCATGATGCATGAGTGATTGTTGTTCTTCTTGGATGTTTTTTACAGGTTGATAGTGAAAGAGTATATTTTCATTTTCAACAACCTGTTCTAATTGCTCTTTCCAGCCTGCGGCACCTATGATTAATGTTTGTTTTAAATCCTCTGTGTCATACATATGCCAGCCACTGTCTTTTTTAGATTGGGCTGCTCGCAAGGCCATGTCGGCTCCTGCTAAAAATTCACTGGGTGTTTGATGTTCTTTATAATAGGCGACGCCAAAATGATATTTAACGATGGTTGTTGCAATGTTAGTATGGAGTTCGTTGATGCTTACATTGAGTTCTTTGGCAATGATGCGAGTTTCTTCGACGTTAATATTCAATGCGAGCAAGACAAATTCTCTGTCAGATATTCGACAGGCTAGAAAGTGGTTTTTTTCATGACAAATGTGGTTGAGTGTTTCGGCGAAGCGTTTGATATAAAGTTCTGCTGCCTCATAGCCATGATTTTTTTTGTATTCATCCAAATGCTTTAATTCAACGAGATAGAGGCTGCCAGTGGTAAATTCTTCTCGGGATTCAATATAATTTTCCAATTGCATGATAAAATAACGCCGATTACCGAGTCCTGTGAGAGCATCACGATAGGCTTGAGAACGCAACTTTTCGGTTAAGCGCGTTTGCTCATCAAACATTGCGTGAACTTTGCGGCAGACTTGATTGAGTGCATCAACGACGGTTCCTAGTTCTTTGGTTTTGGGAATAGGATTGATAATGGAGAAATCTTGAGAGCAAATAGCCGCAGCTTGAATGCGCATATCATTTAGCGGTTTTAGCAGATGGCGAAGGGCAAAAAATCCCAGGGCAATAGTGATAGTCGCGATGATGATAAACACCCAAAAAAGTTCAACAATATCTGACCAGAGCTTATCATAGGCTAAATTGGTTTCGCTAATGACAATGATTTTACCTGCTTGTTTCCAGTTGGAACTGACAAATCCTTCCCCAGTTTGTTGCTGAAGAGGAACCATGCTGGGAAGCCAAGAGGGGACATTGGGATTGGTGATTTCCAGTGTTCGTTCAAGATTGTTTTGAGGATCCTGAGCTAAGAATTTAATAGCATGGTAGCTGCCTGTTTTAAAATAGGAATCAACCAGTGCTTTTAGGGTTCCCTTATCATGGATGGCGTGTTGTGACATGGCAATACTTAATGAATGAGCCGTATTCGTCACTTGGGATTTCATTGTATTATTTAAATAGCTTTGAATGTTTTTCACACTCACAATGAATGTTGCGAAGAAAATCACTAAAAATAAAATAGTGATAATCATTAAAAGTTGCTTTCTCAATGTCATATGACTTCCCTCATTTTAAGCCTTGCTCTGACATGCGAGCTTTCCAATCATTCCACAGATTTAAGCGGTTTGCTTTACCTACGCGTTTACCGCTGCCTTTTCTGTCAATAGATTTCGTTACCCAAAGCGCATCTTCATTGAAACTGTATACGGGTTTTAAATCAGGACGCTCTGAAGAAAATAAAATCATACTACGCAAATTATCCAGGATAAAAGGTTCTTCCGTGGCTGACTCATAGTAAGTGAGTACCATGTGTGCTTGGTTCAAACGTAGTGATTTAACATAGGTTAAACGTAATTTATCCACAGGTACTCCCATTGCTCTTAGTGAGTAGTACTTTGCCAACGCAAAATCTTCACAATCTCCCGCACCCCTTGAGAGAAATTCAATGGGTGTGGCCCAATAATTTCGTTTGCCCCATTCATCACGATCAGGTGCATATTTAATGCGATTGAAGAACTGATTAACCAATTTCAACTTCACAAGTTCTGGTTCCTGCTGGTTGTTATTGACCAAGGCTTGCCAAGCGAGCAAGCGCTTTTTAGCCAAGATCCCATCCTCTTGCTCAGCCTGCTTGAGTGTATTGTCACTGACGAATATCTTCCCAGCATAACTTAAAGAGCAGAGAGTGACCAATAGCAAGAATGCTAATAGCTTGATAAATATAGCTAATTTCTCTGTAATGTCATTGGCCATGAAAGTGCTCAAAATAAAAGTCAAGGCATAGCTAGAAGTATAGAAAAATTTACTGGATTTTGCGAGATTTAGGTACTAAAAATTGTCATCTTAGATACCCATAGCGCGAAATCATTCGCTGTGGATGCCTATTACTCTACCAGAGAGTATCGACCTTTGTTGCGCAAATGAAGTCATTTTCCGATAGGCCACCAATAGCATGAGTACTGTAACGCACTTGGCAATGACTGTAGCAAACTTCTAAATCTGGGTGGTGGTTTTCTTGGTGAGACAGCCAAGCCAGGGCATTAACAAAAGCCATGGTTTCATAATAATTTTTAAAATGGAATGTTTTATTGATTTCGGTTGCAGTGTCATTCATATCCCATTGGTTGAGATCGCCTAGCATTTTTTCTGCTTGGTTTTTATCGAGGGCAGGGATCCCCCCTTCACAAGGAACACATTTTTTTTCAGATAGGTCGCTCATGGGTGAATACCTTTTATGTTGTGAAGCTATGACAGTAGAGAGAAACTGTATTTTTGTCAAGATCAATTAACAAAATGGTTGCTGGCTTTCTTTTTCAAATGTTGGGGAAAATTCCCCCAGAGCAATGGCATCCTTTATATGTTGTACAATGTCATCCTCTAACATGTTATAAAGATCCTGAAAATTATTAATAACATAATAAATAGGTTGTAATATATCAATCCGGTAGGGTGTGCGAATAGCATCTGTACCATCGTTAAAGGGACGTCTTTCAGGAATATTGCTCTCCACGGCATATACGGTTTCTTCTTTGGAGGATAAAATGCCTCCGCCATAACAAAGGGTACCCCGGTTTGTCTTGATTAAGCCAAATTCCACGGTAAACCAATACAGTCTGCCCAGTAATTTGCGGATATCTGGGGAGGCTTTTAGTGCAACTTCTCCATAATGTTGTATAAATTTTGCGTAGGTGGGATCGGTCAAGATCGGGCAATGGCCAAAATATTCATGGAAAATATCGGGTTCTTGCAGATAGTCAATTTCATCAGGTCTGCGGATAAAAGTTGCCGCAGGAAATTTTCGGTTTGCAAGCAGTTCGAAAAAATAATCATCGGGTATCAAAGCTTCAACTGGGTACACAGTCCAACCAGTGGCCTTTTCCAAAGGGCCGTTGATTTCGTGACATTGAGGCACGTGATCCTTGGGTAAGTCTAAGAGTTCAAGCCCGGTTAAATATTCATCGCAAGCTCGGTTTTCTACAATAGGTATTTGTCGAGTAATCAATTCTTGCCAGACATTGTTTTCTTCTGCAGTGAAGTTAATAATGCCATTAGCATCAGGTTTTTTGGCTTTATATTTACTGGTAAATGCCACGATATATTCCTCTATTTGCACAGGACTTTTTGTAATCCATGGATCAACATGTCATTCTCTTCTGCTGTGCCAATACTAATGCGCAGAAAAGAGTCCATCGCATAATTAGCAAGGGGCCTAACAATGATCCCTTCTGTTAATAAATCCTTAAAAATTTTGTTGCCTTCTGTGTCTACATTAATAGTAATAAAGTTTCCATTCACTGGCAAATAATCTATTTTAAGTTTGTCCATGGCGGATGTAAGTTGTGCTTTCCCTTGGGAGTTGATATCAAGGGTTTTTTGCAAATGCTGATTATCGCTAAGGGCTGCGATGGCTGCCATTTGGCCACAGGTGCTGACGTTAAAGGGCAAGCGTACCCGATTGAGCAAATCTGCAATGGTTGGGTGAGTGATGCTGTAACCGACTCTGAGAGCGGCTAAACCATACACTTTTGAAAAAGTTCGAGTAATAATAACGTTGGGGAATTGTTGCTGTAATTTTAATGTATCAGGGTACCCGGGATCCTGTTGCATAAATTCATAGTATGCTTCATCGAGTACTACCAATATATCGGGCGAAATCTGACCAAGAAATTTTTGCAACTGGTTTTCATCAAGCCAAGTGCCTGTAGGATTATTCGGGTTGGCAATAAAGATGAGCCGAGTGTCAGCATCAATGGCTTTTTCAATGGCTTGTAAGTCGTATCCCCAGTTTCGTGCAGGAGTTTCAATGAAGTTAGCGCCCATGGTGGCCGCAGCAATTTTATAGGCAGCAAAGGCATATTGAGACGCAATGACAGTTTCACCGGGCTTCACAAAGACTTGGCCGAGCAGTGTAAAAATACTGTCAGAGCCATTTCCCAGGGTAATAGATGAGGTTGGGATGTTAATGTGCTCACTCAGGGCTTCTTTTAGTTCAAAAGCATTGCCATCTGGGTATCGGGCACTATCGCTCAATATAGTCTTGATTGCAGCCATGGCTTTGGGGCTGGGGCCGAGGGGATTTTCATTGCTGGCTAATTTTACAATTTTATCAATATTCAATTCTCGTTGTAATTCGCTGATAGGCTTACCGGGTGTATAGGGTGACAGATTGCAAATAGATCCCGCAGCAATCTTTATAAAGATGTCGCTCATGTTAACGATCCTTGAATGTAAATGTTGAGGGATGATAGCGGCTTTTATCCTGGGTCACAATCGCTTGCATAAATAGATAAATAAACTATAAGTTAAATAATAAAAAAGGAGATGAGATGGAAAAAGGATCGACTCTGGTGGAAGTGCTTGTGGCACTTTTTATCTTCGCGTTGGGGCTATTGGGTTTTTGTCAGCTGTTGATGAAGTCTCAGAATTTGGTCTATGAGGCACTTTTGTTGACCAAAGGGGCAGATCTTACCCTAAGTCTTGGAGAAAGCCCCATACCAGCGGGCTGGGAAAAAGCCATCAAGCTTGAGTTACCCCAAGGTGTCAGTGATCTTGGCAAGACTCAACCCATCAGAGTCGGTTGGCAGTGCCACAGTCAGTGGTGTCAATTAATGCTATGAAAACTCAGCAGGGTTTCACATTACTGGAGCTGAT
The DNA here is from genome assembly GCA_021773305.1 of Gammaproteobacteria bacterium. Taxonomy (GTDB): domain Bacteria; phylum Pseudomonadota; class Gammaproteobacteria; order UBA1113; family UBA1113; genus JAJFKH01. The sequence continues at coordinate 8,171 of JAJFKH010000096.1, read as the reverse complement.
GCTTGGGTTAGTACTGAGCCTTGTTATTGTGCGAGGAATTTATCATGTAACCCAAGTGGTGGAAAGCCACTACGGTTATTTACGCGCCATGGCACGCTCTCAGGAAGCCGCGAGGCTTGCATTTGCTACATTGTCGGATGCTATCATGCATGCGGGTTTTACAACCTGTGGTGTTCCTCTGCCTGATCTCAACGGAATTGAAAAAAATACTCCCCTTCAAGGAAGAAAAAAAAATCAACAAAACTCTGATAGATTATTGGTTCGAAGGATGGCAACGAAAACAGCTCAATTGCAGCATGCCGCTCATGGAGAATTAACAATAAAGGGGATTGGAACATTGAAAGCCGATCGCCCTGGAATTATTTGTGATTGTCTGCATTGTGATATTTTCCAGATCCAAAAAGTAGAGCAAGTGGGCGCTGTACAACACATAACAAGCCAGCCGCGGCTCTCTGATTATGATAAACTTGCAGAAGTCTCACCATTGCTTGAGGATAATTATTTTATTGCAGACACCGGGCGACGTAACTTTTCCCGCGAGAAAATTTTTGGATTATTTGTTGAAACTATTGAGAAAAAACAATTTGAATGGGTAGAGGGAGTTATTCAATTAAAATTTTCTTTTATTTATGATGAAAATTCTAAGAGAACAGGACATCTGAAGGAGCCACTAGGAGTGATGATTGATTTATTGACTCGCAGTGAAAATAAAGTTACGACAGGCCCCTTTACCTATCGTTTTTTAGGTGTCTCCCATGTGATCACAGATGGTTATTTCTATCAAGGTTGGCGACGGTATGTTCCCCTGCGGCAAAAATACTGAAGCAGGATCTGTTTTAGTGCTGGTTTTAATTGGATTACTGATGGTAACTCTTTATGGGGTTAATAGTCTTGAGATTGGACTATTAGAGTCTAAGATGAGCCAACATTATTGGCTTGCTTTAAAACGAGAATATTTTGCTGAAAAAGCGTTAAAAAATACTGAAAAGCAGCTACAAACAAGTGTGAGTTGCCAGGTTTCTTGGGATAAAAATAATGGATATTTTAAGACAAGCAAGATACCTGACTGCCACAGTCACACAAATGGATTTGTGATCCACCAAGCGGTAGAGAGGTTGCCAGCACCTGACTGTGTAGGTTTTATCCTGTTCAACAATAATATGGGAGGGCTGTTAGAACCCATTTGGTATCGTGTTACGGTTTTTTTACAAGATCCTAGCGCGCGCCAACCTGTTATATTGCAGAGTGTGGTGACTCTACCAAGCCAACAAGTGCTGCGTTGTCAGGAAAATGTTCGTTATGTAGATTTAGGTCGCCAATCTTGGCGGAAGGCCAACAAATATTAGACAAAATGATAGCACTTGCTAAAAAAACAGGCGAATTTGTTCTTGGTTAACTGAAAACTGCTAAAATTATAATCACCTATTGATTTTACTCAGATCTCTGTGCCATGATGGGCGGATACCACAAGCTATTTAGGATGAAAAATGAACGAAAATCAGGGAACGTTTCGGGATGTTTATCTTGTGGACGGTTGTCGAACTCCGTTTTTAAAAGCTCAGGGTCAGCCAGGGCCTTTTTCTGCGTCAGATTTGGGGCTATTAGCGGCGAGAGAATTGCTCCTTCGTCATCCTCTAGAGCCTTATCACGTGGGAGAAGTGATTACAGGATCGGTGATGCCCAGTTGTGATGAAGTGAATATTAGTCGTCAGATTGCTCTGCGATTAGGTTGTGGTCATCGAGTTCCTGCTTGGACTGTGCAGAGGAATTGTGCTTCAGGGCTACAATCCCTCGATAATGCCTTTCAAGATATTCGTACAGGCCGCCATGACATTGTCTTAGCCGGGGGCGTTGAAGCTATGAGCCGTAGTCCCTTACTGTTCAATCAAAAGATGGTTGCTTGGTTTGCAAAATTCCAGCAGTCGCGTAGCTTTGGTGGGCACCTGAAGCTGTTGCCTCAACTGAGGCCGTCTTATTTTGCACCGGTGATTGCGCTATTACGTGGGTTGACGGATCCTATTATTAATTTATCGATGGGACAAACCGCAGAAAATCTAGCTTACCGCTTTGGTATTGATCGCCAGACAATGGATGCTTTCGCTCATCGTTCTCATCAACGATTGGAAGCCAGTGTGGAAAGTTGTTACTTCAATAAAGAAATTATGACAATTTATGATGACAAAGGGAATTTTTATGATGCAGACAATGGATTGCGTCGAGATTCTAGCGCTGAAAAGCTTGCGAAATTAAAACCTTTCTTTGATAAACCCTTCGGTATGGTGACCCCAGGGAATAGTTCTCAGGTGACTGACGGTGCCGCGTTTATGCTGCTCGCTAGCGCTGATGCTGTGAAAAAACAGCGTTTGCCTGTGATGGCAAAAGTTGTTGATTGCCAATGGGCAGGCGTGGATCCGGCTCAAATGGGATTAGGCCCAGCCCATGCAATTGCAAGTTTGTTAACACGTCAAAAGCTACAACTAGATGATATTGATTATTGGGAAATTAATGAAGCCTTTGCTGCCCAGGTGATTGCGTGCATCAGAGCCATGGATGATGAAGATTACTGTAAATCAGAATTGGGTCTTGAAAAGCCTTTGGGATCATTAGATGAGGAAAAACTGAATATTGACGGTGGTGCTATTGCACAAGGCCATCCTGTTGGTACCAGTGGCACTCGTTTGGTGATGCATTTGAATAATATTTTGCAACGAAAGCAAGGAAAATATGGTATTGCATCCCTTTGCATTGGTGGAGGGCAAGGTGGAGCCATGCTGATTGAACGAATAACAGAGGAACAGGGATGAGCGAACAATTTTTGCATTGGAATATTCAACAAGACAATGAAGGTTTTGTTCGTTTAACATTAGACCGTCAGCAAGCATCAGTGAATACGCTGAATGATGAAGTGCTAGGAGAGTTTAATGAAATTTTAGACAGGATCTTGCTTGGGAAGCTCGATGCCAAAGGGTTGATTATTGATTCTGGAAAATTCACGGGATTTATTGCTGGAGCGGATATTGAGCAATTCAAACAAATTCAAGATGTGAATTATGCTTTCGAACTGATCCGCCGAGGGCAACGTATTTTTGCAAAGTTAGAGCAATTAACGATTCCTACTATAGCGGCGATACATGGTTTTTGCCTTGGGGGTGGATTGGAGTTAGCTTTAGCCTGTGATATTCGGATTGCTGTGGATGATCCAAGCACTCGTATAGGTCTGCCAGAAATTAAGTTGGGGATCCATCCAGGCTGGGGAGGAACGATCCGTTTGCCGGCATTGATAGGCCCTCTTGCGGCGATGGAGTTGATGCTTTCGGGGAGAACACTGTCCGCTGGTGCTGCTGCTAAATTGGGCGTAATTGATGCGGTAGTTCCCATGCGACAATTGTTGCGAGCGGCCAATCAACTAATGCGCCAACCCCTCAAAAAGAAAAAACTTGCATTGTGGAAACAATTTTTTAATATTTTACCTTGTCGCTATTTGTTGCATGGTTTTCTGCAACGCAAAGTCATGGAAAAAGCGCCTCGGGAATATTATCCTGCTCCTTATATCATGCTAGAAAACTGGCTTAAAGATAGTGGGGATAGTGAAGCCGCTTATATTAACGAGGCGAACTCTGTGGCGAAATTATTCACTACGGAAACCTCGCGAAATTTATTACGAACGTTTTATCTTCAAGAACAGTTAAAATCCTTAGGCAAAGAGCATAATTTTTTCTTTCGTCATGTACACGTCATCGGTGCCGGTGTCATGGGGGGGGATATTGCATCTTGGTGTGCGATGAAAGGATTTAGAGTCACGCTTCATGATAAAAGCCCGAAAGCCTTAGCAAAAGCTGTGCAGCGAGCAAAAGCACTATTTACCAAAAAATTAAAAAAACCGCATCTCATACGTCAAGCAATGGATTTATTTATACCTGATTTAACGGGAGAGTTTGTTGCTAAGGCAGATCTTATTATAGAGGCGATTTTTGAAGATTTGGCAGCGAAACAGGATCTATTTCGTGAAATCGAAACGTTAGCAAAACCCGAAGCATTGCTTGCAACCAATACCTCAACCATTCCTCTTGATGAAATTAGCCAGGTATTAAAGCAAGAAAGTCGATTGGTGGGGATCCATTTCTTTAATCCTGTGGCTAAAATGCCTTTAGTGGAAGTGGTTAAAGGCGAACATTCTGGCAGTATTCATCTGCAAAAGGCTACGGCATTTGTAAGCCATATTGATAGGCTACCATTGTCTGTGAATAGTCGCCCAGGATTTTTGGTGAATCGAGTATTATTACCGTATCTTATGGAGTCAATGCAATTACTCGAAGAAGGCGTGCCAATGGTTGCTATTGATCAAGCTGCTCGCTCTTTTGGTATGCCCATGGGGCCTATTGAGTTGGCCGATACAGTGGGACTTGATGTTTGCTATCAAGCAGCCAAAATTTTGACTGAACATTTGTCAGGCCATATTCCAGTGACATTGGAAACTAAAGTGACTCAAGGGGAGTTGGGGCGTAAATCGGGTAAGGGTTTCTATGAGTATAAAAAAGGGCGCTTATTACGACCTAAATTACCCAAAAATTATCAACCTTCAAAAGATCTCACGGACAGAATGATATACCGTATGCTGAATGAATCTGCGGCCTGTCTTCGTGAACACGTTGTTGAAAACATTGATGAGTTGGATGCTGGAATGATTTTTGGAACAGGGTTTGCGCCTTTTCGTGGGGGGCCTATGCATTATGCTAAACGCATTGGTAGCCATACCATCTATCAGCGACTCAACGACTTGGCGAGTCAATATGGCGAGCGTTTCAAACCGGATATGTATTGGACTTATAGCCAGGAGTCAACGAAAAACCTCTACCAGAAAGCTAAGATATAGTGCAAGTCAAGAAATTAAGGAATGCATGAATGAATAAAGTGCTATCAAAATCTTTGGGTATTAGCTTGATTGAAGTGATGTTTGCGCTGGCGGTGGTAGCATCTATTTTTGTTTTGACATTTGCTAGAGCGCAGAAATCAACGTTGCACAATCATGTTGGTATGATCCAAGGGAGCGTGATATCTCTTGTCAATGGTTTAGAAAAGTATTATTACCAAAATTGTCAGACGCCCAGTGACTTAGTTATAAGCAATAGCGCTGATGGGACTTACAATAGCATCTCTGTGATGGACTTAGTGCCATACGGAGTAAAGCCCGAGACGATTCGAAACACCTATGCACCGCCTCCCCAAGAAAAAGGCGGTCGTAACTCATATAAGATGTATATCGATCAGAATGTCGATCATCCCACAGGGTCAACCACGTCACTTTATTCTATTTTAGAAGTTCAGGTGGAATTTAATCCGGATTTATCAGACGATGTTTGGAATACTTTAGTCGGGTTACTGGCTCCGGATGCCTTAGGTACCATCAGTAATGCTTCTGCTAAAGCCATGCGTTGGAGAGAATTACCAGTGTCTCAGGATGTATCGGGACTTTCTTCTTTTAGTGCGTACTACCAACTTTATGCCAAAGATACTTACACTAGTGATACAAATTACAAACCAAGTGATGCAGCTCAACCCTGTGCTTCTTATGAATTGGGAGTCTCAGCCCCAAGTTAACAAGTATAGGATGAATGAAATCGGATGACAGAACCTATGTCTCAAATTGATCGAAGACTTATTGTAGACGAAAACTTCACCCGCTATGTGAGTGAAGGGTTATTGCCGGATGCTATTTCAAAAAGCAAACAGATAAACTTATCAAAGACTGACTTTCTTGAATGTTTTCATTCTCAACTATTAAGTCGTCACTTGGATTTGTGCGCTCGCCAGCTAAAAGAAAAAGGACAAGGATTTTATACCATCGGCAGCAGTGGTCACGAAGGTAATGTCGCTATTGCAGCAGCATTTGCTGTGGATGATATGGCGTTTTTGCATTATCGCAGTGGGGCCTTTATGTTGCATCGAAGTAAGCTATATGATGGTGATCCGAGACTTCGAGATCATTTGCTGGCGCTCACGGCAAGTCAAGATGATCCTTGTTCTGGTGGTCGGCATAAAGTATTGGGTAGTAAAAAATTATGTGTGCCGCCACAAACCAGTACCATTGCATCCCATCTACCTAAGGCAGTAGGTTGTGCATTATCCATTGACCGAGAAGAAAAAACACCCCTTAAAAAAAATTCTGTAGTGCTGTGTAGCTTTGGTGATGCCACTGTCAATCACTCTGTTGCTCAGGGGGCTTTTCATCATGCCCGTTGGCTTGCTAGCAAAAATATATCGTTACCTTTAGTTTTTATTTGTGAAGATAATGGATTTGGGATTTCTGTTCCTACTCCAACAGATTGGATTGAGTCGCAATTTTCACACAAAAATCAGCTGCACTATATTTCAGTGAATGGACTTGATGTAGATCATTGTTACCAAGGAGCTGTTAAAGCTCAAAAAATCACCAGGAACTCCAAACAACCGGTTTTTCTTCATATGAAATGTGTCAGATTAATGGGGCATGCAGGTTCGGATATTGAAAGTCAATATCGTAAATTATCAGATATTGAAGCAACAGAACTAAATGATCCCCTGTTGCATTCCGCGCGGATTATTTTAGAAAATGGTTGGTTAACTCAAGCTGAGATTATCCAGCAATATGAGCAAGCTAGAGCGCAAGTTTCTCAGGAAGCAAATCAAGTTGCCCTTCACGGAGGTTTGACAAGCAAGCAAGCCATCATGAAGCCTTTGATACCGGAAAAAAATTACCATCCTGTAGCCAGAGTGGTGAGTGATGAGTCTCGCAAGACATGTTTTGCAGATAGTTTTTCCCAGTTATCCAAGCCGCGAAATATGGCTCAACAGATTAATTATGCATTAACCGATTTAATGTTAGAATTTGAAAATATTGTTTTGTTCGGTGAGGATGTTGGTACCAAAGGTGGGGTTTATCATGTGACCGCAGATCTTCAGCAACGTTTTGGTAATAAGCGGATTTTCGATACCCTCTTGGATGAAACCTCTATTTTAGGGACAGCCATTGGCATGGCCCATAATGGATTTCTACCTATTCCTGAAATTCAATTTTTAGCCTATTACCATAATGCCGAAGATCAGTTACGAGGAGAGGCGGCTACCTTATCTTTTTTCTCTCAGCAACAATTTGTTAATCCCATGGTTGTGCGGATCCCTGGTTTTGCTTATCAAAAAGGTTTTGGGGGACATTTCCATAATGATAATTCTATTGCTGCATTAAGAGATATCCCTGGGATCATTATTGCGTGTCCTAGTCATGGTAGAGATGCTGCAAAAATGCTGCGTACCTGTGTTGTTACGGCAATGACTCAAGGGCGAGTGGTGGTTTTTTTAGAGCCTATTGCGTTGTATATGGAAAAAGACTTGTACCAACCAGGAGATAATCATTGGTTGACTGATTATCCTAATCCCATGGAATACATTTCTTTGGGTGAGCTTCATATAGAAGGAGATAGCAATCAGCTCGTTATTTTGTCTTATGGGAATGGTTATTATCTCTCAAGAAAAGCTCAAGAAAAAATCAAACAGCAATATCATATTGAGATTAAAGTGGTTGATCTTCGTTGGCTAGCACCTTTGCCTGAGGATAATATTATAGATGCAATAAAGGGTAGCTCTCATGTTCTCATCGTGGATGAATGCCGCAAAACAGGTTCATTGAGTGAAGCGCTAGTTACATTGATAGTCGAACGATGTGTCCCCTTACCTCAGATAAGTCGTATTACCGCAGAGGATAGTTTTATACCCTTAGGCGATGCTGCACAATATGTGTTACCCAGCTGTGAAGATATTACTCACCGTATCGAGACACTATTAAACGTAAAGGATAGATAAATGCAAGATTTAATGATGTTTGAAACTGAACTAACCACAGAAGAACAGTTAATTCGGGATACAGCTCACCGTTTTGTGAAACAAGAAGTGGTTCCTAAAATGGTAGATGCTTATGAGAAAGGCTACTTCCCACAAGAATTTATTCAACGCACAGCAGAGCTTGGTTTTTTAGGTATGAGTTTGCCGGAAGCTTATGGCGGTGCTAATGCCAGTGCAATTGCTTATGGGATAGTTTGTGAAGCGTTAGAATGGGGAGATAGTGGTTTACGTAGCTTTGTTTCAGTGCAGAGTGCTTTGAGTATGTTTCCCATTTTCACTTACGGTAGTGGTGCACA
>JAJFKH010000095.1 GCA_021773305.1 Gammaproteobacteria bacterium | reverse complement strand
GGGTTCAATTAAATTTAAATTAGGTGAGTAAGTTGGTAAGAAAACCAACTTGATTCTAGAGTTCCCTAAAAAATCTTTAACAATTTTAGAGTGATGATAATCGGTTTCTTATATTCATAGCCAATATGATGCAATAAGTCAGGCATTTGAGAAGGATCCTTTTACCCCTAAGTGGGGCCAATTTAGAGGATCCTTCTCAAGGAGCATAGTCACTCTATGTGACGGAGAAAAAAACACGTGAAAGTGGGCAAGATGCCCCCAAATGATACTCTGGCAAGGAAAATATGATTCGCTTTGGGTGTAACCGTGGTTTTTCTCATCAGAGGAGGAGTTGGCAAATATTTGCCATCTGTGCTATCATTTCGGTGTGATATATTATCTTTGAAAATGGTGTCATTATGAATTTTGATAAGGAAAAGGTAGAAAATGCTCTGAGTGTGTTAAATCTTAAAACAGAGGGTACAATTACATTAAAGGAAGTCAGTAAAAACTATAAAAATCTTGCCCTTAAGTTTCACCCTGATAAAAATATTGGGGATGAAACTACTGAAGAAAAATTTAAAAGGATAACCGCAGCACATGATATCCTAACCTCAGTATACGAAACTCTCAATAAAAAAGAATTTACCATGGAAGAGATAAAACATAGGCTAGATAGTGATGAAACCCTATCAGATTCTACTAAAATTTCTAAAAGCGACTATTCATCCTTGAAAAATAAATTTGGAAGTATTCCAAAATTTGACGAATTTCTCTCAGCCTTATCTATTATTGTCAATGAATATAAATTAAATATTCAAGCGACTAGTAAGCTAGGCATACCGACTAACCTCAATAAAGAATCTGTTAAGCAGCTGGCTTTCCTATTAAAACAAAATTCAACCAACACTAAAACCGATATTACACAAGTGTTAGGCGATGACTTTTCAAACATCATCAAGCAAGGTGTTAAAAATAACGCTACAATCACTAATATCTATAATCAGGCATTAACACACATAGACAACAAAACAACATTCATTCCTGAGGTGACTTTGGAAGGAGCTGAAAAAGCTCTTGCAAACGTAGCTTCACGTATCGAAAAGCATGAATTTATAATAGGTGCAAAAGGCTTTAGGCATTTTTCGAAACCATCTGGGGTTGAGATTTCTTATACAGAGAAGCGTGGGGAATTTTTAAGCATGACTGCTAAAAAAATTGTGCCAAAATCGATAGCTGAAGTGTACAATATTTTTAAAAATAAAAACCTTAACCCTCTTGACAAAATAGAGCAGATAAATGAAAAACTTAATGAAAAAGGATCGTTTTCTCGAAGGACAGACACAAAAAAATTCATTGCAGAAATCAAAGAGGTTTTAGCTGAAGTTCAGCCCCCTTCTAGCTCGTTCCAACCCTGAATACGGGTATACACTACACAGTCAATGTCAGCCATTCTGGATATTCATCCCCTTGCCCTCTTACTTGTTCTAAGTAAGTCTTTTGTAAGGCTGTGGTCACAGGGCCTCTCACTCCTTCGCCAATCATTCTGCCATCCAACTCTCTAATAGGTGTCACCTCAGCAGCAGTACCTGTGAAAAAAGCTTCATCAGCAATAAAGACTTCATCTCGGGTGATCCGGCGTTCATGTACTTTATATCCCAAATCTTTCGCTAAAATCATAATGGTATCTCGGGTAATGCCTTCTAGAATAGACGTTAAATCCGGCGTATAAATCACACCGTCGCGAACAATAAAAAAGTTTTCACCACTACCTTCTGCCACATAGCCTTCATGATCTAACATGAGTGCTTCATCACATCCACAGGCATGTGCTTCTTTTAACGCCAAAATTGAATTCATGTAATTTCCATTGGCTTTGGCTTTACAAAAAACGCTATTTACATGATTACGGGTCAAGGATGACGTGCGGACTTTGATGCCCTTAGACAGGCTTTCTTCCCCAAGATATGCGCCCCACTCCCATGCAGCCACCATCACATGAAGCGATAGAGCATTGGTCTGTAAGCCTAAATATTCTCCACCATAGTACACCATGGGTCTAATGTAAGCAGAATTCAGCTTATTTTTTTTCAAAATATCTATTTGGATTTCATTGAGTTCTGCTTCGCTATAGGGAATTTCAATATTTAAAATTTTAGCAGAATTAAATAACCGCCGAGTATGTGCATCCAAGCGGAAAATTGCAGGCCCTTTATCGGTGCTATAGGCTCTAGTACCTTCAAAAACCCCATAACCGTAGTGTAAGGTATGCGTCAGGCAGTGAACTTTTGCATCTTGCCAATCAAGGTATTCACCATCAATCCAAATAAAGCCCGTTTTATCCATTAGTGACATATTTTCTCCTACAAATTCTCAATGATTTTATCAGTCATTTCGGAGGTTGAAACAACCGGCTCTCCCTCTAGAGCAATATCAACCGTACGTATCCCCTGCTTGATAGTTTTCTCTACTGCATGTTCAATCGAATGAGCTTGTTGTTCCATAGAAAAAGCAAACCGCAGCATCATAGCACCCGAGAGAATTTGTGCAATAGGATTTGCAACATTTTTCCCCGCAAGCTCCGGCGCAGAACCACCACTCGGTTCAAACAGCCCAATACCTGAGTGACTCAAGCTTGCGGAAGGCATTAACCCTAAGCTCCCAGGTAATGTGGCCGCAGCATCAGATAAAATATCCCCAAATAAATTACTTGTCACAATGATATCAAACTGAGCGGGATTAGCAATCAGCTGCATGGCGCAATTATCCACTAGCATATGTTGCAAGTTCACCTCAGGATAATCTTTTGCCACTTCTGTGACAATCTCTCGCCAAAGCTTTGAGGTTGCCAGCACATTGGCTTTATCAACAGAAATCAATTGTTTCTTACGTAACATCGCCGCTTGGAATGCTTTATGAGCAATATCAGCAATTTGTTTTTCATCATAATGAGCGATATCCCTGGCTTGGCGCAACTGATTATCTGTGTACTGGCAATGTTCTCCAAAATAAATATCACCAATTAATTCTCGAAAAATAATCACATCAATGCCAGAATGCACTAACCTAGGATTTAAGGGGCATAACTCAGCTAAATCCGCATAGACTTTGGCTGGACGAATGTTTGCAAAAAGCCCGAAGGTTTTTCGCAGGGCAAGGATAGAATTCGCTTCGCAATTTTTCCATCTTTCTAAGTGGCTCTCACTCACAGGGCCGCCTACAGAACCAAATAAAATTGCTTGGGATTGCTCACAAATTGATTTTGTCTCTAGAGGGAAATGTTCTCCAAAAGCATCAAAAGCGGCTCCACCAATTTTGCCAAAATGATAATTAAATTGATGTTCCGAAGAGGTTGTTGCAGCTTTCAACACTCGAACACTCTGCTCCATTACTTCTGGCCCAATACCGTCTCCGGGTAGCACTGCAACCTGATATTCAGCCATAATTAAGGTTTCTCCCCAAGGGTTAAAAACGATTTTTGTTTTTGTTTGAACATGCCAATATCATCTTTACAAGAGAGTAAATAATCCAACTCATCTAGCCCATTGGTAAAACAATATTGCACAAAAGGATCCATATCAAAATCATAATGTGTACCCTCTAGCCTTATTTTTTTTTCAACAACATCAATATATAGCACTAGTTGAGAGGAAGATGCTTGTTGAAAAAAATCAGCAATCAAACCTTCTGACAATGTAATTAACAGCAAACCATTCTTAGCGCTGTTACTTGCAAAAATATCTGCAAACGAATGACCAATAATAGCCTGGATCCCAGCTTCCCGTAATGCCCAAACTGCATGTTCTCGGGAAGATCCGCAACCAAAATTATTTCCCGTCAACAGAATATTGGCACCTTGATAGGCTGTCTGATTAAAAACAAACTGTTTATCGCTTTCTTTTAACCGTTGAAACAAATGCTCGCCATATCCTTTTGTGCTGACACTTGTTAAATACTGCGCGGGGATAATTAAATCCGTATCGACATCATTCATTTTCAAAGGAATTACATTTCCTTTGATAGCTGTGATTTTATCCATGGACTTGACTCCCTTTTATAAATTCATTGGGTGGAACAATTTTTCCAGCAATAGCACTAGCAGCTACTGTCGCAGGAGAAGCTAAGTGAGTAAAACTTCCTGAGCCTTGACGTCCTACAAAATTTCGATTGGTAGAGCTGATACAGCGTTCTCCGGCAGGCACTTTGTCATCGTTCATTCCCAAACACATAGAACAACCTGGCATGCGGAAATCTGCACCCGCTTGTTCAAATATTTGATCTAACCCTTCCTTTTTTGCCTGAGCTAACACAGCTTCGGATCCCGGAACGATATAAAAAGTAACCTGGGGATGAACCTGTTGCCCTTCTAAAATAGAGGCTGCTTGGCGCAAATCTTCAATACGACCGTTAGTGCAAGAACCAATAAAAGCCCATTCAACCGGCGTGCCCAATATGGGTTGCGCTTCTTTTAACTGTATATAATCTAGCGCTTGCCTTGCCATGCTTTGCTCATTTTCAGGTAGCTGTGAAATTTTTGGAACAGTTTCGTCAATACCAATAGTTTGACCCGGGTTTGTTCCCCAACTCACCATGGGTACTAAGTTATTTACATCAATCTCAATAACTCTATCGTAAGTGCAATCATCATCACTACATAAAGATTTCCAATGCTCCACAGCATTCTGCCATTTATCCTGAACTGGTGCGTAAGGTTTATTTTTTAAGTAATTAAACGTAGTTTCATCGGGAGCAATTAAACCTGCTCTTGCGCCGCATTCAATACTCATATTACAAACTGTCATACGTTCTTCCATGGTCATATTGCGAATAATCTCTCCGGTATATTCAATCACATGACCGGTTGCACCACCGATACCAATGGTTGCTAGAAGCTTCATAATAGCATCTTTTGCATAAACCCCTGGAGATAAACGACCTTTGAAATGAACCTTCATTGTCTTAGGCTTTTGCAACAAGAGACAACCTGTTGCTAAGACATGGGTCAGTACAGATGTCCCAATGCCAAATGCCAAGGCACCAAAAGCGCCGTGAGTTGACGTATGAGAATCACCACAAACCAATGTCATTCCTGGCTGGGTTGCACCCATTTCAGGGCCAACCACATGGACAATGCCTTGATGCTGGCTTTCAAAATCGTAAAATGTGATCCCTGCTAAACGAGTATTTTGGCGTAGCGTTTCCACTTGATTTTTTGCTTGTAGATCAAAAATTTCATGGCGATTTTTCCGAGTAGGAATACTATGATCAATGGTTGCCAAACAGGTTTCAGGAGAAAATAGTGGGATATCTCTTTCTTTCAAGGTTGCAAAAGCTTGAGCCGAAGTCACCTCATGAAGCAGCACAAAATCAATGGCAAATACAGCTGGATGGCCTTGCAGCTGTTTCACCACATGCGCTTGCCAAATTTTATCAATAATACTTTTAGCACTCATTGTTTATCCTTTATCGTTTGCAATTAATTTCAATATAAGCTGAATTAACCGCAGAAACTAATGCTTTTAATGCAGAAATTTCAATATCCTGATCTGAGGCAATACCTTGATAGCAGGCTTTGTTTCCAAATGATATGTCGATAGTGGCTTCACTCAAGGCATTCACACCCTTACCAATAGATTGGCTTTGATAATTCTCGATACAAAGCCCTGGCATAAATTCTGCAATACGCTTATGAAGCGCTGTCATCGCCGATCCCTGGCCTTCATATTTGATAGTCACCCCATCAGGCAAAGTGAAAAATTCACCATCAATGGTAAGAGAAGCCCCTTCACTGGTTTTATTGTAGGCGAAATTCTCGGCTTTAATAGGACTGCGAAATGCTTTATAAGCAACAATTAACTCTTCATCAGTGATCCCTTTTCTTCTTTCAAAGTAAAAGGTTTTGATAAATTGAGCTATCTGTGCTTTTTCATTATCTTCACAACGATACCCTGCTTGCTGAATCGTCGCTTGAGCATGATTACCCCCACTCATGGGGCCAAAGACAAAGGTGATTTCCTTACCCACTTCTTTGGGATCAAAAGGTTGATAGGCTAAAGGATTCGCTAATACCGCATTGGTATGCCCACCTGAAGTATGTCGAGCCGCATTATCGCCCGTAATAGGCCAATGAGGTTGCCTAGGTAACATATTTTGGTGAATAAAATCTGAGACTTTTTGTAAATTCTCTGTTTTCACTTTGGTAAAAAGAGGATTTTTATCGTCATAATAATGACCAAAATGTTTAATGTACATCACGCATTGTTCTAGAGCCACATTACCCGCCCGCTCACCAATACCGTTAAAACATCCTTCAACTTGAGTCGCCACGCCAGAAAATACTGCATTCATAGAATTATCCAAGGCCAAGCCATAATCATTATGGCAATGTGCAGACCAACAAAGTGCGTGTTCGGGAAATTCTGCTAACATCAAGTCACGATGCTGGCGCATGTTCTCTACAAAATAATCTTTTCCTTGCAGACGGCATGCCCCACCAATAGTATCAGGGCAATTCATAATGGTTGCGCCACCCTGAATGGCTGCCCGAAATAAGTCCGTCGCAAAATCAAAATTATCCCCGATACGTGAATAACCTTCTACGGTAAATTCAACCTCTAATCCTGACTTTGCTGCACGTGTCACGAGAGCATAAGTATCTTCAATAATTTTTGGTTTATTCTGCGCGTATTTTCCTAAAGAAGCCTCCATCAAATGAGGCTCTCCTGGAACATAAACATGCAACCTGGCACGTTCAACTTTTTGTGCAGGGAGTAATGCTTCAATGGTTCTATCAATTTGTGGTTCACGAAGCTGACAGAGAGATGAAATAATAGTATTAGCATCTTTGCTCGCACATTCCATAGCAATGGTATTGACTATCTCAAAATCCAGATCACTGGCAGAGGGAAATCCAGCTTCCAAGACATCAATCCCCAACTCAACCATTAATTTTGCATAGGCAATATTTTTTTCAAATGACATACCAGCACCAGGACATTGCTGCCCATCCCTGAGGGTCGTATCAAGTATTTGAATATGGCTAGACTCCATCCCTATCTCCACCGTGACTAATGTGAACCCAACATTGTAAAGAAAAAAGCATAAGGAGTATATAGCCTCAATAGCCTAAGCCAGGGGCAACTCTAGTAAATTTTGAACAAAATAGGAATCAAATTTCTGGACAACATAAGACCACTTTGCTATAATCGGGTGCTTATCCTATGGATTAAAACATAACACCCATAATAATGAGAGAAAAATATGCTATATATCGATGCATTACCGGATGAAGCTCCCTCGTTTCGTGAATTACTTAACCAATGGAATCAACTACCTGAACATGCCCGAAGACCCCTGTTGAGCTTAA
>JAJFKH010000094.1 GCA_021773305.1 Gammaproteobacteria bacterium | reverse complement strand
CGCCTTTTAACAGATCGTTGCCATCACTACCATGGAGTTTGTCATCACCGTTTCCGCCAAATAAAGCATCATCACCGGCATCACCTTTGAGTAAATCATTACCGTCTCCGCCGATGAGAAGATCATTACCTTCTCCACCGTGCAGACCATCGCCGCCATTTCCACCAAGCAGAATATCGTTACCATCACCGCCTTTTAGCAAGTCATCGCCATCACCACCGATGAGGACATCATTGCCATCGCCACCGTGAAGCACATCATCTCCAGTGCCACCATTTAATAAGTCATGACCAGCACCACCTTTTAATAAGTCATTACCGGCTCCACCAAAGAGTTTGTCATTACCATCATTGCCAAACAAGGCATCATCACCTGCGCCACCATCTAGCAAATCATCTCCGGAGCCACCAAACATATCGTCATCACCGTTTTGGCCCCACATTTTATCATCGCCAGCACCGCCTTTCATGATGTCATCGCCATTACCACCTTTCATAATGTCGTTACCATCATTGCCTTCCATTTCATCCTTGCCATTACCGCCAAACATTTTGTCATCACCAGCATCGCCACCCATCCAGTCGTCGCCGTTGCCGCCGTGGAGAATATCGTGACCATCGCCACCTAAAAGCTTATCATCACCATCGTCACCAAAGAGAATATCGTGACCATCACCACCTTCTAATAAATCATCTCCATCTCCGCCATGGAGTTTGTCATTACCGTCATCTCCAAATAGGGCATCGGCTCCAGCACCGCCTTTTAACAGATCGTTGCCATCACTACCATGGAGTTTGTCATCACCGTTTCCGCCATAGAGTGCATCATCTCCTACACCGCCTTTTAAGAGATCATCACCTGCTCCACCGTGAAGTTTATCATCACCTGCTCCACCAAATAGCGCATCGTCTCCTGGGCCACCTTTTAAGAGATCATCACCTGCTCCACCGTGAAGTTTATCATCACCTTTTCCGCCATAGAGTGCATCATCTCCTGCACCGCCTTTTAAGAGATCATCACCTGCTCCACCGCGTAATTGATCGTCACCTGGGCCGCCAAACAGTGCATCCGCTCCTGCGCCGCCTTTTAACAGATCGTTGCCATCACCACCATGGAGTTTATCATCACCTTTTCCGCCAAATAGCGCATCGTCTCCTACACCGCCTTTTAAGAGATCATCACCTGCTCCACCGCGTAATTGATCGTCACCTTTTCCGCCAAATAGCGCATCGTCTCCTACACCGCCTTTTAAGAGATCATCACCTGCTCCACCGTGAAGTTTATCATCACCTTTTCCGCCATAGAGTGCATCATCTCCTGCACCGCCTTTTAAGAGATCATCACCTGCTCCACCGTGAAGTTTATCATCACCTTTTCCGCCATAGAGTGCATCATCACCTGCACCACCTCTTAGGAGATCATCACCTTGATTTCCATGCAAAGCATCATCACCAAGACCACCTATTAGAAGATCATCTCCCTTTTTACCAAAAATCAAATCATCTCCAGCAAGTCCATCAATACTATCATTGCCATCAGTGCCTTCAATAAAGTCATCACCTGGGGTCATGGTAAATACTCCTGTTGTTAATCATCGGCTAATCATTCAACTTCTTTTTTATTCACAAATAAAATGCCATAAGAATTTACAATTCCACGACAGACAAAAATTTAGACAGGATGGGATGGCTAGAGTTCCTAAAAATGACGTTTTTTTATAACTGCTTTTTTTTAATCTTCAAAACCATAAGCTAGCATTAAGTTGTAGACATAAAATTCCATCAAAAAATTAATTTTTATTTATTAAATCAATAAGATATAGACAATGCTAATATTGCAGCTTCAAATACTGTAATGACCGTAATAAGGCACAAGAAACATGTTGCACATTATCAATTCGAATACTCGGATCAAATAAGCTTGTTTTGATGCCACCAATGGTGAGCTCTGGATATTCATAACTCTTACAATCACTTGCTTGATACTGGCTTTGGAGAACAAAACGCAAACCAAGCAGCAACGCACGAGAATAATTTTGCATCCGCAGCTCATCCTTCATAATTTCAGCAACACGATACCCTTCCGCAATACTTTCAAGAAAAACCCCTGTAGAACAACTATTAGCAGCCTTAGAAAAACACCCTATTTTATCCACATAAGGGATCCCTGGACGAAATTGTTTTCCAATAACAAAATCATTCACCCGAAAAACAAATTCGGCATATTTTTCATTTTGCGTTGCTGCGAATAATGCCGAATAGGGCTTTGACATCCAAGCAGCCATATTAATCTTTTTATCAGTTTCATCAAACACATTAGAATAGTGCTGAAAACAATTTTCAACAACCGCTAAGCAATCAGGATCTTTGTACTTATCATAATATTTCATTAATCCTGTCATGGCTTCTCCAGGATAATACAATTGCTTTCCTTCAAACCCATTCATACGATCAGGCAGATACATAGGATACAGATAGCCTTTACCCTTATCTTCCTGGAAAAAAATAAATCGCTTCAACTCTTCAATAACATCAGGGAAAAACTCATCATCATCAATGGACAGTGTCGCTAAAAGTGCAAAACCCGCCATTCCTAAGCCCGCTGAATTTTTTATTTTCATATAACCGATGTCATGATTTTCATCATAAACATAAAATCGTCTCAGCAAATACTGCACCGATCGTTTAGCCGCATTAATATAGCTCTTTTCCTTACAATATTGACCTACCTCAGCTAAAATCCATGTGCTGGCCATGCGCCGCAATGCTGCAACATTACTATTTGAAAAACTTCTTGAATGATTTGTGGGATCGTATTCATAAGTAAACCGACCATCACGCTTCACATGAGTTTTCATAAAAGCACCTGCCGCTCTCACCGCAGATTCTAAGTTATAGCGAGTGACATCTGATTGGTGATAAACTTTGTTTACACGAAATTTTGTTTCAATATTTTTAGCCCCATTGACTGTGTAAGGAGCAGAAAATTGCAGTGTCTCATAGCGAATGATCTTAGCTTTTGGATCTTTATAAACATCATTTTCTAGACCTGCTTTTCGACATAAGCGTTGTATTGAACGACGCAAATTTAAGCGACTGGTTATTGGCACTGAATTTTTATAAAAAGCTTTTTTGGATTCGTAAACAATTTGAAAACTATGCACACCTAACTCAATTTCTTTTTCTAGCTCTGCTAATTCGTTAACATTGCAAACAGTTGGAAATGCAAAAACCGTTGCATCAATCGTTAAATTGGGAATATCTCGTCGTTTGACAACACCCTTATACCGATCATCTTTCAATGCGCTTTGAGATGAACGTAACACTCTTTCAACAAAAGACAATCCCTCTGCTCTAGCTGCTCGACAACCACACATTTTGCCATCTTTGAAAAACGTCACAAAAATTTCAGCATCAAGGTTTTTTATGTTTTCAGGGACGTTGTAAATATCTGCTTCAGATATTTTTTCTCCACGAAGATGGCTCTCCACAGCAATTCGACAGAGTTGCATGACGAAGGCTTTATCAGTTTCTGCGAGAATAAGATTTTCTGTGCACCGTTTCAGGCCAGCTTTAATCATTGAGTCAACTTTATGATTAAACTCATAGATAAATTGATTGAATTGCTCAGGTTGTTCCACGTGACTATTCCTTTAGACATATAACTTACTCTATATTAATAATAGACTACCCGCGCCATCCATCATTTCACTTAAAATAAAATGGGTATCCGCAAAAGATTACCGACCTGGCTCATCGTTCCAAAGATATTTATGTAGTTGGATCTGCAACCGCACGGGCAATTGATCGCGCAAAATCCACTCAGATAAGATTTTGGCTTCTAATTGTTCATAGCTCGGCGAAAAAAGCACCTCTGAAGACAACTCGTTGTTTTTTAAAAATTTTTTAGACCATAGATAATCTTCTTCATCACATATAACAAACTTAATCTGATCATTTTTTGTCATATACTCTAGGTTTTTATATAAATTTTTAGCGCATTCCCCGGAACCCGGAGTTTTAATATCAACTATTTTTACCACCCGAGGATCAACTCCAGAAACATCTATTGCACCGCTTGTCTCTAAAGAAACTTCATATCCGCGGTCGCAGATTTGTGCTAAAAGCGTTACACATTCTTTTTGAGCTAAAGGTTCCCCCCCTGTCACTGTGACATAATTTGTGTGGTATTGCTCAATTTGAGAAAGAATAGACTCTATAGACATAATTTCCCCACCGCTGAATGCATAAGAAGTATCGCAATATTGGCAACGCAGAGGACAGCCTGTTAAGCGCACGAAAACCGTGGGCAAACCCACCGTTCGCGTCTCCCCTTGTAGAGAATAAAAAATTTCTGTAATGCGAAGTGTGCTCTGCAAAATTTGCCTCTTATCCGGCCCCTTCAATCCGAGACAAACGTTGATCCGCAAGTTTTGCTGTGGCTGAATTAGGGTATAATTCTTTAATTTTTAACAGTTGCTTTCGAGCAACTGTAGACTGTCCTTCGTCCGCATAGATAAAGCCTAATTTTAACATGGCATCAGCAATTTTTGAAGAGGTTGGATAATTTGAAACCACGGTATTAAATTCAACCTTTGCTTGCTGAGTTTCCCCGGAAACCAGCAGTAACTCCCCTAGCCAGTAATGGGCATTCACTGCATATTGTCCCGTAGGATATTGCACCAAATATTCTTCCAAAATGGGTCGTGCCTTTAAAAACTCTTTGTTTTTCAAATAGCTATACGCTAATCCATAAAGCCGCTGCTGATCCAACACTTGCTCTCCAGAGAGTTGTTGAGGCGCTTCTTGAGAAATAGGCTCTGGTTTAGCCGTATTCTCCACTTCTGAAGATTTTGATCGGAAAAAAGAATGACTCCCTTTTGATTTTGCTAGCGCCTCAGTAGCAACCAAGCGACTATCAATATCCTGATATTGGCGCTGCTGAGTACTTTGTAGCTGCTGAATTAAATGCTCTTGGATTTCCACTTGCCCACGAAGCTGGCTCACTTCCTCAAATAGTTGCTCTAGTTTATCAAAACGTGCGCTTTCAAAAAGCTGTTGTCCTCTTAATCCCTGTACTGATTGTTGACTCGGTGATAATGGTTCTGAAATAGCGGGTCTCTCACCTGTTTCAGCAGAAGAAAATGGTTTCGCAATAGCAACCTGGGGCTGCTCACGCATCTCCACCGGCGCAGAATAAGCAAAAGCAAGGGGGCTAACCAGTAGCCCGCTTGACAAAACAATCCAAGAAAATCGATATAATTTCATGACTAACCCATTTCATAAATAATTTCGACGCGGCGATCGAGTTGATACGATTCATCATCATCACCAGCGGCAGCTAATTTTTCTTTACCGTAACTCACCCGAACCATTTGTTCTTCCCCAACACCTAAAAGCGCAAGTTGTTCTGCAACTTGATTTGCTCGTCGTTGACCTAGAGCGACATTATATTCTCGGCTACCACGGGGATCGGTATGCCCTTCTAAGCGGATCCGAGCATTAGGATGGCTGTGCAAATAATTAGCATTAGCGTCCGCAATGGCTTGGTAACCTGGCCTTACGCGACTACTATCGAACCCAAAATATACCGTATTATTTTTACGACCAGTCTCGTTATTCATTTCACCTGCATGAGCACCGGGAAAAGCAGCGTCACTTCCTAACCCTGCTGTGTGGGCTTGATGAGCAGAAGATCGATTATACGCAGCATAATCACTATCATCTGACATTGAAGAATGAGAAGAACATGCAACCAATCCTCCCATACTGAGTCCCAATACTAGAACCTTTAGTGAACATTTTAATTCCATTATTTTCTCCATAAAAAGTTACTTGACGTTAATCCCACAAACCGTTGTGGGATACATTATTTAATGACTAGTGCAAAAAAGGTGACCAGACTGGTTCTTGAACATTACCTTGTCTATCCGGGATCCGTAATGTAACTTGCCCATCAATGGAAGCCATGCCTAATACCCCATGCCCACCGTCCTGACTAGCGAAAACAACCATTCTACCATTAGGTGCAACGCTGGGCGACTCATTAAAGCCAAAACTTGTGAGTTCTCGCAATAATCCTTGCTCAAGATCTAATGCCGCGATATTAAAGGACTTGGCTTCTCGGTGGAGCATGACTAATGTTTTACCATCTGGCGTCAAAGAAGCTTTTGCATTGTAGTTTCCTACATAGGTTAAGCGTTTGCTATGTTTTCCCTTCAAATCCATCTGATAAATTTGAGGTGCGCCGCCCCTATCTGAGGTAAAAATAATTGATTTACCATCTGGCGCCCAACTAGGCTCCGTATTAATTGCATAGCCTCGGGAAAGCTGAGTCAATTTTTTACTTTCTAAATCAATAAGATATATATTTGGATTCGTATTGCTCGATAGTGCAACAGCGAGCTTTTTACCATCAGGAGACCAAGCAGGTGCGCCATTAATCCCCGGATAACGAGTGATTAATTGTCGTTCACCACTGGCAATATCAGAAACATAAATGGCTGGGCGCTTTCCTTCAAAAGACACATAGGCTATTTTTTTACCATCAGGTGACCAAGATGGCGACATAATGGGTTCGGAAGATTGTAAAATAGGTTTAGAGTTAAACCCATCCATGTCAGAAATCTGCAAACTATATTGAGTAAGATCTTCCCCAATACTAGAAAAACGTCTGTTGACTAAAACATAAGCCAGACGAGTTGAAAAAATACCTCGCTCACCGGTCAATTGCTGGTAGATAAGATCACTAATATGGTGACTCAAGTGCCTCATTTGGCTACGATTCACCTGAAGGGTTTGCTCTAAAGCGATATGATCTTTCGTTGCCTGTCCTTCGCCACTACCTTGATAAAGATCGACTACAGCAAAAGAAACTTGATAAAGCTCTTCAGAAATAGCTTTCACAGAACCAACAATGACATGCTCAATATTTTGTTTGCGCCAAAAAAGTTGATCCACATCCTTAGGTTGATGAGGCCGCTGAGTCATCACAGGCTCATCGAGTAACGCAAAACGTCCACTATTCGATAAATCAGTATGAATGAATGAAGTTATTCCAAAACCTGTCTCAACTTCGCCTGCAAAGGGAACCATCGCCACAGGAACAGCACTCTCAATACCTCGGGTCAACTCTACATCTAACCCAAACACAACACGGGTTACACACAGTAAAAAAGAAAAAAATGTTATTTTAACAAAAGTCTTCATCACTACCCCGTGGTTGTCAAATAGCCTTCTGGCCGAACTAATAAACGAATTTCTCGAACAATTTCAAACAATGCTGGATCTTTCGGAACAGGCAGTGGAGAAGCTTTATAAATTGCGGTCTCTGCCGAATTATCAAGCCCCACATCACCACTGCCTTTCAGTAATTTAACGCTCACAACAGCACCGTCGGGTGCTAAACGTATTAAAAATTTACAAGACAAATTAGATGTTGCGTTGTTAGGTACTCGCCAATGCCGCCCGACTGCTTGTTGAATCAGTGCTGTATACTTCGCTATCTCATTTTTTTGTTGTACTTCTTGAGCGGCTCTAAACTGAGCTTCCTCAGCAGCTAATTGCTGCTGTAACAATTTTTCAGCTGCGGTTTTTTCTTGATGCTTTTGCTCAGTAATACGTTTTTTCTTCAAATCAGCTAGTTGCTTTTGTTCTTGTTGTTTCTTCGTTTCAATATCTTTCAAGTTTTTTTGGGCTAATTGTTGCTGATGTTGTCGTTGCAAAGCTTCTTTTTTCTTTTTCGCTTGCAATTGTGTTAACTGCTTTTTAGCCTGTAGTCGTTTACGTTCCGCAGCTTCTGCTTGATCATTTAGGCGTTTTACCCGATTTTCTTCTTTATGCTGTTTAACTCGTTGCTGTTGTTTGATAGCCGCAATTTCTATTTCAAGTGCTTTTTGATCAACCGTTACCGCTTCCACAATTTTAACAGGCTCTGTGATTAGCTGTTGTTGCACTCTGGGTTTCGTGTGTGAAAAATGAATATTCATAAAAACTAAAGCAAGTAGCACACAATGAAAACTCACGGCGAGAACCAGCGAGAAAAAATAATTTGATCGATAATTCAGATCAGATTCCATCCGTTACCTACCCATTGTGTGATTGTTCAGTCATTAAACCGACTTCATCCACACCTGCTTGTTGTAGCATCACCATAGCCAATACGACTGTCCCATAATCAACAGATTTATCCCCTTTAACCAATACTTGGCGGTGTTTGCCCTGCTCTTTATCCACGGCTAATTCCGCAGCAACCCGGGTAACAAGCTTTCCTACAGGCAGAGGAATATCCGGTTTCTCGACGATATTTAAATAGTAATTTTGCTTTTTGTCCACAGAAACAACAATAGGAATTTGCGACTCATTCGCTAAGGACTTCGCCTTTGCCTGAGGCATATCAATCTTGACTCCTTGGGTTAATAGGGGCGTTGTAATCATAAAGATCACCAATAAAACTAACATCACATCAATATAAGGCACTACGTTAATTTCAGCCAATACCCCTGATGATTTGCGCTGACGCCTCATTAAACCATCCCCAAATCGGCTGTGATCGGGGATGTTGCAGCAGGTGCCAGATAAATCTGGCGAGTCAAGATATTCAAATATTCATTTTTAAACACATCAAATTCATTAGCCAGCACATCAATTCGATGCACAAAACGATTATAAGCAATCACTGCTGGGATTGCGGCAAACAACCCCATGGCTGTGGCAATTAATGCTTCAGAAATTCCCGGAGCTACCATGGCAATCGTCGCTTGCTGCACGGCTCCGAGTGCTTGGAAAGATGTCATGATCCCCCAAACGGTACCAAATAAACCCACATAGGGGCTAATAGAACCGATAGTCGCCAAAAAAGATAAATTTCCTTCCATTATGGCTAATTGTTTTCCTTCTGCAATATTCATTGCTCGAACAACCCCCTCCATAAGGATGTTATTATCCACTTGGCGTTGCTTTAATCGTAAAAATTCTGCAAATCCCATGCTAAAGAGAGTCTGGATCCCCGTCAACTCATTGCGAGCATGATGGCTATTTTGGTACAAACTGTCCAAACTTTCTCCTGCCCGAAAACGTTCTATGAATTGCTTTGATCCTTTAGAAACGCGCCGAAGAATAGCACTACGATGGATAATTAATGTCCAAGAAATGATAGATGCGAACAATAATAGTCCCATAACAAATTTTACAACAGGACTTGCATCGGTAAAAAACTGTAATAATGAATGATTGAGCACAGACTTTCTCCACGGGTATAGGTTTGCCACAGGATCTAGGTGAGAGAATGCCAGTTTTAGACTCCAGGATCAATAGACCAAGCTTCTAATCCGTAAAATGCTAAATCTCGCAATTGTCCAAAATCAGCACTCATATTTTGCGATATTTTTAATCCGTAGGGTGTATTAGGGTAAGATTCAATGAAACGGCTTAAACTTTTCATGCCGCCCTGGGTTCCCGATTTCACTTCAGCAGGTATGATTTGACCATCGTTCACAAAAACAAAATCAACTTCTGCATTTACACTTCGACCCTCTCTGTGCCAGTAATAGATCTCTCCAGGCATTTCAGAGTTTGCATAAGCAATCATTTCTTGAGCAACGAATTGCTCAGCAATCGCGCCTAAATAGGTCACTTCCAACGGTGTACTTATCCAAGCTTTTAAATCTAATTCCATCATACGTTGAGCCAAACCAATATCAAAAAAATACACTTTGAATCGCTTATCATTACGCCCAGCAGCAAGAGGCATTCCTCGACAAGTGCTATGATAGCATTTTTTTGCAACGCCTGCCTTCACTAATAAGCTCAATGAAATCAGTAAATTCACGGGGAAAATCCCTAACTAGCCAGGATTTTCCCACTTGCCTTGCTCCCCTTATGACTAAGGGCATGAAAGCCGGATCTGTGCGCCAATTCTGTAAATCTTCCAACATATCTCGAAGCATAATCGTACCACTTTTCAAAGAGTTATAGTAATACTAGCACTTTTTTACACAAACAAGTCCAATTTGGACTTGTTTTAAGCAGCTTCTGGTACGGGTAAGGCAAAATGCTGGTAAGCTTGGGGCGTTGCAATTCGGCCTCTTGCGGTGCGCATCATAAAGCCTTGCTGGATGAGATACGGCTCAATAACATCTTCAATGGTACCTCGCTCTTCTCCAATGGCAGCGGCTAAGCTTTCGACACCCACAGGCCCCCCAGCAAATTTTTCAAGCAGCGCGAGTAATAATTTTCGATCCATCATATCAAAACCACGAATATCTACATCTAACAAATCCAATGCCTGCTGCGCAATCTGTTGAGTGATGCAACCATCTGCTTTCACTTGGGCAAAATCTCTAACCCTACGGAGCAAGCGGTTCGCAATACGAGGTGTCCCTCGGGAACGCTTTGCAATTTCCCCAGCGCCCGCAACATCGATTTCCACATCAAGGATTTCTCCTGAGCGAGAGACGATATAAGTTAAATCCGCCACATTATAAAATTCTAATCGCTGTACAATACCAAATCGATCGCGCAAAGGCGATGTTAGTAACCCCGCTCGGGTTGTCGCGCCGATTAATGTAAAAGGTGGGATATCAATTTTAATCGATCGCGCTGCCGGCCCCTCACCGATAACGATATCCAGTTGATAATCTTCCATGGCAGGATATAAAATTTCTTCAACAGCAGGACTCAAGCGATGTATTTCATCAATAAACAATACATCGTTAGTTTCTAAATTAGTCAATAATGCGGCTAAATCCCCCGCCTTTTCGATGACAGGCCCAGAGGTTTGTTTGAGACTCACATTCATTTCATGGGCAATAATATTAGCCAACGTGGTTTTACCCAATCCAGGAGGGCCGAAAATTAATACGTGATCGAGGGCATCATTACGGTTTTTAGCCGCATGAATAAATATCTCCATTTGCTCCCGTACCGCAGGCTGCCCTATATAATCAGCTAGCCTTTTAGGACGAATCGCTCTATCAACCACTTCATCTTCTGCTTGCAATCCACCGGCAATAATTCTGTCTGCTTCGACCATATTCAATTCTCCCTAGGCAGGTTGTAGCGCTAAACGGATAAGCTCTTCCACGGTTGCAGGCATGTCTCCAACGGAAGACGCCATACGGCTGGCTTCTTGGGGCTTGTAACCCAATGCAATCAATGCATGAACCGCATCTTGTAACACGTGATTTGCACCTGTCGTCGCATTTAAGCCCGAGTGACCCTCCGTCTCAACTGAAACAAAATCTTTTAATTTATCTCGCATTTCAATAATCAATCGTTCAGCGGTTTTTTTGCCCACTCCAGGAACACGAACCAAACTAGTACTATCATTATTGTGAATACACTGAATAAATGCGCCTGGCTCAATACTGGAAAGAATACTCAACGCCAGCTTAGGGCCCACTCCATTCACTTTAATCAATGTACGAAACAACTTTCGCTCTTCTTTATCCGCAAAGGCAAATAATAATTGAGCATCTTCTCGAACGATAAAATGTGTGAAAATAAGAATTTCGCAACCGACCTCAGGCAATTGATAAAAGGTTGACATCGATCCTTGCAGTTCATACCCCACTCCCTGAACATCTAATATTAACTCCGGTGGAGATTTCTCTACAATCATTCCTTTTAGCTGTCCAATCATATTATACCTCTTCAGCTGCCCGGATAATGGCTTGAGTCGAACGGGTTTGGGCATGGGTTAACGCGATAGCCAGTGCATCTGCTGCATCGGCTTGGGGAGTTTCTTTTAGATTAAGCAACCGACAGACCATGTGCTGCACTTGCTCTTTATCCGCGCCACCATAACCTACCACGGACTGCTTGACTTGGCGAGGAGAATATTCTGCTAACAAGAGTGCAGCTTTCCCACAAGCAACGATAGCCGCTCCTCGGGCTTGACCCAGTTTAATTGCCGAGCTAGGGTTTCGATGCATAAACACTTGTTCGATCGCCGCTTCCACCGGTAAGTAAGTATCAATAACCTGGCAGATCCCCTGATAAATTTGCAATAACCGTTTATCAATTTCAGCATCAACAACTTTCACACATCCACTGGCCACATATTCATGATGATTACCTTGAACCCGTATAACACCATAACCTGTTATCCTAGATCCGGGATCAATGCCAAGTAAAATTGCCACTAGCTGCTCATTTCTTCTAAAATATTTTCTGCGATATCTGCATTTGAGTAAACATCCTGTACATCGTCCAGCTCTTCTAGCATATCCAGCAATCGCAACATTTTTTCCGC
The DNA here is from genome assembly GCA_021773305.1 of Gammaproteobacteria bacterium. Lineage (GTDB taxonomy): Bacteria > Pseudomonadota > Gammaproteobacteria > UBA1113 > UBA1113 > JAJFKH01. Next base: position 3,176 of record JAJFKH010000094.1, on the reverse strand, counting down.
TTGATCTTTATCAAGCTCCACTTGAGTGGACGCAACTTGAGTAATTTCCGCTGATTCTGCTACAAAACCACCATCAGTGATAGTCTGTTTCACTTCCATGAAAACTTCTGGCGCTGTTTGGACTTCGATAGAGCCATCATCACTGGCTATAATGTCTTCTGCCCCAGCCTCTAGAGCAACTTCCATCAACCCATCTTCATCCGTTCCCGCAGGAAATAACAATAACCCTTTTTTGCTAAATAAATAAGATACGGAACCATCGGTTCCCAAATTTCCACCACACTTTGTAAAGGCATGGCGCACACCGGACACCGTACGATTGCGATTGTCAGTCATACACAATACCATCACAGCCACGCCGGCTGGCCCGTAACCTTCATAGAGAATTTCATCTAGGTTTGCACCCTCTTGACCACCTGCTCCTCGTTTTACTGCACGATTAATAGTGTCTCGGGTCATGTTTGAAGCCAAGGCTGCGTCAATCGCCGCACGAAGACGAGGATTACTCTCCGCATCTCCACCGCCTAAACCTGCCGACACGGTAATTTCTCGGATAAGCCGAGTAAAAATTTTACCCTTCTTTTTGTCTTGAGCCGCTTTACGATGTTTAATGTTAGCCCATTTGCTATGACCTGCCATGGCTATTCTCCTGCGGGCTTACGTACGTGAATACCTAATTCTAATAGCTGTTCGACATCAACCTGAGTTGGAGCTTGAGTTAACATACAGGCTGCGCTCTGAGTTTTAGGAAATGCAATCACATCTTGAATAGATGATAAGCCTGCCAATAACATAATCACCCTATCCCAACCTAGCGCAATGCCTCCATGAGGCGGACAACCATATTGTAAAGCTTCCACAAAGAAACCAAATTTATTTTCCACTTGTTCTTCAGTAAAATTCAGTAATTTAAATACAGCCTGTTGCATTTTTGTATCGTGGATCCGAATAGAACCGCCGCCTAATTCAATTCCATTCAACACCAAATCGTAAGCCCTCGACAGCATTGTTTCAGGGTTATCTAATAACTCTTGAGGATCATCAGTTTGAGGTGTGGTGAAAGGATGGTGTAGCGGCTCCCAACGTCCGTTATCAGCTTGCTCAAACATAGGAAAATCAGTCACCCATAAAGGCGCCCATGGTTTTTCAAATAATTCCAAATCTTGTCCTAGCTTGACCCGTAAAGCTCCCATAGCTTCATTCACCACTTTTGCTTTATCCGCACCAAAGAAAATAACATCTCCCGTTTGCGCCCCACAGCGATCTAAAATAGAAGCAACCACATCATCAGGTAAAAATTTTAAAATCGGAGATTGCAAACCTTCTTTTCCTGCATCTCTATCGTTCACTTTAATGTAAGCCAATCCTTTAGCTCCATAAATAGAAACGTAAGATCCATAGTCATCAATCATTTTTCGGCTGAGCTGCTGACCATTAGGAAGCCTTAACGCCACCACTCGACCTTTTGGATCATTAGCAGGGCCTGCAAAAACCTTAAAATCTACATTTTTCACAACATCGGCAATATCCGTTAGCACCAATGGGATCCGCAAATCTGGACGATCACTACCGTATTTTTGCATTGCATCATGGTAGGTCATGTGCTGCAAAGGTAATGTTATGTCAACATCTAACATTTCCTTGAATAACGTGGCCAGCAAGCCTTCCATAAGATTTTGTATGAAAGTTTCATCAATAAATGAAGCTTCCAAGTCAAGCTGAGTAAATTCAGGCTGCCTATCGGCTCGCAAATCTTCATCTCGAAAACAGCGAACCACTTGATAATAACGATCCATCCCCGCTATCATCAGCATTTGTTTAAAAAGCTGTGGTGATTGGGGTAGCGCGAAGAAATTTCCTGGATGAGTCCGGCTGGGTACCAAATAATCTCGTGCACCTTCAGGAGTTGCTTTCATGAGCATCGGTGTTTCGATGTCTAAAAATCCTTCTTCTTCGAGATAATTACGTAGAATATGAGTAGCTTTCGCACGAAAACGAAGGTTTTTTTGCATTTCGTCTCGGCGCAAATCCAGATAACGGTATTTTAAGCGAATATCCTTATGGATATTAAAATGTTCATCTAGAGGAAAAGGTGGGGTTTTAGCGTCGTTAAGCAAGATTAATTGACTCACCACCACTTCAATGCTCCCAGAGGGAATATGAGGATTCACCATACCTTCGGGCCTTGCGCGAACCATCCCCTTGATTTGTATAACATATTCACTGCGCAAACTTTCTGCAACCTGGAAAACTTCCCTTTGCTCTGGCTCAAAAACGACCTGCAAGAGTCCTTCTCGATCCCGCAAATCCACAAAAATAACTCCACCATGATCTCGGCGACGGTTGACCCACCCACAGACTTCAACCTCTGTCCCCTCATGGGATTGAGTGACCTCACCACAATACTGGCTTCGCATAAGTATTACCCTTTCTGAATTGATTTATATCAGAAGATTTTACGCGGATAGAGGCCATGAGGCAATTGTCTAGGTAAAATCATCTAAATTTTGTACAACTCTGAAAAAAATTGCTCAAAGTACATTTTTGTATCAATATAGGGTTATCGACATTAGCCGAGAAAGTGCCTAGCATGCAAAAACCATTACCTAACACGCTATTTTCATTTATATGGCATTTTTTACGCGCTTATAAATCTCCAGTCATCATCTTCACCCTACTTGCCACTGCCGCTGGTTTTTGGGCGCCCTTTAATAGCATTCTCATTAAACATATTATCGACCTCCTGCCGCAAGTGCAGAATGGAAACACATCTATTCTCATACTACCCGCAAGTCTCATTATTTTAAATTTTATCGTGTTTGATAATTTTACATGGAGAGGGATCACTTATCTTAGATACAAATTTGTCCCGGTGATCTTTAATCGCATTATAGGACAATCCATGGACTATGCGCTCGGACAGTCTCATCAATTTTTTCAAGATAATTTATCAGGAAAACTATCAAAACAAATTGGTAATTTAGTCGATGGCATTGAAAAACTCATGACCAGTGTTGCAGCAAATTTCTTAAGAGGTGCTTCGTTGCTACTGACAGCATTTATCACCGCATATTTTGTCAACCCAATCTTTTTTTTCATATTAACAACTTGGTTTGTACTATTTGCAAGTGCAAGTATTGCAATGTCCAAAAAATTTGTGGCGTTAGCTGATGCCC
>JAJFKH010000093.1 GCA_021773305.1 Gammaproteobacteria bacterium | reverse complement strand
TTTTACCTTCTTTATCGACTGCACGATATTGATAACACCATTGTCCTTTAATTTTAATGTAGGTTTCATCGGCTCTCCAGCTACTACCTACAGGTTTCTTCTTCTTTCTAAACTTAGCGTGTAACTGTGGAGCATATTCAATAACCCAGCGATTTATCGTGCTGTGATCGACTATGACATTTCTTTCCAGCAGTAACTCCTCAATATCACGATAGCTCAGTGAATACGCTAAATACCAGCGTACGGCCATCAAAATAATATTCTTCATGAAATGCTTGCCTTTGAAGTCCATTTCTATTTATTTCCTAGATTTTGTTGATTGATTCAGATCTTACCACAGTTTGAGCTAATTCTTGCGACAAAACCCGAACATAGGGAGTCGTTGAGTTTCACCACAGGAGGATGATTTTTTATTAATTTTTGCTAGCATAACACACCTTTTATTATTATTTTTATTTTTTCAGACGACGTAGTATACTGCCTTGGAAACTATATGTCCAGGTATTTTTTGCATGACGCAACATATTCAACCCCTATCCTTGGGAAAATTATATTTGCCTTATAATCTTGTACAAGGCCCTTTGGCGGGCTTTAGCTGTGCGCCCTTTAGAGAGTTGATTTGGCAATTTGGCCACGTAGGCTATTGCACCACGGAAATGCTATCGGCCAAAGATTTAATCACTCGTCGAGTTCAACGACCTCGATATGTGTGGAAATCTCCAAAAGAAGGGCCACTATGCTATCAACTCTCTGGTAATGATAGCAAAGTTTTGGGATTAGCGGTACAGTCTGCGGAGTCCTTAGGTGCTGATTTAATTGATTTAAATTGTGGTTGTCCTAAAAATAAGATCCGTGTCAAAGGAACGGGGAGCCGCTTACTAGCAAATACATCGTTGCTTGGAGATATTATTGAAGCAATGAGAAAGGAAACAGATTTGCCCTTATCTGTTAAGATCCGTGTGGACGGTGATAGTGCTGATAATTTTAATATGACCGTGGCAAAAACAGTGGAATCAGCCGGAGCTGACCTGCTTGTCGTTCATGGTCGGCATTGGAAGGATGATTATTCGGTGCCTTGCTATTACGAGCAAATTGCCGAGATTGTCCAAAATGTTTCTATTCCGGTTTTTGCCAATGGAGATGTGAATAGTTATAAAAGCTTACAACAAATGTTTTGCACAACAGGTGCTGCGGGGGTGATGATCTCTAGAGGCTCCATGGGGCAACCTTGGCTATTCCAGCAGTTGCTTGCAGAAGACCGAGGCGAAAGCTTTCAACCGCCCCAGCCTCACGTCATCGGTGAGTTTTTTTTACAGCATGTTGAACGGCTTGCAAGCCTTGAAGATGAAATATCCGCGGTGCTACAATCACGAAAATTTGGAAAATACTATGGGCGTGCGGCTAGTGTAACCGAACCATTCTACAGCCATTTAATCCAAAGTCGTAAAATTAGCGAGCTAACTTATTGGGTGGAATCTTTTTTCTTAGAATGAGATGTTTTGGCTTGGCCAATGCCTTTTTGAGTTTTTGGATCCTTTGCTTTATGTGCTGTTTGAGACGAGGCTTTCTGGCTACTTTGTTGATTGAGTTTTTTAAGATACCAAGAAGTATCAGGATTGAGTGCATCCCGACTTTCTTGTTCTAATTGCTCAATACGTTTTTCATGGTAAGATTTTTTGCTGTGCGTAAGCCAGGTGTTAATTTGTTGTAAATCGACAATACTCAATGTGCCGGCGGCTTCTTTGAGTGCAATGGTAGCATTAATTAAAGCATATTGATCACGGGAATAGATACGTTGCGCATCAAATAAATCTTGCTGAGCTTGCAATACATCCAATACGGTTTGAGTACCGACCCTGTAAGCTTCTTCCGTGCTTTTTAAAGAACTTTGGTTAGAAACAATGGCTTGTCGGTCGGCTTTGATTTTACTGATCCCAGCTAAGACGTTGTTGTAGTTTTGTCGAGTATTATTTACTACACTGCGCCGGGTTTCTTCCAGAGCATCTAATGTGCCTTGATAATCGTATTTTGCTTGGACGCTACTTGATGTGACTGAAAAGCCCTCAAAAATAGGCAAAGACAGCTCTACTCCATAAGTGCCTAAGCGAGTATTTGTTCTACCTCCAGGCTGAGTGCCGGTTTCGGTGCGGTTAAAGCTGCCTACAGCATTGACGATAGGGAAATGTCCTGATTGCTGAACATTGATGTTATCTTTGGCAGCTTCTGCATTAAAGCGAGCTGCTTGAATATTCCAGTTCTGTGTTTCAGCCGTACAAACCCACTTATTCACATCCACAGGATCGGGTTTTAGCAGAGGCACCCCTGATTTGAGTTTCGCCAAATTTTTATAGTAAACACCGGTGATGGCGCGTAGATCTTCTTTTGCGTTTTGTATGTTGTTTTTCGCTGCAATTTCCTCAGAAACAATGAGATCGTAAGATGCTTGGGCTTGATACACACCGGTAATTGCGATTAAACCCACTTTGTACTGCTGGCGTACTTGATCCAGTTGGCGATAAACAGCTCTTTTTTCTGCTTGAATATAAACTAAATTATCCTCTGCGAGTAACACATCAAAATACGCGTTGGAAACAGTAGCAATTAAGCTTTGTACTTGGGCAGCATAAGTTGCATCAGCAGCTTTAACCGTGGCTTTTGCCTCTTGCAGTAGCGCCCAGGCTTCAAAATTGAACAAGGGTTGAGACAAAGAAAGAGTATAGCTTGTCGAAAAATAAGTGAAATCGCCCTGGTTTACGTTTGCAAATTGAGGAATCAGTGAAGCAGACTTATTGGTGAGGTGATTTCGTGTGGAATCCGCTGAGAGCCCTAAGGTAGGTAGTAGCCCTGCTCTTGCAATGGGTACGCTTTGATGGTTAGAAAGTCGTTGGTTGCCCGATTGTTTGAAAGAAGGATCGCTGATTGCTGCTTGCTGAAACACTTCTACTAAATCTGCGGCAAGAATTGTTTGACAAAAACATGCGCAGGCGAGAAAAATACTCTTAGTCAATAATTTCATGGGTTCCCTTCATCCTTTTGTAGCTTCCCTTTATATCACTTTGCACGAGAGCAAGTCAAAAATTGAATTCTTGAGTTTCCTGGTGGATAAGGGGGGGTAAATAAGTCTCAAATAAATGGGTTTCGTCCCAGTGGCTTTCATCCAGGCGAGTGATGAGCATGGCTTCCATAACTTTTCCCTGGCCTACAATGGCGAATAATCGGCCACCTACTGTGAGTTGTTTGGGCAGACTGCTGGGGATTTTAGGCAGAGAACCTGTGACACAAATGGCATCGTAAGGCTGCTGTTTTTCCCAACCTTTTGCAGCGCAACCTTCTTCAAAGGTGACATTTTCAATATTTAAGGCTGCTAATTTTTGTTGGGCACTTGTAATAAAGGCAGGATGGATATCGACGCTGTATACATGTTGTCCGCTTTGCGCAAGCAGGGCTGTCATATAGCCACTACCGGTGCCCACTTCGAGGATCTTTTCTTGAGATTTGATCGCGAGTTTTTCCAGGGCTTTTGCTTCGACTAAGGGGGACATCATTACTTGCTCATGTCCCAGGGGGATATTCATATCAGCAAAAGCGAGGCGTCGGTATGTTGTAGGAACAAAATCTTCCCTTGGAGTAGTTTTTAACAGGGTTAGCACGCGTTCATCGAGGATATCCCAGGTGCGAACCTGTTGTTTAATCATGTTGACTCGTGCGGCATCTGTGTCCATTATCATTTCTCTCAGGGCGTAACATTCAGTACACTAGGTTATGCATTTTTCAAGATAATGGCAAGGTGCGTGTGCGTATGGCAGAAAATAAGCTTTTATGTCCTCAATTTGATCGGTCTGATGTCCAATTGCTGAGTCATCAGGAAAAATACAAGGGATTCTACTCTCTGAGCGAGTACTGCCTGCGTTTTCGGCAGTATGATGGTCAATGGAGTGCTGAAATGACCCGGGAGCTTTTTCAATGTCGCCCAGCTTGCGGTGTACTTTTGTACGATCCCGACCGAGAAGAAGTGGTATTATTGGAACAATTTCGTTTGGGTGCGTTCCAGCGAGGGAAAAATCCTTGGTTGATTGAACTGGTTGCAGGGATGATCGATTTCGGTGAAACCCCAGAAGAAGCTGCCAGGCGAGAAACCTCAGAAGAATCAGGGTATGAAATTACCGAGTGCCTCCCTATTTGTGAATACTTTCCAAGCCCTGGAGGCAGTGATGAAATTATGTCTTTGTTCTGTGCTAGAGTAGATGCTAGTATGGCTGGCGGAATTTTTGGTGCGCCAGGAGAGGACGAGAATATATTGGTCAAAGCAGTGCCTTTTCAGGATGCCGTAACAGCATTATCTTCAGGGTTAACTGGTAATGCCCAGACCATTATCGCCTTGCAGTGGTTGCAAATTAATCAGGAAAAACTTCACCATCTTTGGTTAACAAAAACATGAGTAAATCATATACATCAGAATCCATAGAAGTCTTAAGCGGTCTCGATCCCGTGCGGTTGCGACCTGGTATGTACACCGATACCCGGAGTCCAAATCATATTGCCTGTGAAGCCATCGACAATAGCGTGGATGAAGCTATCGCAGGTCATGCCACACAAATTATTGTTACGCATTTTAAAGATGGCTCTTTGCGAGTTGAAGATAATGGTCGTGGTATGCCCGTGGATATTCATCCTGAGGAAAAACTCTCGGGCGTTGAACTTATCATGACTAAACTTCATGCCGGAGGTAAGTTTTCCAATAAAAACTATACTTTTTCTGGTGGCTTGCACGGAGTTGGTATTTCAGTGTTGAATGCGTTGAGTAAAAAAGTTGAAGTGGTTATTACTCGGGACAGCAAAGTACATCAGATAACGTTCGCTGATGGTGAAAGGAAAACCAAGCTGAAAGTCATCGGAGAAGCAAAAAAGCGTGAAACAGGCACTCAGATACATTTTTGGCCTGATAATAAGTATTTCGATTCCGGGAAATTTCAACTGAATCGTTTAAAACATGTGATGCGAGCGAAAGCAGTTTTATGTTCTGGATTACAAATTATTTTTGATGATGAAGTGACCGGTGATCATGAAGAATGGTTTTATGAGGATGGGCTTTCCGATTATTTGATGTCTCATATTTCGCAAGGCCCTGTTTTACCCGAAGAACCTTTTGTCGGAGAGTTTACCGCAGCAACAGAAATGGTGGGTTGGGCTGCTATTTGGTTGCCGGAGGGCGGTGAGGCGGTTACGGAAAGCTATGTCAACTTGATCCCCACATCCCAAGGAGGGACACACGTCAATGGTTTTCGTACGGGACTGTTAGAAGCGATGCGAGAATTTTGTGAGTTTCGCAAATTGTTACCCCGAGGGGTGAAATTGGCACCGGATGATATTTGGGAAAGCTTGAGTTTTGTATTATCGGTGAAAATGCAAGAGCCACAATTTTCAGGACAAACCAAAGAGCGTTTATCTTCCAGGCAATGTGCTGCATTTGTCTCAGGCATTGTAAAAGATAGTTTCAGTTTATGGTTGAATCAACATGTTCAATACGGTGAAGCCCTTGCTGATCTTGCAATCAATCATGCACAAAAACGCTTACAAAAAAGCAAAAAAGTTGCACGTAAAAAAGTGACTAGTGGCCCTGCGTTACCTGGAAAGTTAGCGGATTGTTCTCAACAAGATTCCGTACGCAGCGAATTGTTTTTGGTTGAGGGTGATTCTGCTGGAGGTAGTGCCAAGCAAGCCAGGGATAGAGAGTTCCAAGCGATCATGCCTCTGCGGGGTAAAATTCTTAATACCTGGGAAGTGGATTCGAGCCAAGTCTTAGTCTCTCAAGAAGTTCATGATATTGCTGTTGCCATTGGTATGGATCCAGGATCGGATAATCTGGAAGGATTACGCTACGGGAAAATTTGTATTTTGGCCGATGCTGATTCTGATGGACAACATATTGCGACATTGCTTTGCGCTTTATTTGTAAAACATTTTCGTCCTCTTGTTGCAGCGGGTCATGTATTTGTTGCTATGCCTCCATTATACCGGATTGATATTGGTAAAGAGGTTTATTATGCGCTGGATGATGATGAAAAACAGGGTATACTCGACCGTCTTGTCGCAGAAAAGAAAAAAGGCAAAGTGAATGTCCAGCGTTTCAAAGGTTTGGGGGAAATGAATCCCATGCAATTGCGAGAAACGACCATGGCGATGGATACTCGTCGATTAGTGCAACTGACGATTGATGATGATGATGGTACTTCTGAAATCATGGATATGCTACTAGCAAAAAAACGTTCTCAAGAGCGTAAGAAATGGTTAGAAAACAAAGGTGATTTAGCCGATATATAAGTAGGTAGAAAATTATGAGTAAAGTTGTTTTCCAGGAAGTCGAAGGTGTTGAGCAGCAGCCGGTAAAAGTCTTTACTGAAAAGGCTTATTTAGACTATTCTATGTACGTCATTTTAGATCGTGCACTGCCTTTTATCGGCGACGGTTTGAAGCCTGTGCAGCGACGTATTATTTATGCGATGTCAGAATTGGGTTTAAAAGCGACAGCCAAATATAAAAAATCCGCTCGTACGGTGGGTGATGTTTTAGGTAAGTACCATCCCCATGGTGATTCTGCTTGTTATGACGCCATGGTGTTATTGGCCCAGCCTTTTTCCTATCGCTATCCTCTCGTGGACGGCCAAGGAAACTGGGGATCTGCCGATGATCCAAAATCTTTTGCCGCTATGCGTTATACCGAAGCGAAATTATCTCATTTTGCAGAGTTACTGTTGAGTGAGTTGGGCCAGGGGACTGTGGATTGGACGCCAAATTTTGACGGTACATTAGATGAACCGTCGCGCTTACCGGCTCGTGTGCCTCATATTTTATTAAATGGTACCATGGGGATTGCTGTGGGAATGGCAACGGATATTCCTCCTCATAATTTGCGTGAAGTTGCGGATGCTTGCGTACATCTTATTGAAAATCCTAAAGCAACCCTAGAAGATGTCTGTGAATTTGTGAAGGCTCCGGATTACCCAACACAGGCCGAAATTATTACGCCTGAAAAAGATATTGCAGAAATTTATCGTAAAGGCACGGGTAGTTTGCGTATGCGCGGGACTTTTATTGAAGAAGAGGGTGATGTCATTATTACTGCCCTGCCCCACCAAGTATCAGGTTCGAAAATTTTGGAGCAAATTGCAGGCCAAATTCAGGCTAAAAAATTACCAATGGTATCTGATTTGCGAGATGAGTCGGATCATGAAAATCCTGTTCGCTTGGTCATTGTGCCCCGTTCAAATCGAATTGATATCGAACAATTGATGAATCACTTGTTTGCCACAACAGATTTAGAACGTAGTTATCGTATTAACTTAAATATGATCGGTATCAATGGTCTTCCTAAAGTCAAAAATCTGCAACAAATTTTATCTGAGTGGCTGGTGTATCGTTTAGATGTTGTCACTCGCCGCTTGAAATATCGTTTGGAAAAAGTTTTAGCGCGATTACATATTCTCGATGGTTTGTTAGTTGCTTTTTTAAATATTGATGAAGTGATCGCTATTATTCGCAGTGAGGATCACCCCAAGCCTGTTTTAATGAAAAAATTTAAATTATCGGAGATACAGGCTGAAGCCATTCTAGAAATTAAATTACGCCAGCTTGCTAAATTAGAAGAAATGAAGATCCGTGGCGAGCAAGATGAACTGGCTAAAGAGCGAGATAACCTGGAAAAAACCTTATCTTCTGAGCGCCGTATGAAAACCCTCATGAAAAAAGAACTCATTGAAGATGCTAAGAAATACGGTGATGATAGACGCTCACCTCTTGTGTTGAGGGAAGAATCGCAAGCATTAAAAGATGCAGACATGCTACCTTCAGAATCTATCACTGTCGTATTGTCTAGCAAGGGCTGGGTGCGTTCGGCAAAAGGCCATGAAATGGATCCTGATGCGCTCAATTATAAAGGCGATGATTTTTGTCAGAGTTATGCCCGAGGCAAGAGCAATCAAATGGCTGTGTTTTTAGATTCAACTGGGCGAAGCTATGCACTCGCGGCGCATAGCTTTCCTTCTGCTCGGGGGCAGGGAGAGCCGATTACCGGGCGAGTGAAACCACAACCTGGAGCAAGTTTTTTATCTGTCATCATGGGAGAGAGTGAGCAACAATATGTGTTAGCTTCTGATGCGGGCTATGGATTTATTGTGACATTAGAAGACTTAATGACAAAAAATCGTAATGGTAAAGCCGCATTAAAATGTCCGAATAACGCCATTGCCTTGGTTCCTGCAAAAATTGAAGATATGAAAAAAATGAGGGTTGCAGCGGTGACCAATGAAGGGCGTTTGTTAGTCTTTCCCGTCGAAGAATTACCCGCGATGGCGAAAGGTAAAGGAAATAAAATCATTAGCATTCCAACCGCCAGAGCTGCCAGCCGTGAAGAATTGATGGTAGGGCTTTGTGTGTTAGGCCCCAAAGTGCCGCTGAAGATCCATAGCGGTAAAAGGCATATTACCTTAAAACCGAAAGATTTAGATCACTACCAAGGTGAACGAGGGCGTAGAGGGAGCAAGCTACCTAGGGGTTATCAAAAAGTTACTGGGGTTGAAGTAGGTTAAGTCCGAGCTTTCGGAATAATATCGGCATCGATTATCTTGTATATTTTAGATAAATTATTTAATATCAATTAGTTACCATGACCAGACTAACGTATGGAGAAGATAAGGTATTTATCGGCTGATATAGAGAATTTGTGCTTTGACAGTGGTCAAATGGCGTTTATTTCTGGGCCGAGACAAGTTGGCAAAACAACTTTTGCAAAAGCATTATTAGCTGAGCGAGAGATCGGTAATTATTACAATTGGGATGAAGTTAAATTCCGTCGTTTGTGGACAAAAGATCCCACGCAAATTTTCCCCATAGGTGAGTTTAAAAATAAGCCATTGATTATCTTAGATGAAATTTATAAAGCTAAATTATGGAAGCGCAATCTAAAAGGAATTTACGATACTTTAGAAAACCCCTGTGACATTATTGTGCCTGATAAACTACTTGATCTATTGTTTGATAATAATCAAGAGATCAAGCCTGAGAGTCAATATTTATTGATGACACTAAATAAATTTGGTGGTTTTCCTTGGCCGTTATTGGCGCAATCTCAACGGAAATTAAATTTATGGCAATGTAGCCGAACCGAGCGTTTAATCAGAGAAGACTTGAGAGATTTGAGTCGACTTCCTGAATAAAGAAAAGAAAGAAATTGATTTTTTTTTGACAAAAAATAATAAAGCCTGGATCCCTATAGAAGTCAAGTTGAATGATAGCGAACCATCACTTAATTGGAAAGCTTTTATGAAATATCTGCGATGTGATAGAGCGGTGCAAATTACATCCAAGGAAAATTTTTTTAAAATCTATGAGAAAGATGGTTGGCAATTGTTGGTTGTGAGTGCAAATACATTTCTATCGTACCTTATCTAAACTTTACTACATGCTTTGGGTGTAGTACTACTAAGGTTTACGTAGCTACAGAGGGAACAAGTTGTCCCGGGGTTATCAAAAGATCACTGGAGTTGAGGTAGGCTAAGTACGAGTTTCAGGAGTAATATCGGCATCGATGATCTTGTATATTTCTGCGGTATTTTTAAAATTAAGCACATGAATATTTCCAATGCGTTGCTCCTGTTCACCGGCGTAAATAAGAAATCCTATGGGCGCTCTGTGGCCTGCTAGTTTCTGGTAAAATTTGATATTCTTTAATAGCGATGAATTGAAGGTTTGGGTAGATTTAACCTCTACAGGTACAAGCTGGTTTCCATGCTTGATAATGACATCAACTTCATTTTGATGGTTATCACGGTAATAATATACCTCAGGTTGTTTACCCAAATTCAAACGGTGTTTTATCAATTCTAAAATAACTAAATTCTCAAATAAATGGCCGCGTGCAGGATCACGAGCCAGTTGTAGAGTTGATTCAATACCGAGCAAATATGTAATTAATCCCACATCTGAAAAATATATTTTAGGTGATTTAATCATACGTTTCCCAAAATTTTCAAAATAGGGTTGCAGTCGGATAATTAAAAATGAAGCTTCAAGTATTGATAGCCAATTATTAATAGTGCTTGCAGAGACACCAACATCATTGCAGAGACTTTCTTTGTTAAGTATATTCCCAACTCGGCCAGCAGAAAGTTGGATGAAACGTTGAAAGGATTGTAGATCTTTTACATTAATTATTTTCCGAATATCTCTTTCCACGTAGGTGCGAACATAATTTTGATAAGCCACATTTGGATCAAGCTTCTTTGCATATATTGCTGGGAAAAATCCATTTAGTAAATATTCATCAATGTTTAATGTTATTTTATTTTTTGTTGTTTCTACCAAACTAAATGGTAACAATTCAATAATTGCCGTTCGGCCTGCTAAGGATTGGCTGACAGCTTCGTGCAAATTTAACTGTTGACTCCCCGTCAGGATAAACATTCCATGGTATTTTTTTTCATCAACAATGGGCTGAATGTAAGACAATAAAATGGGTGCACGTTGAATTTCATCAATGATGGCTCCTTCAGGATGTTCTTGAAAAAATCGTCGTGGATCTGAGAGGATAAAGTCGCGTGTATCAGGCTCTTCAAGGTTAACATATGGCTTTTTAGGAAAACATATTTTAGATAAGGTCGTTTTACCGGATTGGCGAGGCCCTAAAATCGTCACAACAGGGTATTGTTCAGCCAATTTGAGTAAAACAGGTTCTAATGCGCGCTTAAACATATTAACGCTCCTATTTGTACCGATCCATAATTGAAAGCTGGATATGTACAGTTTAGGTGGTTTCTTACACAAATTCAAGGATTTTCGTACGGATCCTCATTTCAAGTTTAGATTTGGTCTGACCGAACTAACGTGCACCTGCAAAATGGTCAGAAAAACCTTGATTCTAAACAATCCATCAAGCAGTCTTTTATATTTAGGATCAATAGCAGAGTCAATGGGATTGATAGCTTAATTTTAGCTTTACGCTGCGTGGATTGAATTTTTAGATTCAATAAGGCGTCACAAGAACCGTTGTGCCATGGCGAATAAAGTTTTGTGAAAGCCATTTTGCGGCATCAGGACGTACCCGAATGCAGCCATGGCTTGCATTGTGATTGGGAACATTGGGTGAACCATGAATAGCATAACCTCGATAGAAAAACATGCAATAGGGCATGGGAGCTCCTCCTCGACCCAGAGGATATTTACTGGATCGGCAACTGGGGCTACCTTTGCTGTAGATTTTAAAAGAACCTCTTGGAGTGCGACAAGAGCGGCGCACATCCGGGCAATAGCCTTTACCGCCAGACGCTCTGCCGGTTTTTAATAATGTTCCGTTGCTGGAATAGGCTGCCCACATCAGTTTTCGAGGACTGAAAATAAAAACACGATTACCTGTGCTTTTGCGTTTTTGTGGGAAGGCTTGAGAGCTTTTTGCAAGGGTGATGTGGTCGGTGAATATATTTTTTTGTATTTGCAATCCCTGATGAGTGCAGTTTTTTGTACTACCGTAGCATGTGGATTTCCCAGAAACAGCTTCTGATACAAAAACCAGAGCAACGGTAAGCAAAGTGAAAATAATATATCTCATCAAGAGCCTCATCGTGTTAATCATTCTTTCAGTTTTTTATACGAGGACTTCATAGGTGTACGGAAAATAATACCGCTGCTATGTATATATTATGGCCGATGATGAGGATTTTTCCAGTATCTGAGTGGCAATTGAGCACATTTGACATCACAAATGGTTGCTCTACACTGGTGATTTGAGAAAAGGTACAAGCATAAGGACGAGCATGGGAAAAACCATTGGTGGGATATTTTTAGTCGTTGGGATTTGCATCGGAGCAGGGATCCTTGCCTTACCAGTGATGACATCCACAAGTGGATTTTTTCCTTCAAGTATTCTTATGACCGGCTGCTGGCTGTTGATGACGTTTAATGCTTTATTAATTCTTGAAATCAATCTCTGGTTACCGAAAGGCAGTAATATCATTTCAATGGCCAAATCTACCCTTGGTATACCTGGAGAAGTGGTTGCTTGGTTGTGTTATTTGTTATTATTTTATTCTCTTTTAGCCGCTTATGTTTCCGCTGGTGCTGATATATCAAATAGTTTTTTTCAGCAGCTGCATTTTCATATTCCGGAATGGGTTGATACCTTAATCTTTACTGGATTGTTGGGTTTTATTGTTTGCCTTGGCACTCAGAAAATTGATTATTTTAATCGATTGCTTGTATGTACGAAAGTTGTGGTTTTCTTTATATTAATTGGTTTTGTGACGCCTCATATTAAATTGCCATTGCTCATGGAAGGCCATCCTAAAACAGTTTATACCTCTTTAATGGTAATGATTACATCTTTTGGATTTGCCTCTATTGTTCCCAGTTTATGTCATTATTTTGATGGGGATGTTGCGCGTTTAAAGCGAGTCATTATCATCGGTAGTTTAATTCCTTTGGGATTTTATATTTTATGGGATTTTGCTATTTTGGGATCTCTTCCTTTAGAGGGAGGTAACGGTTTGCTTCATGTGTTACATTCAGGGCATACCACCAGTCAATTGATTGTTTCCATTAAAAATCATGTGGGTAATGGTTGGGTCACCTCGTCTGCTCAATTATTCAGTTCTATTTGCGTGGCAAGCTCTTTTCTTGGGGTTGGATTAGCGTTATCTGATTTTCTATCGGACGGATTTAAAATCAAAAAAAAGAAAATGGGAGGCATTATCATTTACGCAGGAACATTTTTACCACCTTTATTAACCGTCCTATTTTACCCCACCGCTTTTTTAATGGCATTAAATTATGCTGGAACGTTTTGTTCTATTCTCTTGGCTATATTGCCCGGTTTAATGGTTTGGCGCGGTCGTTATCATTTAAAAATAGCATCAGGATTTAGGATGCCAGGAGGGAAGCCTTTATTAGTTTTCGTCCTTTTCATTTCTTCTATTGTAGCTTCCATTGGTTTTGGTCTTGAATTAAACCTTCTTGGTACTTGAACCGATAATTTTCCCCAAAGCTATCGCTTTCTCTTATCAGCGCATTAATTTTTGATATTTCGTCAAAGCAGCACTTTGCATCGATGATTGTTGGGAATTTTGCATGTAAATTAAACTGTGAAAAAAACCCAGCTATTAAATGTGCTTTATTTTCAGCTTCATTGGCTTGCTCTATCACATCATTTAAACGATTCAATCGACTGAACGCAAGAGTATCTAGCCTAAATATTGGATGGGTTTTGGTAACGGTTTTATAACTACGTGTTTGAAATTTTGTATTGTAAAAGCATTCCTTGGCTTCTTCTATGGTATTATATTGAATGCACACTTCGCCAAAATCAAAATACTTTATATTTTTACAGGCTTGCAATAATTTCCTGATGGTCTGTAGTATGGTTAGCAATAATTGGTGATTTTGATCATATTTTCCTCGGGATTCACTAATATTAATTTTACATGGAAGAGTAATACGTTCAATATTTTTATTTTTTACGAGTTCGGTTAATATGCTTTGTAAATTTTTTGGATTTATCTTATTTGCTTTAAATAATTTCAAATGTTGATTATTACAAAGAGCTGTTTTAAGCAAATCATAGTTGTCTGAGTGGATCTTAAAATCTTGTAAGTCAATGGTGTTGAGTTTCAGATTTTCATTTAAGCATTGTAATATTTGAGTTACATCTATTAATTCATATGTATTTGTGGGGATGGTAAAATCTGCCCCCGCTTCAAGCAATAATTTTACAGAAGCCGATTGGTTATTTAAACTAGCTAAATACAGTGGTGTTACGTTGTATTGTTTTCGAAATTGCCCTAGCAAAAAATATTTACAAAAATAATGGGATGCACCTGGGATTTCAACTGAAAGTATATTGATATCTATTTTTTTCAAAAGTAATTCAGAAATAATTTCTGTCTGGCCTAAATAAGCGGCGTAATGTAGGGCACTCCATTTTGTGCTGCCAAATGCATTTGGAGCATCATGAATGCACTTTACAATATTAGCTCCTCCTTTAATGGCATCCGTTACATCCTTGAGTGCACCGGTTTGGATAGATTGAATTAATTTCGTATTAGGGTCTAACATCAGTGGCTCCTGTCAGGGGGGTATTTTCTGTTTTTTCTATACTCCTTAAAATCCATTTTTGATTTTTTCTTCTGTGCCTGGAACAAGTATAGATTAGCTAAGTGTCACGCATGTTAGCACAATTTTGCTGAATCTTGCGATAGGCTTCGATATTCAGGTCAAATTTTTACCGTTCATGGGAAGGCTTCATAAAAATACAATGTGTAAGTTAACACAAAATAAGCGTATAATAGCGAAAATCTGCTATAATTTTGACCTGATTGGAGGGTAAGTATGGCTAATAAAACACCTCTTTTTGACGCCCATGTGGCTTTGAATGGGAAAATGGTTGATTTCTTTGGTTGGGATATGCCATTGCATTATGGTTCCCAGATGAAAGAGCATGAAACAGTGCGATCCGCTGCTGGGATGTTTGATGTTTCCCACATGACGATTGTAGACATATTAGGGCCTGGTGCGAGAGATTATCTTCGGCATTTATTGGCCAATGATGTGGATAAGCTAAAAGGATGCGGTCAAGCATTGTACACAGCAATGTTAAATGACCATGCCGGTATTATGGATGATTTAATCGTTTATTTTATCGATGTGAATCATTATCGATTGGTTGTTAATTCAGCAACCAGGGAGAAGGATTTAGCTTGGATCAATGAACAGAGTCATGGTTTTTCCGTTGGGATCCAGGAGCGACAAGAATATGCGATGGTGGCCGTACAAGGCCCTCAAGCATTAGAAAAAGTTTGCCAAGTCCTATCTCCAGTAAAAATGGATATTGCGAAGACGTTGAGCTTTTTCGAATGTGCTGAGGCCGAAGGTTGGTTCATCGCTAGAACGGGTTATACCGGTGAAGATGGTTTGGAGATCGTGATCCCAACCACCGAGGTTGTGGATTTTTGGCAGCAACTACTCGATGTGGGTGTAGCACCCTGCGGGTTGGGTGCACGAGATACTTTACGTTTAGAAGCAGGTTTGAATCTCTATGGTCAAGATATGGATGAAAGTGTTTCGCCGTTGAATTCTAATTTAAATTGGACTGTAGCATGGGAGCCACAAGATCGTTTGTTTATTGGTCGCGCAAGTCTTGAACTGCAAAAACAAAAAGGTGTTGATCGCCGTCTTGTAGGATTGGTACTCGAAGATAAAGGTGTTTTACGTCACGGACAGAAAGTGATGGTGGAAGGTCTTGGAGAAGGGGAGATTACCAGTGGAACCTATTCTCCCACGATGGGTTGTGCAATAGCACTTGCAAGGATCCCAAAAGATGCGGGTAAAAAAGTCAGTGTGGAAATCCGAGGTAAATTGTTAACAGCTAGAGTTGTGAAACCCCCTTTCGTTCGCAACGGAAAAATTTTAGTCAATGAGGAGAGATGATATGAGTAATATTCCAGGTGATTTGAAATTTGCAAAAACCCACGAATGGGTGCGTCAAGAAGAAGACGGTACCTTAACCGTTGGTATTTCCGATTATGCCCAAGGATTACTAGGTGATTTAGTTTTTGTAGAATTAGCCGAAATGGAAAATGAAGTGAAAGCCGGTGACGATTGCTCGGTTGTAGAATCTGTTAAAGCTGCTTCTGACGTGTATGCACCAGTCAGTGGCGAAGTGATTGAAGTCAATGAAGCGTTGAGTGATACCCCGGAAGTTGTGAACACGGATCCTTATGGAGACGGATGGTTATTTAAACTGCGTCCTGTGGATGATCAGGAAATTGCAGATTTAATGGATGCTGAAACTTATGCAGAGCATGTTGCAGCCGAAGAATAAAAAACAGTCCAAAAGGTAAGACGTTATGCCATATATTCCCCATACTGAACGTGATATTCAGGAGATGTTAGATGCTATTGGTGTTGCATCCACTGAAGATTTGTTTGACGAAATTCCAGCAAACTTAATGATTGATGGATTGCCCGGTGTACCCGAAGGCGTGAATGAAATGTTATTGTTTCAAGAAATGCGTAAGTGTGCCAGAGAAGATATTGGTGGCTTGTGTTTCATTGGAGCCGGTGCCTATGAACATCATATTCCTGCTGCGGTTTGGGATGTTGCCACAAGAGGTGAGTTTTTAACTGCGTACACACCATACCAAGCAGAAGCCAGTCAAGGTACATTGCAATTGATTTATGAATTTCAAACGATGATGGCCAGCTTGATGGGGTTAGATGTTTCTAATGCCTCCCTTTACGATGGCTCCACGGCACTTGCTGAAGCTATTTTAATGGCTGTGAGAAGTCAAAAAAAATCTAAATCAAAACGTATTTTAGTGCCGAAGACATTACATCCCACTTACCGAAAGGTCGTAGAAACCATTGTTTCCTATCAAGGGATAATTTTAGAGTCGGTGGATTTTGATAAGGAAAAAGGAATATTGGATCCTGCTATATTAGAACAGTATGCGGGAGAAGATATTACTGCTATGGTGTTACCTCAGCCTAATTTTTTTGGCAATTTAGAACAAGTTGATGCATTAACCGATGCGGCTCATAAATTAAATGCTTTGGTCATTGGTGTGGTAAACCCAACGGCGATGGCTTTGCTGAAAGAGCCGGGTTCTTGGGGAGCTGAAGGTGCAGATTTAGCCTGCGGCGAGGGACAACCCTTAGGGATCCCACTAGCATCCGGAGGCCCTTATTTTGGGTTTTTATGTTGCAAAAAATCCTTTGTACGACAAATGCCGGGGCGCATTATTGGCCGCACAGAAGATACCCAAGGGCGTCAAGGATTTGTATTAACACTGCAAGCAAGAGAGCAGCATATTCGTAGAGCAAAAGCCACGTCGAATATTTGTACTAATCAAGGTTTGGCTGTAACAGCGGCAACTATTTATATGAGTTTGCTAGGTCAAGAAGGTTTACGTCGAGTGGCTCTTGCGTCTCATCAAAATTTGCAACAGTTATTGAAATTGTTAGCAGAGGTTGAAGGTGTGAGCGTCAAATTTTCTGGGCCACATTTTCATGAAACCGTGATTACCTTGCCTCGTTCGTCAACGGATGTGATTCAATTGATGGCAGAGAAAGGGATCCAAGGCGGATATGATTTAAGTCAAGCATATCCTGAACTCGGTCATAGTCTCTTGCTATGTGTCACGGAGACTAAATCCACTGAAGATCTCGTAAACTATGTTGAATGTTTACGATCTATCCTTTGAAAATATGATAGGTGATATAAATGAGTAATCAATCCATTCCTTTAATTTTTGAACAAAGCTGCCCAGGACGTTATGCCAGTATGCAAGCTCCTGCTGTTGATGAGAATCATTGTGACATTCCCCAGGAATTTTTGCGTACCACAAAAGCAACTATGGCTGAAACGTCAGAAATGCAGGTTGTGCGGCATTACACTCAATTGAGCCAGCGCAATTTTTCCATTGATACCCATTTTTATCCTTTGGGATCTTGCACCATGAAATACAACCCTCGTGGTGTACAGCGTATATCACAATTGCCAGGGTTTGTGGCTCGACATCCTTTAGCACCTATGATCCATAGCCAAGGATTTTTATCTTGTATCTATGAGTTACAAGAAATACTCAAAGAAGCGGTTGGCATGAAAGGAATTTCTTTAGCGCCATTGGCTGGTGCTCAGGGAGAGTTTGTGGGTGTTTCCATGATTCGTTCATATCATGAAGCCCGAGGTGATCATGAGCGTGTTGAAATTTTAGTGCCTGATGCGGCCCATGGTACTAATCCTGCGTCGGCTATTATGTGTGGGTATAAAGTTAGAGAAATTCCTACCAATGCTGAAGGTGATGTGGATTTCGAAGCATTAGAAAATGCGTTAGGGCCTCAAACAGCAGGCATTATGTTAACCAACCCGTCTACGTTAGGGGTATTTGAAAGGCAAATTAAACAAATTGCGGAAAAGGTGCATGAGGCGGGCGGATTACTCTATTATGATGGTGCGAATCTCAATGCGATCCTTGGGCGAGTGCGTCCAGGTGATATGGGATTTGATGTGATGCATATGAATCTACATAAAACTTTTGCAACGCCCCATGGTGGTGGAGGGCCTGGTTCTGGGCCTGTGGCAGTAGGTGAGCGTTTAGTGCCTTACTTACCCATTCCAATGGTTGCTAAAGAAGGAAATCAATACCGTTTTCTCACAGAAGAGGATTGCCCTGATACCATAGGCCCTGTCACAACGTTTGTAGGTAATGCAGGGATATTACTCCGTGCTTATTTGTATGCGCGTTTATTAGGCCGAGAGGGAATGCGACGGGTATCTGAATTTGCAACATTGAATGCAAACTATCTCATGGTGAAATTGCAAGAAGCTGGCTTTGAATTAGCATTCAAAAATCGCCGGGCAACCCATGAATTTATTATTACTCTGCAAAAACAAGCGAAAGAAAAACATGTCACAGCGATGGATATTGCAAAGCGTTTGTTAGATTATGGTTGTCATGCACCAACGACTTATTTTCCATTGTTAGTGCCTGAGTGTTTCTTGATTGAACCCACAGAAACAGAAAGCAAAGAAGATATTGAAGAATTTATTGATGCTTTGATTGCAATTCGTCAAGAAATAGAAGAAAACCCTGAGTTAGTAACCACAGCACCTCATACCTTGCCTGTGACGCGGATGGATGAAGTGCGAGCGGCCAAAGAATTAGATGTTTGTTGGAGTGAATGATTTGCGTGAAGCTGTTTGGATAGGCCCTCTGTGCGTGAGTATACCGGGGACATCTTTGACAGCGGATGATCGTAGCATGTTAAGTCACCCTAATGTGGGAGTGATAGTACTTTTTAGTGAAAACTATACGGATAAGTCGCAGCTTCAGGATCTCGTTGAAGCTATTCGCCAATGCAATCCAGCTATTTTAATCAGCGTGGATCATGAAGGTGTAATTTGGCGTTTTCATGAAGGATTCACTCGGATAGAGAGTGCAATATCTATTGGCAAATTTTTTTCCTCAGATAAAAAATCCGGATTAGAAAAAGCCTATGAGCAAGGCTTGCTGATGGCAACGGAGTTAAGAGAATGTGGGGTTGATTTTTCTTACGCACCGGTATTAGATACCCATTGTGAAGAAAGTACGATTATTGGAAAATTAGGACGCTCTTTTTCAAGTTCTCCTGACATTATCGCAATCCTCGGAGAGCAATTTATTTTGGGGATGAATGCTGCCGGTATGCCTGCTATAGGAAAACATTTTCCCGATCATGGCCAAGTGCAAAAAGATTCTCACCATGCATTACCCATTGATAATCGGGAAGAAAGTGCACTGCAAGAGTCATTAATGCCCTACAAAATTTTAATACAAAAAGGGTTGTTGCAAGGGATCATGATGTCCCATATTATTTATCCTAAGGTGGACTCAAACAATGTGGCGAGTCTTTCAAGCGCTTGGTCATCCTTGTTACGCAATCAATTGGGCTTTAAACAAGGTGTTATTTTTACTGACTGCCTGACCATGGGGGCGCTCTCAAATTTCGAGCCTAAAGAAAAGCTAGAAAAAGCTGTAGCCGCGGATGGCGACTTTGTGATGTATACGCATTTATTTAACTTTATGAATGTGACAGAAATACTGGCGCTATTAGATAGTGTTCCGCAGAATAAAGATTCCGAACAACGGCGTATTTTATTTTACAACTATGTGAGTGAGTTGCAAACAGCCCCTCCTGGATGCCGCGACTTGTTCCTGAGAGTTCGTCAGGAATATTAGAAAATTATTTATTAAAAACACGCGATTAGCGAAAGAAAGCAACGAATAATTCGGTAAAGCATCATCCTTGAGAGTACTCTTTACACTATATCTGAGAGCTTTTTTCCTTTACTTCACGAACATAAAGATAGTAATGTAGTGCACTTAAACGATAGATTTTTAAGAGGGCTTGAGCATGACGAGTGATTTAGAAATTGCACAATTTGGTGATCCGACGCTTCTTCAGGTATCCGCACCTGTTGAGGAGCGTGAGTTTGGCACAGAAAAATTGATTAATTTTTGTGGTAAGCTTATGGATATACTTAAAGAAAAATCTGCGGTTGGTATTGCTTCTCCGCAAGTGAAAATCAATAAACGTATTATTGCTATTGGGTGTCCCGTTTCTCCTCGGCGGCCTATACCTCATCCATTTGAAGATAAAATAATCATTAATCCAGTAGTTACTCCGTTGACTGATGAGATGGAAGAAGGCTTTGAAGGCTGTTTAAGTTCTGGTGAGCTGATGGGACTGGTTCCTCGACATCAAAAAGTGCTTTGCCAAGGCTTTGATCCGGAAGGCCATAGCATCGAGTTTGAAGCAAAGGATCTGGAAGCTAGAGTATTGCAACATGAACTTGATCATCTTGATGGCATCCTTTTTTTTGAAAGAATTGAAAATATGAAATCGATTGGTTTTAGGGATGCACTGCTTAAAAATAAAATTTTATGAAAATTATTTCCAAAATATTCCTTAATCAACTCCCTCACAAACAATAACCAGCACAGACTTGTCTCGGGAAAGAGATTTGTGTATTCATGGTTGGGGTAGGGTTTATGGTCGTCTTGACATCAGTGATATAGCTACTAAAATCGGGTGTAGTTATGTTTTGCTTACTGTTTGCTGACAAGGAGAACACAATGAAATCGTCCCGCCATTTTGCTAATGCCTTATTCATAACGTTTGGGCTTGTGTCATTCATGCCAGCGTATTCATATGCTGGTTTAAAGTCTTTTACAATGCATAGCCGTGCCAATTGCGTTAATAATGAATCAATTTCGTGGCAGGCAAATAACACGATGGTTTTGAGAACGCTGAGTGGGCATGCTAATGCTTCCCAAATTATTACTCATGTGATAGATACAGGTTGGGAAAATACCTGGCGATCCGCTGCTGTACATTGGGGCGAGGGTCGAGGAGGTTGGTTGGTAATAGGAAATCACTATCAGTGCATTGAAGGTAACGTTGAATTTATAGACTGGACAGAAGCAACAGATTGTAGCATTTATGATGGCTGGTGGGACTAAGACATAGGGAGAATAAAAATGAGACTAATTTTAATGGGTTTATTCATTTTATTTGTAGCTCCAAGCTATGGTAAATTGATCGAAGGGCCTGTCGATATTTTTAAAGATCTACCAAAGCCTGGGACTGGAGTAACCATTGTTCCAGCAAGTAAGGCAGTTTGCCCAAATGATGAATATTTTCATGGAAACAACCATGATTATAAGCTATCGCATTCTACTTATCCATTAGAATTATTAAAGTTAGCCGATGAGAAAGCCTTTCATGAAGCGTATCTAAAAAGTGATTTTTATATGACTAACTCCGATCCCCATGATACGCATCTTAAAAAAAATCTGTCTCAAATAAGATTAGCGTTTCCATTTAAAAAGCTAAAAGCAGTAAAAAATAAAGAGCTGCTTGGCTTTGCCGCAGGCGGTAGTTGGCTGAAGCCTGCCGGATGGTCCGACATTGTAGAATATTTTAAAAGAGAAGACTTGGGTGTGTGTAATTTTGTCCAGCATAGTATGAAATTAACCCGGGGGGCTATTTGGTTAAAAGAGAATGTTGTCACGTATGACGTGAATGGACTTGTTACCTGGTATTTTGTTAAAGGCAGTGAAGAGACAGGTTTCCTATATACGTTGAAGTGGTACGATGATGAATTTAGTTATAGTTTGGAATGCGCAAGAAAAGACTTTTTGCCAGAGCAGAGAGCGGTTATGGTTGAGTTTGGGAAAAAAATTCACCGAGAGAGTTAACGCTTTGAAAAACGCGCAGAAAATATTCTTTAACCAACTCCCCCACAAACAATAACCAGCACAGACTTGTGTTGGGCAAGAGACTTATGTTGCTGATATAAAGGTGCAAGGGCGGCTCCACAAGAAGCTTCAACTAACGTATGATGATCCTTTGCAAATTGTTGGCAGGCATCAAGAGCTTGTTCATCGCTAACTTGCAGTGCTTCCATATTGTGAGCCTTACTGTAACGAAATAATTGGTGGGTCACTTGTTTTGCCCCGAGGGATGTAGCAATGGTGTCTATCGTATCGAGGGTAATTAATTTGTCGGCTTCGATAGATTTTGCAAAGGATGCGGCACCTTTTGTTTCCACCGTATAAATTTTTATATCGCTCCAACCATAATTATCAAATCCTTTGATAACACCGCAGGCAAGGCCCCCTCCTCCGACTGCCACGACCACGGCTTCGGGTTTAATGTTCTTTGCTGCAATTTCATCAACCATGGTGGAATGTCCTGACCAAATGATGGGATGGTCAAAGGGCGGAATGTAAGCGCAATCATCTTGTTTGCAGTGTTCTATAGCAGCCTGGTTGGCGTCGTCCCAAACATCACCTTTGACAACCACTTTTGCGCCATGGTTTGCGATAGCATCCACATACACTTGTTTGCTGGTTTTGGGAATGTAGACAGTAACAGGGATATTAAGTTTGTTGCCAGCATAAGCAACGGCAATACCGGCATTACCACCTGAGGATGCGATAAATTGTGATTTTCCTTTTGATTGGTAATATTGGCAAAGCCGGCCAATACCACGAATTTTAAATGAGTGCACGGGTTGATAGCATTCCATTTTTAACCAGACACGGGTTCCCAGTTGTTGGCTGAGAGCAAGGGAATGGATGGTTGGGGTGACATCATGTAGGGGGTACCAGCTCATACTCGAACTCTCACAGTAAATATTCTAACCCGTAAAGTAATTCATTTAGGTGAGGGACTTTTTTGCATGCGAGTAACAAGCCGGGCATGAAAGACTCTCGATGAATGGATTGATGGTTAATGCTAAGTGTTTCTCCTGTGCCACCAAAGATCACCTGTTGATGAGCAACGAAGCCTGGAAGTCGAACAGAGTGAATGGGAATGTTGCGACAATTTGCGCCTCTGGCACTCGGTAGAACTTCTTTTTGAGGTTTTATTTCTTTGTTATGTTGTCGATTTTCGGCGATTAACTCGGCTGTTTTAATCGCTGTGCCGGAAGGAGAATCTAATTTTCCATCATGATGCATTTCGATAATTTCTACATCGTCATAATAGGTGGCAGCTTGTCTTGCAAACTGCATCATGAGAATAGCCCCAATGGAAAAATTAGGAACAATGATGCCTCCCAATTGTTTATTGCGACAAATCCCTTGAAGCTCGGCGATTTGCTCCATTGTTAAGCCACTGGTACCAATCACAGGATGTGCATTGGCGTTGATAATGGTTTGGCAATTTTCAAAAACGCTGTGGGCGGTGGTGAGATCCACCACCACATTGCAGTCATTTTCTTTAATGATTTGCGATAAATCATCGCCGTGATTATTTTT
This sequence comes from Gammaproteobacteria bacterium, assembly GCA_021773305.1. Lineage (GTDB taxonomy): Bacteria > Pseudomonadota > Gammaproteobacteria > UBA1113 > UBA1113 > JAJFKH01. Next base: position 21,356 of record JAJFKH010000093.1, on the reverse strand, counting down.
GCCTACTAACGATAAGTCTTTATCGTTTTCGATGGCTTTAACAGCTTCTTGGCCCATTCGCCCATTGGCACCATTAATGATAACGTTTATGGTCATTTTTTTTCCCCAACATGAAACATGAAATGATTTAACCTCGGTTGATTGCCCAGTAGATAATCATAAATTAACGCGTATGTCACGACATGTTTTACATATTCTCGGGTTTCACGAAAGGGAATGGTTTCAACCCAAATATCCGCAGGTAATCCTGGTCGGGCTGCTAGCCAACGGCTAATACGGTGAGGGCCTGCATTATAGGATGCAATGGCAAGGATGGGGTGACCTTGTTTGCGATGTAATGTACCCAGGTAATGAGCGCCCAAGGTAATGTTAAACTGGGGATCGAATAATTGTTCTCCATTGTGGTAGTTTATATCCAGTTGGCGAGCAATACGTTTCGCTGTATAAGGCATAACCTGCATCAGTCCCCTTGCTCCAGCGCGAGATACGGCGTTATCACGGAAGAGGCTTTCTTGTCGGATCAATGCAAAAATAAGTGCAGGCTTTAATTGATTATTTTTTGCTTGCTGGAAAATAAAATCGTTGTATTGAAATGGAAATCGCAAAGATAAATCATCTTTGTAATCGAGTTTCATTGTACTTGCCAGAGCCAGTCTGTCCCACCCCTTTTCCTTCGCCAGATTGATAGCTACATAGCGTTGGGATTGATTCAGTCGATTGATGAAAAACCACCATTCTTGATTCCCTTCTTGAAATCGTTTTAGCTGATAGAGTTCTTCTACAAGACGAAAGCCTTTTTGCTGCTGTATCCAAGTCTTTTCTTCAGCTTCTATGATTTTGGGGTGATGTTTCATAGGGAATGGTTGCTCACTATGGACTGCCGCGAGAAAGCCGTAGTAGTTTCTGGATGTGGCGGCATGCTCAAAGAGCAATTGAGCCTTGGCAGGTTGTGCAAGTTTTTCGGCACTTCTTGCATGCCAGTATTGCCATCTAGGCGATGATTTTTCCTCGTCTGGAAGTTGTTCGATCCAATCATTGACTTGTTGCCACTGTTCTTGAGCCAGAGCCATTTCAGCTTTGAAGCCGAGATAAGAAGGATCTTGGAGTTTTATTGCCAATGTATCAAGCCATTGAGGGGTGTTTTGTATTTTTTTGCGTTTGTAACCTTTGGCTAATGCTTTTAATATTTCGTGTTCTTGCTTTGCAGAAAATGCAGTGATGTCTCGGTATGGTTGCCAAATTTCTTGGGCGGTATCCGGATATTTTTTTGCTAATCTGATGAGTCCTAGGGTCAGAAAATCAGGGTCATTTTTTAAAAGTGAATGGCGTTTTAGGATTTTTTTTAATTGTGTTGGGAAACGATAGACTAAAAGATATTGCTCGGCCAGTGTCTTATCTCCAGGCGCTAATAATGTTGTTACATATTTTGCTAGGGGATATTGATAGCTTTCTAAGGAAAGTTTAAATCGTTTCCAAATCAGTTGGTCTCGCTCGGGATCTTGTTTGAGTAATGCAGAAAAGATTAGATCACAGCTGTCAGGCTGAGATTTTGCTTGGAGCCATAATCGCCTGGCATCATCTTGGATAGATGCATAATTTTCGCTCATTTGTTTTGCATGATAATAATAGCAATTTATTTCAGTGTTGTCAGTGGTTTCATAGAGCTGAATAAATTTTCCCCAAGACTCCTGTTTCGCGAGTTTCAATAATTGTTTTTTCCGGATACGTTGGGACAATAGAGTGTCAGGATAAGTACGTAGGAAACTTTTGATATCTTGGGGGCTTGCTGTTTTGTTGAGTGCTTGGTAGTGCAAATAAGGATAGAGGGGATAATCTTGCAGCTTACGAGAGATTGTATGGTAACTGTGTAAATTATTTTCTTTGAGTGCGGATTCAGCTTGAGTAAATAATAAGCGTTGTTGTTCTACTGTTAAGGGTTGAGGCTTTAGCTGGGCATGGCAAACCATGATCGCAAGGAGAGGTGACATTATAATAGCAATTTTCTTTAGCAAAATTTGGCGCCTCATATCCTTATGAATAGGCTTCCGCCCCAAGCATATAAATAAGTGTAGCATAGTGGTAAATCATTTGTTGATTAGATTTAGCCCAAAAGTTATGGCGGCAAAAAACTCCAGCGTAATTTAGGTCTTAAATTGCTGTAAGAGATATCTCAAATGTCTGTAGGAATATGACGAATATTTTTTGTTGTTTTTACTAGGCTATATTGTAACTAATTGAATTTAAATAATATTTAATATTTTGTTTTGAATTGAGGAAAACTATTTTTAGCAAATGCAATTTTTTCTCTCTTGTTAAGAGGTGAGGATTTGATAAAATGATTTTAATTGATTTAGGATGAATCATTGCTCAAACTTTTAAGAAAAGGGAATGGATCATGAGCCGAGACGTTGGCATGGCAGCTAACAAGGATTAGGAATAGGATGTTTACACAGCGTGTGGTTTCTTTTTTGAAATGGCAATGTTGTGTTTGTAACTTACTGTAATTGCACATTGTAAGCTGTTCTTTTTGCTCTGATTCGCTTTTTTAGATGATGAGTGAGGAGGACACTTTTTGCCCTGGAGCCTTTCTTCAGGGCGCTCTTCTTTTCATTGAGTCATTTTTATATGATTCCGAGGTGAGATGCCAAAGAGGCTTCCTGACCTTTCATGACTTTCTTGTTTTCTTGCTATGATTTACCAGGGCTTTATGAAATAATACTATAAAAATAGATGGTTTTGCGTTATGTCTGTTATCGATTCCGATGGGTTTCGGGTTAATGTTGGTATTATTCTTGTCAATGAGCAACAAAATTTATTTTGGGGGCGACGGGCTAGGCGAGATACCTGGCAATTTCCTCAAGGTGGTGTGTTGGCTGGGGAGCCGATTGAGGATGCGCTATACCGGGAGTTGCGAGAAGAAGTTGGTTTGCATAGAAGCGATGTTGAAATTGTTGCTTCCACTCATGAATGGCTGCGCTATCAATTACCAAAGCGACTGATTCGACACAATTCTAAACCATTGTGTATTGGTCAGAAACAAAAGTGGTTTTTATTGACGTTGCTGAGTGGCGACGAAAAAATCAATTTAGATACTATGGGGAATCCCGAATTCGATGCCTGGCGTTGGACTGATTATTGGCACCCTGTCCAGGCGATAGTTGATTTCAAAAAGGATGTTTATCAAAGCGCGTTAGAGGAATTTGCACCTGTGGTGTTCGGCGAGGAATAATTGTTTAATGCTTAAATTGCTAAAACGAATTGTCCAAGAAGTTAATGCTGCCAAGGATTGGGATAAAGCGTTACGCATAGTTGTGCAGCGCGTTAAAGAAGCTATCGAAACCCAAGCCTGTACAATCTATATGCTAGATACCACCAGCGGTGAATATGTGATGATGGCCACGGATGGATTGAATGCCGGCGCTGTAGGTTCTATTCGAGTAGCGGTTAACCAAGGATTAGTTGGTTTAGTGGGTCAGAGAGAAGAACCCATTAATTTAGAAGATGCTCAATCTCATCCTAATTTTATCTATGAAGCGGTTGTAGGTGAAGATCAATTCAAAGCATTTTTAGGCGTTCCTATCATTCACCACCGCCAAATACTAGGGGTGCTTGTTATTCAACAGTTAGAACAACGCCGTTTTGATGAGTCTGAAGAAGCATTTTTGATCACGTTGTCTGCGCAACTCGCAGGAGTGATGGCTCATGCCAAAGTCACAAATATGTTTAGTACTGCAACAAGTGAAACGAAGTCTGGAATTCCTGAAGATTTAGCAACGTTAGGTGGCTTACCCTGTGTGCCTGGAGTAGGCATTGGTACGGGATTAATGGTCTATCCGAAAGCTGATATTGCTGCTGTACCGGATCGAAAAATTGATGATGTGGACGCTGAAATTGCATTTTTTGAAGATGCGCTTGGAAGTACTCGTGAAGATATTCAAGCACTCAGTGAAAAATTATCCGAAACCTTGCCTCCCGAGGAACAAGCTTTATTTGATGCTTATTTAAGTATTTTAGATAGGGCGAGTCTTGGAGAAGAAGTTATTAACGAGATCCGCCAACATAACTGGGCGCAAGGTGCGTTGCGTATTGTCATTGAACGCCATGTAAAGAATTTTGTGCAAATGGAGGATGATTACTTACAAGAACGTGCGACCGATTTAAAAGATTTGGGTCGCCGAGTGCTTGCTCATTTGCAAGAAAAATCAAAAGAAAGAAAGCAATATCCTAAAAAGACCATTTTGGTTGGTGATGAAGTGAGTGCTGCAGATTTAGCTGAAGCCCCCGAAGGATGTTTGGTGGCTGTAGTTTCTGCAAAAGGTTCGAGCAATTCTCATGTTGCTATTTTAGCTCGGGCTTTAGGGATCCCCACGGTGATGGCGGCCAATGGTCAACCCATGGCATCCCTTGATGGCAAAGAAGTTATCGTAGATGGTTATTATGGCCATGTTTATATCTCTCCATCTAAAAAATTACGTAAAGAATTTACTTTACTTGCTAAAGAAGAAGAACAGTTAGATGCCGATTTGGCTGTCTTAAGAGATTTACCCGCAAAAACCCCTGATGGCAGAGAGATAGCACTCTATGTGAATATGGGATTAGTCTTGGATGCTAGTGTTGCGTTAAGTGTAGGTGCAGCTGGAGTCGGATTATACCGGACTGAAGTTTCATTCATGAATCGAGAAAGTTTTCCTGTGGAGGAAGAACAACGGGTTCTTTACGGGCAATTGCTAAAAGCTTTTTCTCCTCGTCCAGTTATCATGAGGACTCTTGATATTGGTGGCGATAAGTCTTTGCCTTATTTTCCTATTGAGGAAGAAAATCCATTTTTAGGTTGGCGAGGGATCCGTGTTACCCTCGATCATCCAGAAGTTTTTTTGGTGCAGCTACGGGCAATGCTGCGGGCAGGGGAAAATCTTGATAATTTGCAAATATTATTGCCGATGATTTCGGGTGTTTCTGAATTAGATCATGCCTTACATTTTATTGACAGAGCCTATAATGAAGTATGTGATGAAGGTGTAGATATTGAAATGCCTGCAATTGGTGTCATGATTGAAGTGCCTTCTGCGGTTTATCAAATCGAAGCAATTGCAAAACGAGTCGATTTTATTTCTGTGGGCAGTAATGATTTAATCCAATACATGCTTGCGGTTGATCGAAATAATTCCCGTGTTGCAGATCTCTATGATGCGTTACATCCTGCGGTGTTGCAGGCATTAGTTCATATTGTTGAAGGTGCTCATAGACAATCAAAACCTGTGAGTATTTGCGGAGAGATGGCGAGTGATCCGGTTGCTGTCATTTTGCTGTTGGCGATGGGGTTTGATAGTATGAGTATGAATGCTAGAAGTTTGTTGCGAATTAAATGGGTCGTGCGCAACTTTTCACTGAGCCAAGCGAGAAAGCTATTACATGATGTGATGCAAATTGAAAATCCGGCTATGATTCGTTTGCATTTGGAAGCTGCTCTTGATGAGGCGGGTTTAGGCGGGCTTATTCGAGCGGGTAAGAGATAGTCATGATTATTGATATTATCACATATGTTTTAGGGGGTGCTGTTGCAGGTTTGCTTGCAGGATTGCTAGGTATTGGCGGTGGCTTGCTGGTTGTGCCTTTGCTCGCTTTTGTTTTACCCTTTCACGGGATCCCAGCGTCTCTTGTGATGCATATGGCGGTGGCGACGTCCCTTTCTGTAATTGTTGGAACCTCGATTTCATCTATTATAGGTCATCACCTGCATGGGGATATTGATTGGCAATTATTTAAAAAAGTAGTTTTGGGGTTAGCCTTTGGCGCGCTACTAGGTGCACATGTAGCTGATGCTGTTTCGGGGAATGTTTTACGTGTTTCATTCGGTCTATTTGTGTTTTTTCTTGCATTTAAAATGGCTTTTGGCAATCAGCCTGAAGTTGAAAACAAGCCTCTGCCGAAGCGAGTAGGACTTGTAATTGTAGGATTTGTTATATCATTTTTATGTACGCTGCTGGGCATGGGAGGAGGTAGTCTCATGGTGCCTTATTTGACTCACCGCTCGGTGCCTATCCGGCGTGCGGTTTCAACCTCTGCTGTTTGCGGATTTCCTATTGCTTTTATGGGAGTTTTGGGCTTGATGTTTGTTGGTTCCGATGAGACAGGCAGGCCAATATGGAGTGCAGGTTATGTTTATTGGCCAGCATTTGTGGGTATTGTGATTCCCAGTGTGATTATGGCTCCTGTGGGCGCTAAATTATCCCATCATCTTCCTGCGGCGCAATTGCGAAAAATATTTTCTTTATTTTTAGTTTTTATTGGTATCGATATGTTGTCCCGCGCTTTTTTAGATATGATCCATTGGTTTTAGTCTTATGATTGCTTATCCTAATATTGATCCAGTGGCTTTTTCCCTTGGGCCTTTAGCCGTGCATTGGTATGGATTAATGTATCTGGTGGGCTTTGCTTTGGCATGGCTATTAGTGTGTTATCGAGCAAGGCAATTACACTCATGGTGGGATGTTTCATTAGTTAGCGATCTTTTATTTTATGTTGCACTGGGCGTGATTATCGGAGGCCGAGTGGGTTATATGCTGATATATGACTTACCAGAATTGATGCAGGATCCTATTAAATTATTTAAAGTGTGGCAGGGGGGAATGTCTTTTCACGGTGGATTTTGCGGTGTTCTGATCGCTGTCTGGTTATTCAGTCGGAAAATTAAACAGCCTTTTGTCGTTATCACGGATTTTTTTGTGCCGGTATTACCGGTTGGGTTAGCCATGGGGCGGATTGGAAATTTTATTAATGGGGAGCTTTGGGGAAGAGCGACAGATGTGCCTTGGGGGATGGTTTTTCCTTTTGCAGGCAGCATGCCACGGCACCCTTCTCAACTATATGCTTGTTTTTTAGAAGGCGTTGTTTTGTTTATTTTTTTATGGTTCTATTCAGCCAAGCCAAAACCACCTATGGCTGTATCAGCGATGTTTGTTCTGGGATATGCTGTTGTGCGATTTTTCGATGAATTTTTCCGACAGCCCGATCTGCAATTTGGTTTTATTGCCTTTGACTGGTTAACCATGGGGCAGTTACTCTCTATTCCCATGGGGATCCTTGGCGTTATTTTGCTTTGGGTGGCCTATCGCCGTCCTTATACTGATCCTTATCCTATTCAGAAGGAAAATGCATGAAACAATATTTACATTATTTACAATCTATTCTCGATCATGGTGTTGAAAAAACGGATAGGACAGGCACCGGAACCACCAGTTTATTTGGCCAGCAAATGCGTTTTAATTTGCAGCAAGGGTTTCCCATGGTGACGACCAAAAAACTGCATATTAAAAGTATTTTGTACGAGTTATTTTGGTTTTTACAAGGTAACACCAACGTAAAATATTTAAATGACCATGGTGTTTCTATTTGGAATGAATGGGCTGATGAAAATGGAGAATTAGGGCCGGTTTACGGCAAGCAATGGCGTGCTTGGCAAACGCAGAAAGGGGAGGTTATCGATCAAATATCTCAAGTTATTGATGATCTAAAAGTGAACCCGAATTCGCGCAGGCATATTGTCAGTGCTTGGAATGTGGGAGAACTTGAGGATATGGCATTGCCGCCTTGCCATTTATTGTTTCAATTTTATGTGGCAAATGGAAAGTTATCCTGTATGCTGCATCAGCGTTCAGCAGATTCTTTTCTTGGTGTGCCATTCAATATTGCTTCTTATTCTTTCTTAACTCATATGGTAGCGCACCAATGTGATCTAGATGTGGGAGAATTTATTTGGAATGGAGGTGATTGTCATATTTATCAAAATCATCTTGAGCAAGTGAAATTACAAATTTCTCGGGATCCTTTACCACTACCTCAGTTACATATCAAAAGGAAACCAGAATCTATTTTTGATTATCAATTTAATGATTTTGAAATAATCAATTATCAATCTCATCCTCATATTAAGGGAGCTATTGCGGTTTAACTCGGGTTTTAACGGACGTTTTTGTAGGTTTTTTGAGGTATCTTTTTAGTATTTCCTTGGCTTTTACTCGTCGAGTTGTTGTAGGCTGAAATCCAAAATGCAAATCAATGATTTTTAGGGTTAAAGGACGTTGATAGAGTGGGTTAATAAAACGATCGGCTTTTATTTTTTTTTCATATTGATTACGAATATCTCCAAGCTTATTTTTTAACGTACATTTTTTAATTTTAATTTGTTTTTTTAACATGCTGAGTCCTATATCATCATTACATATTTCAAGCTGTTTTTTTAAAGAGGCTATGGTCTGTCTATGATTGACATAGGGATCAAGAAATTTTTGTAGGGTGTTTTTTGCAGCAGTATGATTATTTTCAAGCAACATTATTGTTAATGTCTGAATTTGTTCTTCCGCCAACCTGTCGGCAGATGGATATTGAAATTCTTGAGCGTATTGTCGTTCGAAGTCTTCTAACATCATTTGCAGGTTAAAACTTATACTACCACTTTTTTTCTGGTGGACTAGATTATATAAAAAATTTGTGCTGTTACGTGCATCATGATTATGTTTCCTCATATGCTCCCATAGGCCGGATTGTTTTAATTCAGTAATGATAAAAAAAGCGAGTTCGTGAAGATGAAAAACCATGGCATTGTAGGTTGTTTCTTTGTCGATTTGTGAAATAATAAAAGGTCTATATTCTGGCCATAAGGAAACCAATGTAGTTAAAAATGTTTCCTTGTAGTTCAATAGTTCCCCTATATGCTGGCATATTTCTGTAAAGCAGGGAATATAACCTTGTTTTCGACGATCATGCATTTCTCTATGTATACGATTTTTTAAATTATCCATAATCAATTCAACGGTTGTATTTCCATGAAGCTGTGTTTCAAACGCTTGGATTAAATATTGTGTATCTCCATCTTTTTTTTCCAAAGGGCTATATTTTTTTAGAAAAATATAAGCGGGTTTCTGTTGTTCGAATGTTGCAATATGGTGATGGGTTTTTGATATGATAGGCTCAATACATTGTTTTGCTAATTCCATGCCGTAAAAAATGGCAAATCGCTTTTCATATAGGTCGTGAGTGCGATCAATCGCTTTTTGAATATTTTTAAAGATCAGAAAAACATCAGTATTTGTGGGAGAAGTTTTTGTTTTTGCTAAATAATAGCTAAAATCTTTGGTGTCTTTTTGTTGGAGTTTGGGTTTTATTTTTCTATAGATATGTCGTATTTTGCTACCTCGGCCAAAGCGGAAAAAGGGGATGGATTGATTGTAAAACCAAAATTTTTTTCTTCCCTGTTTATGGAGATCTTTTAAGCTCTGTGCTAATGCTTGGCTGCGTTGCTCGGGTGAGAGATCGGGGTTACCGGAAATTTCTTGAAGTTTATTCTCATAGGCGTGGATGAAGGTAGCTTTTTTAGCGCTTAAGAGGTTTTTCTTCACACGCCGGTACTTATCCGCACCAAAGAGAAGCAGCATGCTAGCACGGTTGGCAGCAATTATTTTCTTATACTCAGGTGTTGTGTTCATCAGCAAAATCCTTACGTATTTTAGGAGCCACGGCGAAGGCGGCCTTGATATTATACTTATGTTAATCAGATGACAAAATGTTACAACTCATTTACAAAAAAATCAAGGTGAAGTGACAAACTATTTTAGTCTTCAGAGCAAATTTACATTGTGACGAGTAGATTTAAAATAATACAAGTTGATAAACAATAATGTACCAACTATATTTTACTCTGTCTCTAGCATTCGCCAGCGGGTCGATTCATAATTTTCATTACTGCTGAAAAAAGATTGTCCACGGTTGTAGTGGGATACGGATTTGGTATTTTGACATTGCCAGTAGCCAGAAATTGGACATGCCTCACCGGATTGAAATGCTTTTGCGGTGTAATATTGTTGTTTTTCCATTTTACTTTCTCCTGTCGATAACCTAGGGATGTTTAGAATTTTCACAGAAATTCTAAAAAGTTACGCCACAATATTATTAATATCACCATTCTTTATAAAAGCAAATAGTTATTTCTACTGCCCTCCATGGTATCCTTACTACCCGCGACAAGTATAAAATACCCCCTATTGTGTGGAGTCAACATGAACGTATTAATCATTGGTAATGGTGGTCGAGAGCATGCTTTAGCTTGGAAAGTGGCTCAATCCCATGATGTTAAAAGAGTTTTTGTTGCTCCGGGTAATGGAGGAACAGCTCATGAAGAAAAAGTGGAAAATGTCCCTCTGGATCCTTTAGCCATTGATGATTTAATTCAATTTGCCAAGGAAAAGGCCATAGATTTGACCATTGTTGGCCCTGAAGCCCCTTTGGCCGCGGGTATTGTTGATAGGTTCCAAGAAAACAATTTGCCTTGTTTTGGCCCTACCCAACAAGCGGCTCAATTGGAATCATCCAAAGTATTTAGTAAAGATTTTATGCAACGTCATGGGATCCCCACGGCCCAATACCAAACATTTGAAGATTTAACGGAAGCGACGGTTTATCTTGAATCCCAACGCTATCCCATTGTGATTAAAGCCGATGGTTTGGCCGCAGGGAAAGGTGTCATTATTGCTCAGGATAAACGGGAAGCCTTAGATGCTTGCACCTCTATTTTACAGAGCAATCGCTTTGGTGAAGCGGGAAATCGTATTGTCATTGAAGAATTTTTGCAAGGAGAAGAAGCGAGCTTCATTGTGATGGTGGATGGGGAACATGTTTTACCATTAGCCACGTCTCAAGATCATAAAGCCCGAGACAATCATGACCAAGGCCCGAATACGGGGGGGATGGGAGCTTACTCCCCTGCCCCAGTGGTCACCGATTTGGTGTATCAGCATATTTTACAGGACATTGTTTACCCAACAGTGGCGGGTATGCGTCAAGATGGAGCGGCATATGGAGGTTTTTTGTACGTTGGGGTGATGGTTGATGAGCAAGGTCAGGGAAAGGTTTTAGAGTACAATTGCCGCATGGGAGATCCTGAAACCCAGCCAATTATGCTGCGTTTGCAGAGTGATTTGGTTCAACTTTGTCTCAGCGCATTGCAGCAGAAACTTGATCAAATTGATATACAATGGGATCCACGTCCGGCTTTAGGTGTGGTATTATGTTCCGGAGGGTATCCTGAATCCTATCGTAAAGGCGACAGGATTTCCGGAGTTAAGGATACCGATGTGGAGGGCCAAAAAATCTTCCACGCAGGAACAATGGTTAAGGATAACCAAATTGTGACCAATGGTGGCCGGGTATTGTGTGTGACCTGCCTCGGAGAGACAGTGAAAAATGCTCAAGAAAATGCCTACCAGCTAGCAAAAGACGTGCATTGGGATGATGTCTTTTACCGCACAGATATTGGTTATCGCGCCATTGCTAGAGAATGTCAGTAGCAAGGGATGTCATGACAATGCAGCGAGAATCATTTATCAAAACATTTACCACAGAACGGGTGGAACCGAGTCCAATACATGCGCTCAAACCCAAAGAGCCGTTGCCTACCCTGCAAAGCTATTGTCAGACAAAAACATTCCTTGCCCACTCAGGAGTTAATCCTTTAGCAGCTTGTGCGGCTGCATTATTTTCATTAATTGGTAAGCTAACTAAAGCTGAGAAGTATGATGATATTAACAGTTTACGAGAAAGTTTAATTTATGAGGTGAAAGCCTTTGAATGTGCGGCACATACAGCGGGCTATCATTCCGATGTTATTCTTTTGGCTCGTTATGCCATTTGTGCAACCCTTGATGAATGTATTCAAACGCTTCCTTGGAGTCAGGATAGTGATTGGCAGGAAAATAACTTATTGTATATTTTCCAAGGAGAATCTTGGGGGGGCGATGCTTTTTTTGTGATGTTGCATCGTTTGCAGCAAGATCCCAAACAGCATATTGAATTGTTAGAGTTTATTTATCTTTGTTTGAGTTTGGGTTTTCAGGGAAAATATCGTTTTGGTGATTCGGGTTCTAGTCAACTGCGTGAGACTCGTGAAGGGTTGTACCAAACCATACGGCAAACTCGGGGGGATCGTCAACTTCCGCTTTCTTCGCCTACTAAGCAGTTTAAAAAATCTGAACCGACTCAACGTCAATTCTTGACGCTTTGGAAAATAGTGTTAATTATTGCCATGGCTATGGCAGTTGTGAATCTGAGTTTGAGTTACCTTTTCAATATTACGGCAATGCCACTACAACAAAATTTAGATAATATTAAGTATAGTATTCAGCATGAAACGTGACCGGACTCAACAGATATTAAACGTTGTTTTATTACTTTCGATTGTTGGTGCTACTTGGATTGTCATGCCCTATGTCGGGGTTTTCAATCAAGTGGTGCGGGTTTTTATCTGTGGTTCAGCTGTTGTGATAGGCGGGTTTTATCTGTCTTCTAATAAAAAAATGCTGTTATCCTATGGACGTTTGCCGAAGGCCATGAGAAAAGCACTTGTATCGGCAGAAAAACGTTTTGTTTCAGCCATTGAGTTTTTACAATCAAATAGTATAAAACAACAAAGTTTTGAGAGCGAAGAAGTAAAAAAAAATCGAGGGAAACTTTATAGTCTACCCTGGTATTTAGTCATTGGCCCTAGCGGAAGCGGAAAATCGAGTTTATTAAGCCATTCTAAACTAACTGTTTTGCTCAGAAAAAAGAAATCTTCTAACCTTGCAGAGAGTCCATTTAAAAACCATTGTCAGTGGTGGGGAACAGAGCAGGCTGTTTTAATGGAGTGTAATAGCCAGTATTTTTCCTTTGAAAAAAAGATGTCCGCAGCTAGGATTTTTTGGGTAACATTCTTAACGTTATTGCGAAAATACAAGAGAACATCCTTAAGTGGTGTAATCATCACCTTAAGCTTAGAAGAAATTTTATTGGAATCAAAACAGCGACAAAATTTGTATTTTCAAAGTGTTCGCAAAAGACTTTTGGATATCCAAAAACATTTAAAAACAAATTTACCTGTTTACATTGTATTTACAAAAGCAGACTGCCTTTCTGGATTTAATGAATTTTTTGACACATTAAATCAACAAGAGCGGGATCAACTTTGGGGAGTTAGTTTTAGTCAAAAAAATCTGTCTACATCACAATTAATGATAGATTGTTTTGACACGGAATTTGATTTATTGCTAAAGCGTCTAAATGAGCGATTGATCACTCGGCTTCAGCTTGAGCAAAATGAGGAAAAACGATTTCTTATTAAAGATTTTCCTCTGCAAATTGAAAGCTTGAAAAAGCAATTTGCTTTGTTAGTGAAAACGATTTCAGATATTTCAACGTTAAAAAGCAGAACAAAGCTGCGTGGGATCTATTTGACAAGCGCAGAGCCAAAAGATAACACGATTGATAGGCTCGTAGCGCCTTTAAACAAAACTTTTGCGCTATCCACTCATGTGGAAAAACCAGAAAAAGTTTTTCAAAGAAACTTTTTCTGTAAAAGCTTGTTCCATAATGTTATTTTCAAAGATAAAATATTTTTTCAATCTCAATTGACCACCGAACGCAAGATCCATAAATTTGTTATGCCCATGATGACAGTGACGGGATGCTTGTTATTGGGGATCGTGACTTCCTATTGGTTGGGTTCTTTTAATCAAAAAATTGCTTCTATTAATCAAGCACAAGAAAAAATTGCTCAATATAAATTGTTAGCAGAGCAAGCGGATTTTACTAAAGCGAATCAAGCACTGCCTGCATTGGACATGCTGGCACAAACACTATCAATATTAAGTGCGAAGTTAGGCTCGGATATTATTGATATGGGTAAAGGGCGTCATCAGCAACTCATTAATACCGCCAATGATGCTTATTTTGATGTGATGCAGATTTTTTTAAGCTATCAACTCCAAGGGGAAATCACCCGACAGATGATGATGGATAATGGCGTTGCAACAGATTTATATAGTGCTTTAAAAACTTATTTGATGTTGGGATCGCCGGAACGGTCTAACCAACAATATATGACTTATTGGTTTCATCAATTTTGGCAACAGCAATTACCCAACGATCCAAAGCGAGTGGAACAGTTAGATAAACATCTCTTAAATTATTTACAGAGCCATGTTAAGCCTCTCGCTATCAATCAACCATTGGTTGCTGATGCCAGAAATGTCCTTCGGCAGCAAGCGCCAGCAGAAGTTGTTTTTGCGATTATTCTGAATGAATTGCTATTTACTAATGAAGTTTTTTCCATCGCTGTGCCTCAGGGAGCGGGACTGCACCGATTTTTTGATTACCCTGGGAAAGTCATCACAATTCCTGCAATTTATTCTCGCGCCTACTTTTCTCGTACAATTGAGACGCTAATTCCTAAAGCAATCCAAATCTTGCAAGATGGAAATGGGATTTTAACTGGTTTGCAACAAGAGAACGGGTCATTTTCCACAGATTATATTATTGAAGAAAGTCAGAAATTGTATATGGCTCAGTACATTAAGGCTTGGGGATCGGTTATTAATCAGTTGAATGTTGAAGATTTTTCTAGTTTTGAGCATGGTATACAATTAGTGGATAGCCTATCTAATGCGGCCTCCCATTTGGCTGCATTACTCGATCTAATCCATCAAAATACCGATATCACTTATCACAATGTACAAACACCGATCAGCATCAAGTTTCAGAAATTGAACCATCTTTTTAATCAATATCCTAATAGTGACATATTAGAATTGCGAGCAAATTTATTGCGTTTGAATGACGTGTTATTGAATATTGCTAATGCAAAAAATCCCCAATATGCAGCTTTTTCGGCATCTTTAGCCAAGATGCAATCCCCAGAGAATAGCGATGTGTTTTACCAGTTGGAAGAACAGGCAAAAAATTTGCCTGCACCACTGGATCAATGGACTCAACGTATTGTCGAAAATAGTTGGGGGTTGATGCTAGAAGAGAGCAGACAATATCTTAATCTTACTTGGCAAGCCTCCATCGTACCTTACTATAATCTTTACATTAAAAACCATTATCCTATTGAAAAAAATGCTATACAGGAAATTAGCGAGAGTCATTTTACTGATTTCTTTGGCCCTCATGGACAACTTGCGCATTTTTATTCAAACTTGATAAAGCCTTTTATTGATTTTTCTGAAGGCCAATGGCGATGGAAACAGATCCATCATCAAGAATTAGGTTTATCGGATGATACCCTTGAGCAGTTTCAGCTAGGTGTTTTAATTCAAAGTTTATTTTATCCAGAAGATAGCAAAAATCCTCAAGTGAGTTTTATGCTAAAAGCGAAAGCGAAAAACCCTGATCTAGTCAGTGTGATGGTTGATGTTGACAGCAAACAAATTGATTTTAATCATCAACGTGCCGCCAAATTTAACTGGCCTGGGGATATGTTGATGCATGCCAGTACGATTACTATGATTCAAAAAGATGGTAAGAAGATGGTTGATACTGAAACAGGATTCTGGGGTTGGTTTAAGCTTTTAGATAAATCAAAACATATTAAGGCATCTGCACCGAATAAGATGGATATAACCTTTGCTATTGAAAATAACCAAATAGACTTTGAAATTGTGAGTACCAATATTGTGAACCCATTTAGCCCCGATTTTCTTCGCTCCTTTGAGTGTTCTGAACAGTTAGGATAATCGCGTGGGATTAAGACGTAGTTTTTTATTTATTATAGGAATTGCTTTTTATTCTTACGAGTATATTCTCCGCATATTGCCCAGTGCAATGGTGGATGGTATTCCAGAATTTTCCAATATTTCAGATAGCTATATCAGTCAATTTTCATTTTATTATTATCTTGGCTATACCTTGATGCAGCTTCCTGTGGGTTTACTGCTCGATTGTATGAGTCAAAAGAAATTAATGGTTATTGCCTGCTTGCTCTGCGCCCTAGGAAATGCACTATTTTTGCAGTTAGATTATCCAATGGTTGTTAATTTCGGACGTTTTTTAATTGGCATTGGCTCTTCATTTGCTTTTATTGGCGTATTGCAAATGGCAAATCACAATTTTCACAAGAAAAATTTTCCCCTTGCAACGGGGTTAATTGTGTCAGTTGTGATGTTTGCAGGACTTGTTGGTGAGCAACTCTTGGTTTACTTTTTCAACACCATCGGATTTTGCTTGACGCTTCATGGACTGACTTTTTTTGCTATAGGACTATCCCTATTGTTTTATTATATGATGCCAAACACCCCAGTTAACAGGGTAAAAAACACTAAAAAGTTATTTGATGATGTAAAATTACTTATAAAGAATAAAAAAATCTTGCTCAATGGAATTTGTGGGGGACTATTTTATTTACCATTGCCTATTTTTGCAGAACTTTTTGGGATCCGATTTTTTTATCATCATAATCATTTAAGTCTTCAACAGGCAACCAATATGAATACCTTTTTATTCTTAGGTTGGGCGGTAGGTGCGCCATTGATGGGATGGTTTGCTGCTCGTTCTTCTCTTGATAAGATCCTCATGCGAGCAAGTTTTTTTTCCATGGTATTAGCTGTGATTATTATCTTTAGTCATCTTACAAACCTATGGTTGATTTCCATACTTATGTTTCTTTTTGGCGTTTTTGCCGCGGGAGAAATACTCGTGATCCCTAAAGCAAGGGACTTATGCCCGCCTGGATATCAAGCAACGGGCATGGGATTAACCAGCAGTATCGTAATGTTCATCGCCAGCCTATCTATTTTTCTAGTGAAACAATTAAGCTTAGCCAATGGATCCCCAGGGTATGCTAATACTGATTGGCTACAATTAGCGATTGTCCCTCTGGGAATAGGTTGTGCTTTGGTGATGATGAAATGGAATGCTAGATCTTAAGTCCTGTCATCGCATGTATGGGGATATCCTCCTGAGGTTCTTCCTCTAATACCAAATCCGAGCCATCTAACTGGGGTATAATTAATTTTTCTCCGCTAAAATTAGTTTTTTCTTTGAGTGCGTTAAGTTGCTTTGTTAATAATTGATAATCTTGATCCGTTATATTGTAAGAGTAAATTTCGTTACCGACAGGTGCTTTGATGATGAGCTGAAAGTCTTTGTTATCATTAGGATTAATTTCCATGCGTAATTTAAATACCCTGGAGAGTGCAAATAATGTATGCATGCTGAGGCATTTTAACTCATTATCGTCTTGAGACAGAGATGTCATAATTTTAGTTAATAATACTGGAATTAAGGCTTGACATAGGGATTTGCGACTCTGGTAGTATTCAAACATCCATGCTTCATTTAGCCAGGTGAGGATCATCATATACAGTAATTTGTGGGAATCTACATCAATTTCTGCATGGATCAAGTGATGGATCACAGCGAATGATCGTAAAGGAATACCTGTACTGAAATAAGTATTATTTTTATCTTCTACCCTGTGGATAAAATAAGCTGCCCCCATGATATAAATTTTAGGATGCATATGGCGAATAATGGGTAAATAGACATCCACATCCCAATAGCCACCCCAAGCTGCATTTGGCCAAGAATGTTGATTTACCGATATTTTTAAATTATTAAGATTGGCAGTTATGATAGATGTTAATATTTTAGTGATAGTGTCTGTTGATATTGTCTCAAATTTAGAGTCACTAAGGTAGAACATTTTTAGCCATCCGTCTGTGATTTTATTGTTTTGAATGAGATATTTAATAATGGATTTAGCTTCATTTTTATTATTCCTTGCTGTTGTTAATAAGTTGTCAAGAGACTTATCCTCATATTGAGGGTCACGAACAAGGTTATCCATATTATCTTTTTTTATTTTTTCAAACCAATGTCCCTGACGAATGGCGTCGATATCATAGATTTGATCATACTCTATGCCATTGAGAGAGCATTGTAAATAACGGTAGTAGCTGCCGAACAAATCATCTTCAAAAAAAGAAAAGTGCTTGAATACATCCTTTTCTTCTCCGATACCTTCAAAATCTAATAGTGGCTCTCCATAGCGGATCATCTCACCCAAAATTTCCCAAATCTGTTGGTATTTCGGATCAATAGCATGGTTTTTTATGAGTGAAATAATTTTTTTACCAATAAAATCATCCGATCCGCGACAAAATGCATTGAGTAAGTATTGGGCTGCAAAATATTCCGTAAAAATTCGGTAAACAAAGTTAATTTCATTAGGATTTTCGGATGCAAAGGAGAGGATACCTAGATTGTACAATTCTTGTATGAGAATTTTTTTATCAATACAAGTGACAAGAGGTATCGCTTTTATCTCAAAAATACGCTCAAATGCAATTTCTCTTAAGTACAGCTGGTGAGCTTGAGTCAGTAAATTAATCCCGGATATTTTCGAAATATGAGCCAATGGGTTTGCGCCCACTTGCTTATCAAGGTATTGATTCAATTGATTTGTGATAATTATTTGATAGAGTTTAGTGCAATATAAAGGACTCTTATACCAGGAAATATTATTGATGATTTTTGCTTTTTCTTCGGAGGTATTTGCTGCGGTATATTTGTCAGCATAGGGTTGCAATGCAGTTAAAAAAAGTATTAAGTGTAATGGTCTTGATAAAATAAGGGTGACTTTTTTTCCATTGCCTAGCCACTTAAAAAGTGGTTGAGTAAACTTATTATCAATGCCATTAAAAAAGTGATGCGTGTATTGTTTAATATCCTTAAGATCCAGTGAATGTAAGGATGATTTTTGATGGAAGGGAATCGTCAAATGATGTATTGCATGGGGTCTTGATGCTAACACAATGCTAATATTTTTAGGGAGTTGGTTGAGCCAAGTATCCATCGGCTTATATTGTTCCTCATACAGCTCGTCCCAGCTATCCAGCAAAAGCAGTATGTTGCCTTGTTTGATAGCTTGTTCGAGGCTGTGTTGCACCCATGGAGAAATAGGATCCTTTAGCAAGTCGTGGTTTATCAGTTGCTTGATAATGGTAGGTAATAATTCCTGTTTAGGATTTTTTGCAATGTCAGTTAATTTGCAGGGGATCACCCAACGATAGTTTTCTGAGGATTTAGGATTGTTATGCCAAATACCAAACAACCGTTTCAATAAACAGCTTTTTCCCATGCCATAGGTCGCTGATACTAAAATGCGTTGGGGAGCAGGTTGTTTTTTCAATAAAAAAATAGGTTCTTTTAAATCTAGACTTTTTTCTAAAAAACCCTGAGGAGATAGTGATGGGAGATAATTAATATTTTCTCTGTTTATTTTCTTTTCTATTTTAGTTCCTTGCTGATTAACAGAAACCATATTAGGGCCTTTTTTAGCATGATGCCTAAGATATAGATAAAGTTTTTTATTTTCATTTATTTTATAATATAAATAGTTTGTGTTTTTTCCGAAAAATGTCTCGATTTTTGTTTGTTTTTTAAGATATTTTTTCACGTTTTTAGATGTATCTTCGACACATATACAGTCATAATCTTTAATGGCTAAAACATCCTCAATAGCATAGTAGGGGCGCATAAACTTGATTTTTGGATCCTGATAATGCTCCACGGTAAATTGTTCAGGAAGCCACGCCTTTAGGCTGCCATCTGATTCGATGTCAGCTAAAAAGCTGCTCAATAGGCTAGGATATAATAACATCTCTTCTGCTATTAAATGTTGAGCAAGCTGGATGGCGTTGACAGGCATTCTTTGCAAGGGTTGGATCTGTTTTTCTTTAGATAAAGCTGTGCTGATGATCGTATTGGCTTGCTTCTGGGTGAGTGATATGTTTGAGTTAATCGACAGAGGGTTTTTATTGGACAACAATTTTTGTAGAGCTTCAAGGTTTTCAAAAGCACAGGTTAAAATAATTTTCACGTCAGAATTATCGCATAGAGCTATCAGTTGAGGGCTTGCCGATGGTAATAATTTATCTGCATTATCTAATGCAATGATCTTTAATGCATTGGACTTTACCATATCATTGATACCGTGATCAATTATTCCATCTATATTGTTTTTATCAAAAATAGGTTTGGTTTCAGCATCAACCAAACACCAATCATCAAAATTTTCGAATTTTTTTATGAGAGTGCTATGTAGGCTGTATTTTATTTCAAGGGGAGTGTTTGAATAAAGTAAACAAACCTGATTGTCGCCAGTTAAAAATGCCATCAGCTTTTCATTGAATAAAAATTTATTGATTGCGATCGTTTCTAAGTGGTTTTTTGTTCGATAATCGCCGCTTCTGATGCGAATTTCTTGAGTGAGACAAAGGCCCCTGGCGGCTTGTAAATGTTTAATAATGGCATTTGTATCTAGCGATTCAATATTTCGTTTAGCGCTGTTTTTGATTTCAGTAAAAAAATGTTGATAAATGGTTTTGCCGCCCATAGAAAAGTTTCTATCAAGAGATTCTTGCACAATGGCTTGCAGCTTTTTTACTTTAGGTTGATTGATCCACCACTGAAGATTTTTGAGGAATTGTTTAATATAAGGCACTGGATTTTTACCAGCATTTTCTGGCATCCAATCAGCATTTTTTTCTTTTTTGATATATTCCTTCAAGCAATGAAAAATAATTTCACGCAGGGTTTTTTGACTTGTTGTTATATGTTTACCGGCAATGAAATTATCACTAAAGCGCACATACTGTGGCGTAACTTCAAAATCATCTGCAATACTTTTATTAGTTCCATTTGAAAAACACACAGTTGTGAGTAAAGGATCGAGATCTGTTGCTGGGATAGTTTGTAAAATTCCTTTAGTAGTCCAGGTGTTTTTTTCTAGAGTGATTCTTGTTCTATCTTTTGTTGCCTTTTTCGTATAAAGGCTTTTTTGAAATTGCGTAGAAAAGCTTGCAGAGACACCAATAATAAAATGGCATTTATCTAAATCAGTCTCTTTATTGAGTTCTGCCATCATACCCTTGAAGTATTTTGGTAACGAGAAAGCGCCGCTCGTGTCTGAGATAAGTTCGGATATCGTAATATTATTAGAGCCTTTTTGATCTCTATGCTTTGATTGAAAAAAGGTATAGCTTCCATCTTTTTTACGGATCTCGATATCATCATAAGGTTCATGGTGACCTTCTAAAATAATTTCTTTAAAGCTGAGTTCTTGGGCATAAACTCCATTTAAGCAAGCTAATGTCATCCACAATGTTTGGTATTGGTTACCAGCATCGCCTCCTGTGGAGTCGTTGCTGCCATGACTGAGTTGATGGTCATCATCGGTTAATCGACTGCGATTTTGAGTAGGGACTTTTGTGGGGGTTCCGTGCATAATGTGGCTCCATTTATTGTGTGAATTGTATGGTTGAGTATATACTAATTTTTAGCCAATATACACCCAAAGCGAATCATATTTTCCTTGCCAGAGTCTCATTTGGGGGCAGATTGCCCACTTTCACGTGTTTTTTTCTCCGTCACATAGAGTGACTATGCTCTTCGAAAAAAACACGTGAAAGCAATCAATCTGCACCCCAACTGCACCTCTGATAATTATTAGAAAATGGACACCAGGGAAGCCGTCGTTATCTTAGTGA
>JAJFKH010000092.1 GCA_021773305.1 Gammaproteobacteria bacterium | reverse complement strand
TTAAGGACTTACCAAAGCCAAATAAAGGTATCCGACATAACTGCAATTGGTACGGTAAACAAACCATTCCGCTGCTATGCAGTGCGCTGCGGGCAGAGTTTCTCGCGCCGGCTCAAAATGTTCCGGTGAATATGATATAGCACCAGTATTCATAGGCACTGGGTCAATTTTCATTCTGGGATTATGATGTTTGCTATATATTTACACAAATATCAGCGATTTGGACTCACTTTACTTTGGAAATTTGCCACCTGAGAAGGATCCTTTTCACCACCTGCTCTAGGCTCATTTCATATTGGAAAGCAGGGAGGATTTCCTTTGAGTGCAATTTTAGGTATAATCTTGCACAGAGAATGGCATGCAGGTGAATTATGTTAGAAATTAACCCCATTGGGCAGCGAATACAGGATCTTTTGGCTCGGAGTGAGATCATTCGGGGGTATCTTTGACGTTGATGTCAAAACCGAACGCCTTCAAGAAGTTGAGCGAGAGCTAGAGCAACCGGATGTTTGGAATATACCAGACATAGCTCAAGCTCTCGGCCGAGAACGCGCAGAATTATCAGGGATTGTAAAAAATTTAACGCAACTGGCTGTTGGCTTGGCAGATGCCAAAGAACTCTTGTTCATCGCCGAAGAAGAGCAAGATCAAACGCTCGTTGATGATGTGATTATCGAATTGGATCAACTCGAAAAAACATTGGCAACCTTAGAATTTAATCGCATGTTCTCTGGTGAAATGGATGCGAATAATGCCTACTTGGATATTCAGTCAGGCTCTGGCGGGACAGAAGCCCAAGATTGGGCAGAAATGTTATTGCGAATGTTTCTGCGTTGGGGAGAGAAACATGATTTTAAAACAGAACTCATTGAAGTCTCTGCCGGTGATGTTGCAGGTATTCGCAGTGCAACCGTGAAGTTGACCGGTTCCTATGCCTTTGGTTGGTTGCGCACAGAAACTGGGGTGCATCGCTTAGTCAGAAAGTCTCCTTTTGATTCGGGTAATCGTCGTCATACTTCTTTTGCTGCGGTTTTTGTTTATCCTGAAGTTGAGGATGATATTGATATTGAAATTAATCCTGCGGATCTGCGAGTAGACACTTATCGAGCCAGTGGTGCGGGTGGACAGCATGTGAATCGAACGGATTCTGCGGTGCGGCTGACCCACGAACCTACCGGTATTGTGGTGCAATGCCAAAATGATCGATCCCAGCATAAGAATAGAGCCCAAGCCATGAAACAATTGAAGGCAAAACTGTATGAGTTTGAAATGAAAAAGCGCAGTGACGAAAAGCAAGCGTTGGAAGAGTCTAAATCAGAAATTGGTTGGGGAAGTCAAATTCGATCCTATGTGTTGGATCAATCGAGAATTAAAGATTTACGTACCGGTGTCGAGGTGAGCAACACCCAAGCGGTGCTAGATGGGGATTTAGATCTGTTCATTGAAGCGAGCCTGAAAAGTCAAGTGGAAAAATAAGTGAGTGAAAACCATGAGTGAAAGTCCAGAAGAGAATGAAATTGTTGATGTGAATGAGCAAATTACTCAGCGAAGAGCCAAATTGGCTCAGCTTAGAGAAACAGGTAATGCTTATACCAATGATTTTCGACGAGATAGTTTAGCCGCCGATCTCCATGACAATTATGCTGAACGAGGTAAAGCAGAGCTAGATCAAGAGACGATAAGTTGTGCGATAGCTGGGCGGGTGATGACCCGTCGTATTATGGGTAAGGCCAGCTTTGTGCATATTCAAGATAGCTCGGGCCGTATGCAAGTGTATCTGCGACGAGATGATGTAGGCGAAGATATTTATGCGGATTTTAAAACATGGGATTTGGGCGACATTATTGCTGTTACGGGGCGTTTGTTTAAAACAAAAACCGGAGAGCTTTCTGTTTTTGCAAG
Source organism: Gammaproteobacteria bacterium (assembly GCA_021773305.1). Lineage (GTDB taxonomy): Bacteria > Pseudomonadota > Gammaproteobacteria > UBA1113 > UBA1113 > JAJFKH01. The sequence goes on along the minus strand of JAJFKH010000092.1, from coordinate 45,252 downwards.
CTCTATTCGCTTATTGACCAAGGCCCTGCGCCCATTGCCGGATAAATATCACGGCTTGACGGATGTGGAATCACGCTACCGTCAGCGCTATTTGGACTTGATGGTGAATGAAAAAAGCCGCAGCGTATTTATTTTGCGAACTAAAATTATTGATAGTATCCGTGAATTTTTAAATGCACGGAATTTTCTGGAAGTGGAAACTCCTATGATGCAAGTTTTACCTGGAGGTGCTGCTGCGAAGCCTTTTGCAACCTACCATAATGCGCTTGAGATGGATTTATATTTACGTGTAGCGCCGGAACTCAATTTAAAACGCCTGGTTGTGGGTGGTTTTGAGCGGGTTTTTGAAATTAATCGTAATTTTCGCAACGAAGGGCTATCTACTCGACATAATCCCGAATTTACGATGCTTGAATTTTATCAAGCCTATGCGGATTACAATGATTTAATGGATTTGACTGAAGCGATGTTACGAGAGATAGCTGAGCGCGTGTTAGGTACCACTATTGTTAGTACGGCAGGGGGCGAGTATGATTTTTCCAAGTCTTTTCAACGAATGACTATTAACCAGGCCATTTTAAAATACAACCCTGATGTGACAGAAGCGATGCTGGATAATATTGAAGAAGCAACCGCATTAGCACAACGATTACAGATCTCTGTGAAAGAAAGTTATGGTTTAGGAAAAATTCAACTGGAGATTTTTGAAAAAACCGCAGAGCATCGATTGAAACAACCAACCTTTATTACAGAATATCCCGCAGAAGTTTCACCCCTCGCTCGGCGAAATGATCAAAACCCTTTCATTACGGACAGATTTGAATTTTTTGTGGATGGTCGTGAAATTGCCAATGGGTTTTCTGAGTTAAATGATCCGGATGATCAGGCTGAACGTTTTCGTCAGCAAGTACAAGAGCGAGCGGCGGGGGATGATGAAGCCATGCCCTTTGATGAAGACTATGTGAAAGCGTTGGAATATGGTTTGCCTCCCACAGCAGGAGAGGGTATTGGTATCGATCGTTTAGTCATGTTGTTTACAGATTCAGCTTCTATTCGTGATGTGATTTTGTTTCCCTATATGAGGCCTTTAGCAAAATAGTGAGGGGTTATTTTTTCAACACGAAAGGGTGAGACGTTAAAAGTCTCACCTGTGCTAAGAATGACTATATTTTACTTACCCTGTGGGTGCTGGTAATTGTATATGAGGGATTTCGGGGATTTCTACTTTGTTTGCATTATGGTTCCAGTGACGGTTACCAAAAAATCCAAATTTTCTAGTGGCCTGTAAGGTTGCAAGTTGTAGTGCTTTGTCTTCGACTTGACCGGGGTTGTCATTAAGTTTCTGTGAGAATTTACTTAACTTCTCTGAAACCTGTTTTCCTAATTTCCGGGTACTTCTTTTCATTAGTATTGTGTGGAAAGGCTTTGTTATTGCTTTTATTAAATAGCCACCTACGAGTCCAGCCCCAGCGCCGTATAATAGACCCAGAGGAATTAAACTTAGACCGAGGGGTGGTATCATAGTAGCTACGAGACAGAGTCCAATTGCGGCAGATGCCACTGCACCACTAGCAATGATTGATTTCCATGCCACTTTACCGCGAAAGGTTGTTTTTCTAAATTCCTTGTAATCGTTGCGAGCATGTTCTAAGTTTTTCCAGCATGCGTTAAACATATGCCTTTCATTTTGTAATTTAATACGAGCAGGTTCCTTGAGTGGGCTTTCTTCTTGCTGAAGTTTTTTGTCTGTTCGTTTGATGGCATAGTGTAAGATATCTTGCCGTAGGAATAGATTCATTTCTAGTCGGGAGTGTTCGTGAATTTTGTCAGCATCTCTAACTGCTGCACTTTGGTTGATTTGGACTCTGCTATGATCTTTTAATTCATTTTTTTTATGAATTTCTTGTAGTCCCTTCAGCGCTTTTTCTTCATTGTCAGTGAGATAACCAGGAAGTTTTTTAAAATCGCCCGCGATAACAAAGCTGAGAATTTCCCAACATCGATCCCGCTCGGTTTCGTTAAGCAAGTTCAAGAGATTTTGGGTTTGGTTTAAGTAGTAGTTCATGCTTTTCTTTCCTTTATTTTCCGAACTCTGCAAATAATAGCAAAATTATTTATCTTTTGTACTGATAAAAAGCCACTGAATTGTAACAAGCTGTAACAGCCATACTTAGTGCAGGTAAAAATTCGCTCAACTGCTACGAGGATATCTCATAGGGAAGAGGTAACAAACTCACCATTATCAAACCTTCTCGTTCCACATAGACATCGTTAATATTTTTTTTCTTAATGACAGCGAGGCATTCGTACTGATCTTCCGCAGTTTGACAGTAATTAATAATATGACCCACCGCTTTTTTTTCTGATGAAATTAAGGTTTCTCCAATAGCAGGTGCTTGGCTTGTCGAAAATCCAACGTGATATAAATGTTCTTTGAGCTTTCCTAAATATTGCATCCTAGCCACGATTTCTTGGCCGGTGTAACATCCCTTGGTAAAGCTGATAGCGCCAGTATATTGCATATTCAAGGCATGGGGGGTAAATTTTTCTTGGGTTGCGGCGGTGATGGTGGCAATGCCTGCTCGAATAGATTGTAATGCTATTGCGGTTTCTGAAATCTCAGTATGTGTTGGCAGAGGTATTGGGCTGTCTATAGAGTGTAATGCATGATAACAGGATATATCCCCGGGAATTTTTGTTAGCAGCATATGATCGTTATATGCATTTTGGTTCGTTTCTAAAGGGATTTCAATACTATCAAGGATTCTGTCATTTCCACAGATGATTTGCTGCATAATACTTTCTTCTTGAAGGATCTCCACTTGAGAAAAAATAGCATACTTTTTGAGTGCATCCAGGCTTGATTGCAGAGTTGAAAGCGGAGCACTCAAGTAATATGTCTGATCCCACAACCAAACACGAAAGCTGCCTATGATCCGGCCTTTTAAGTTACAATGGACGGCTAGCCCAGATTGTTCAGGAGTAATGGCTTCCATATCACAACTAAGTTGTCCTTGAAGAAATTTTTTAGCATCGGGGCCTTGGACTTTGATGAGTCCTTGGGATTGAAGTATGGCAAAACAATGTTCAGTAAGCATGCATTGTCCTTTAATAAAATATAACATAATCCCGGTACTGTGCATGAAAAGGGGAGAAAAGTATAGTAAAATGATTTTCGAGCAAAATAGCTAAGGATTGTTGGTCATATGGTACGTCATTTAGAGCCTGTTATCATCAATTTACTCAAATCAAGAACGGTAAAAATGCAGCAATTTTTTCGTTTTAGTGTGCGTAATGGCTTTTCCCCTTTAGATGAAGATTTGATTTTTTCTCTCAGTGAAAACTGTCCAAAATGGTTAAAAATACAAGAAAAAACGGGTATTATTTCAGGAATTTCGCCTAAGGTTGCACATCCAGTACAGTATTTATTGACGGTACAAGCGGCAAACCAACATGGTGCGGTCAAGCAGCGTTTTTTTCTTAAAGTCACTTGCCAAGATATTATCGATACGATTACTTACACGTTAAAAAATATTCTTAGTCTCCGCAATCAATATAGTAAATATCCAGAACATATTCCGAGTCTTCATGAGATTTTAGAGTATATTTATGAGCATTATATTGCTTCAGAATATATTGAAGAATTTCATGCGTTGGTTTGGGAATATGCCCAAAAAGCGCACCTAAAGGTGCATCGCCCGCCAAGTTTGAATGACTTTAAAAAAGTGATTCAAAGCATTAATCCGAGAGCGGAAAAGCAATTGCGCCAACAGTTAGGAAAGCATCATATTCTACTGACAGCAGAATTAACGAATAGAGAATTTAGGCAGTTATTCCAGCAAGGGAGTCAACGATTAGGTGTGCATCCTATCGCAGTCTGGAACTATTTGTCTGCACCTAAGTTGAAAGTTTGGTCTCAAAGCCATCTTTGTGACGTATTGGATCAGGCAGCAGAAGCCATCATAGAGCTACGCATTGAAAATGTACATCAGGCGGAACTTGCTCACAGGCCGGTGCCTAGGCCTTATCCACCTAGAGGCTGAAAATAGTATCATTTTGCATGTTATAAGTTATACTTGAATACGCTAAGATTTTTCTCACATATGTAGTGACTTGGGGGGATAAGATTATGAGTCATAAAGGGGTTAGACCAGAAGATATCTTGTCAGATGATGTTAATGCCCTTGAAATAGACGGAATACAAGCTCGTAAAGGATCAGTTGCTGCTGTATTAGCAAATGCCAATATATTAGAGTCTGAAACGGCTAGCGATGAAGAGAAAGAGAGCGCCATGTCTATCATTGAAGAATTAGCACCTACGCTAGTGGCAATAGGGTTGTATCGACATGTGACTTGGAAAAATAAAAAAATACAAGCTGTTTTTGATAAAGTAGCAAGCGCGTCACACCCAAAATCTGCTTCCTAATGTCGCATTTATCTTTGAACAAAAAGCTTGCGACTTATTTCGAACTATTTTTGTGGTGTGTGTCATAGAAATTGCTCAATTACAAGAATATGAACAAACCCCTTGCTTTTTCTTTATTTAATTGTTAAATTTTTTATGCATTGTAAATTACATCAGGAGTGACTGTGGCAGAGGAAAAGCAAAAGGAACGACTCTATTGGCAGTGCCGACGAGGCATGTTGGAATTAGATTTGCTATTAATTCCTTTTTTAGAGGAAATTTATCCAACGCTGTCTGAGGATATTCAGGAAAGTTTCGAGGATTTTTTACAGCTGCCAGATCCGCAGTTATATGCATGGTTAATGGGAAATGGAGAACCAGAAGAAGAAGCCTATCAGCAATTAGTCACTGGCATCCGTCAGCATGCTCTCAACACCGCTCATACTAAAGCGTAGCTTTATCGCTTTTGGGATTTTTTCTTTGCTTTATCTGGGCGCTGGGATGAATTTGGTACTGTATTTGGATCGAAGCTTTTCTATTGTGCTAGTTCCTGTGATTTTATTTGCCTATTATAGAACATTAATTTTCCATGTTTTTCGCATTCATCCTCGTGCGATGGCCAAAATTGCTTGGGATGAGCAATCTGGGCAGTGGCAGAGTTGGGATAACAAGGGAAATCATTGTTTTTTACAAATAAAAGACAATTCTATTATGAGCAATTTTTTTGTCTTGCTAAACTTTAAGAAGAGGGGGCGGTGCAATTCAGTTATTATATTCATTGATGCATTAGAAGAAAATAACTTTATTGATTTGAAACGGTTATTATTGCGCTATAAACGACTGAGGAACGAGTGACCAAGGAAAACAATGCGATAGATCTTAAACTGGTGAAATTGGTTCAGAAAGGGAACCAATACGCATTTGATCATTTGGTAAAGAAATATCAGGGCAAAGTGCTGCAGCTGGTAGCTCGCTATGTGTCAGATCGTAGTGAAGCGTTAGATTTGGTTCAAGAAACCTTTATCAAGGCTTATCTTGCTATGCCTAATTTTCGTGAAGAAAGTGAATTTTATACATGGCTGTACCGAATTGCTATCAATACTGCCAAAAACTACTTGATTTTTACTAAGCGGCGCCCGCCCTTGTTAGACATTGACGTGGATTTCACAGAGAATGTGCTAGGACAAACCCTGATAAAAACCATCGAAACTCCGGAAAATACACTGCTACGCGATGAACTTGAAGAAGTGATCTTGGAGGCTGTGAATGCATTGCCTGATGAATTACGCATGGCTTTTGTGTTGCGTGAGTTTGATGAAATGAGTTATGAAGAGATTGCTGAGGTTTTGCAATGTCCTGTTGGCACGGTTCGTTCGCGAATATTTCGTGCAAGGGAAGCGATTAACGAGACTATCGATTCTCATTTGTCTTGTTAACTTCCTACGTTTTCCTAGGGATTTTTGGGAAAAACTAAATTTTCTCGCAACTTGGCCCTAAATAGTATAAAATTCAGGCTATTGCTTTTGAGGGATTTGCGCAAAAAACATGCAAAACATACGTAATTTTTCTATTATTGCCCATATTGACCATGGGAAGTCCACCTTGTCCGATCGTTTTATCCAATATTGTGGTGGTTTGAGTGAGCGAGAAATGGCAAGCCAAGTGCTCGATTCCATGGATATTGAACGGGAACGAGGTATTACTATCAAAGCTCAAAGTGTGACCCTTCACTACAAGGCAAAAGATGGCTTAATTTATCAGCTCAATTTTATCGACACTCCAGGGCATGTGGATTTTTCCTACGAAGTGTCTCGTTCACTGGCTGCCTGTGAAGGTGCGTTGTTAGTGGTTGATGCGGCGCAAGGCGTCGAAGCGCAAACCGTTGCGGTTTGTTACACCGCTATCGAGCAAGGGTTGGAAGTGCTTCCCGTGCTGAATAAAGTGGATTTACCTCAAGCAGAGCCTGAGCGCATTGCTATTGAAATTGAAGAAATCATTGGTATTGAGGCTCAAGATGCATTACAAGTCAGTGCAAAGACAGGACTGGGTATTGAAGATTTATTGGAAGCCCTGGTGCGAGAGATCCCACCGCCCGAAGGCGATCCCAAAGCACCATTACAAGCCTTAATTATTGATTCTTGGTTTGATAGTTACCTGGGGGTAGTATCTTTAGTGCGCGTAAAACACGGTGTGCTTCGCCATAGAGACAAAATACAAGTCATGTCTACAGGAAAGTCCCATGAAGTTACGAGCTTAGGACATTTTACACCAAAGCGTGAGACGAAAGACATGTTGAGTGCTGGAGAAGTGGGTTTTGTTGTGGCGGGGATTAAAGAGATTAATGGTGCTCCGGTGGGGGACACCCTGACCCATTTGCATCAACCTGCAACAACGCAATTGCCAGGCTTTAAACAAGTGCAGCCTAAAGTGTTTGCTGGCTTGTATCCGGTGAGTTCGGATGATTATGAAGATTTTCGTGATGCGTTGGCAAAATTATCTTTAAATGATGCTTCACTTTTTTATGAGCCAGAGTCTTCGGAGGCATTAGGTTTTGGGTTTCGCTGTGGTTTTTTGGGTATGCTGCATATGGAAATTACCCAAGAGCGTTTGGAGACAGAGTACAATTTAGATTTAATTACCACTGCGCCGACGGTTATTTATGAAGTGGAAAGCACAAAAGGTGAGAAATTTGAAATTGATAATCCGACGAAATTGCCAGCGAATAATTTTATTAAAGAGATGCGAGAACCTATTGTTTTAGCGAATATTTTGGTGCCTCAAGAGTATGTAGGCAGCGTGATTAACCTTTGTGTGGAAAAACGTGGCGTGCAAACCAAAATGCTTTATGTGGGAAATCAAATTTCTCTGAGCTATGAAATCCCTATGAATGAGGTGGTGCTAGACTTTTTTGATCGTTTAAAATCAGTCAGTCGTGGTTTTGCTTCTTTGGATTATTCTTTTTTGCGTTTTCAACCCGCGGATTTAGTGCGCTTGGATGTGTTGATAAACAGTGAGTCTGTTGATGCTTTAGCCTTGATTGTGCATCGTGATAAAGCACAATTTCAGGGGCGTGAATTGGTTGAGCGAATGAAAGAACTCATTCCTCGGCAAATGTTTGATGTGGCGATACAAGCGGCTATTGGCAACAAGATTATTGCTCGGCAGACCGTAAAGGCATTACGTAAAAATGTGACTGCTAAATGTTATGGTGGTGATATTACGCGAAAGAAAAAATTGCTAGAAAAGCAAAAAGCTGGCAAAAAGCGTATGAAAAAAGTAGGTAGGGTAGATATTCCTCAGGAGGCATTTTTAGCCGTGCTGAAAGTGGGTAAGTCAGAAAAGAAAAAATGATTGGAGTGGTTAATGGATTTTGAGTTAATTTTATTTGTTTGTACGGTTGTGACAGGCATTGTATGGTTGTTTGATTTACTTTGGTGGCGTCGCCGAAATGAAACAGCAGCCCAAAAAGAGGGTGATGAAAAACTACCGTGGCATATTGACTATGCTCGATCTTTATTCCCTATTTTTTTGATAGTGATTGTTATTCGATCTTTCCTTTATGAGCCTTTTCGGATCCCCTCGGGTTCTTTGGAACCAACCTTGTTAGTGGGAGACTTCATCATGGTGAATAAATACCATTACGGGTTGCGATTGCCTGTATGGCATAAAAAAATATTGGAAGTCAAGGAGCCTCACCGAGGGGATATCATGGTGTTTCGTATGCCACTCGATCCTAAAATTGACTATATCAAACGCGTCATTGGGATCCCCGGAGATAGTGTGAGTTACATTAATAAAGTTCTCTATGTGAATGGTGAAAAAGCACCTCAGCAATTTGTTGACTTGGCCGAAGATTCCGATCATAAGGGGCAAAGTTGGCAAGTGAAGCAATTGAAGGAAGATTTTCTGGGGGTGACCCATGGCATTTACCAACGACCTATCGTACCGCCCGATAATTTTTATAATCGAGAAGTACCCGAAGGAAAATATTTTGTGATGGGAGATAATCGTGATGATAGTTACGATAGTCGCTATTGGGGGTTTGTACCAGAAGAAAATATTATTGGCAAAGCATCATTTATTTGGATGAGTTGGGATAATCTTAAGCACTGGATCCGGTTTGATAGATTGGGTGAAAAAATTAATGGCTAGGGAGAGATTAAATGTTAGCTAGGACGCAACGAGGTGCAGGTACATTATTTTTTTTGTTTTTTTTATTTTTGTTTTCAATATTTTTATACATTGCTTGGATTGTGTTTCCTATTTATTTAGAAAACACAGCTGTGAAGCAAGCATTAAAAGCAATGTCGTCTAAAAATGTGATTAAACAAGGGCAGACATTATCAGTTAACAAACAAAATGTGCTTATTTATCTCGGAAAGATGTTTCGTATTAATAATGTGAAACATGCAACATTTGATCATGTCACTGTGCAACGACAAGGACGGCTCTACACGGTAGAAGTGGTATATCAAGTTCAGCAACATCTTTTTTACAATGCTGATTTGTTATTGAGTTTTGACGACATTGTGACCGTTGAGGCGCAATAAATGGATGCAAAGCGACTGTGTAAAAATTTAGGGTATACCTTTAACGATATAGCTTTGTTGGAGCGTGCCTTAACCCACCGCAGCGTCACACTGAAAAATAATGAACGCCTAGAATTTTTAGGTGATTCTATTATTAACTTCCTCATGGCGGAGGTATTGTTTCAGCAATGTCCAAAAGCTCAAGAGGGCGAATTAAGCCGATTGCGAGCGGCTCTGGTAAAAGGAGATACCTTAGCAGAAGTGGCAAAAGAACTACATGTGGGTGAATATTTAAAGTTGGGGCAGGGTGAAATGAAGAGCGGTGGCTTTCGTCGTTCATCCATTTTAGCCGATGCCCTAGAGGCGATTATTGCGGCTATCTATTTGGATAGTGATATGGACACCTGTCGTCAGCTGGTTTCCAAGTGGTTTGCTTCTCGTTGTGCGGATGTGACAACGGTCATGGTACCAAAAGATCCGAAAACGCGTTTGCAGGAATATTTACAAGCTCATCACTTGTCATTACCGGAATATAGCGTCACGAATATTCAGGGAGAAGCTCACGAGCAAACTTTTACCATTGAGTGTCGTGTAGAGAAGCTCTCTACTACGGCCATCGGTGTTGGCTCTAGCCGACGCAAAGCAGAACAACAAGCTGCAAAACAGTTATTGGATGAACTTGCAGTAAAAAATTGAAGGTATCATTATGAGCGAAACAACCCGTTGTGGTTTTGCGGCCATTATTGGCCGACCAAACGTCGGTAAATCTACGTTACTGAATGCATTATTAGGGCAAAAAGTCAGTATCACAACGCCCAAAGCACAAACTACCCGTCATCGTATTACCGGAGTACTGACAGAAGGTCACAATCAAATTGTTTTTGTGGATACCCCGGGATTACATGAAAAGCAGCATCGAGCATTAAATCGTTATATGAATAAAACCGTGCGTGGTGTGATTAATGATGTTGATATTATTATTTTTGTGGTGGATGCTCTGCGTTGGACTCAGGAAGATGATTTAGTGTTAAAAGCACTCGCCAAAACTCGGTTGCCAGTGATTTTAGTGATTAATAAAGTTGATAAGCTGGCTTCTAGAGATGCGTTGCTGCCATTGATGCAGGAGTTAGCGAATAAACGAAAGTTTGCTGCAATGATCCCACTTTCCGCCCTTAAAGGTGAGTATTTGGATTTATTAAAAGGTGAGTTGAATAACCATCTTCTTGAGAGTGTACATTTTTATCCAGAAGATCAGGTAACAGATCGCAGTGAGTGGTTTATCGCAGCAGAATTGGTCCGAGAAAAATTAATGTTATTTTTAGGTGATGAATTACCCTATTCAGCCACAGTGGATATTCAACAGTTTAAGCGAGAAGAAAAAATCATTAACATCAGTGCATTAATCTTGGTTGAACGAGATGGACAAAAAGCAATTGTCATTGGTAAAGGCGGTGGACAGTTGAAAAAAATTGGTGAAAGCGCCCGTAAAGCCATGGAAAAGCAATTTGGCATGAAAGTGTTCCTTCAGCTTTGGGTTAAAGTGAAACAGGGGTGGACGGATGACAATAATTTACTTAAGGGGTTGGGGTACAACTAAGCTATGAGTACCCCAACTCTAAAAAATGCTTTTGTGTTGCATACCCGAGCGTATCGTGAGACGAGCATTATTGCTGAATTGTTGACATTAGAAGAGGGTCGTGTTGGGGTATTGGCGAAAGGAGCGAAACGTCGTTACTCAACCTTAGGTGCTGTGAATCAGCAACTTACACCCTTGACTGTGGCTTATCAGGGGCGTGGTGAATTGCAAACATTGACTCACTGTGAAGTGAGTTCGCCGGGGTGTTATTTTTCTGGCACCAAGTTACTTAGTGCATTGTATCTCAATGAATTGTTAATGCGGCTGTTGAGTCGTGGAGACGCTGTTGCTGACATTTTTGCTCTTTACCAAAAAACCCTTGATAGAATTAAGCAGCAATCTCCTGTGGCGAATACGTTACGTTTATTTGAAAAACATTTGTTGGTTTATCTTGGCTACGGGATTAACCTTCAAACCGATGCTGAAACAGAGAAAAAAATAGTAAAAGGTAAATTTTATCGTTATCATCCTGGGCATGGTTTTGTTGTTGTGACGTTAGGACAAGCTTCTCAACATACCGCTTTCTCCGGTGAGAGTATTATTGCTTTGCAACAAGAAAACTTGACTGAAGCAAAGTTATTAACGGATGCTAAAATATTATTGCGTTTGGCGTTAGCTCCCTTGCTAGGTAGCCGGCCTATTAAAACCCGAGAATTATTACAAGGAGATTTTCATGATTGATCAAGGCCCATTACTCGGAGTGAATATTGATCACGTAGGGACATTACGTCAGGCGAGAGGAACTTCTTACCCGGAGCCGATATTTGCTGCACAGTTAGCGGAACAAGCTGGAGCGGATGGGATTACGTTGCATTTACGAGAAGATCGGCGGCATATACAAGATCGAGATGTTACGTTATTGAAATCCATTTTACAAACGCGGATGAATCTAGAAATGGCTGTGACATCTGAGATGATTGCTATTGCGTTAAAAATAAAACCGGAATATTGTTGTCTGGTGCCTGAAAAACGAGAAGAATTAACCACAGAAGGTGGGCTGGATGTTGCTGGGCAATTTTTAAAAATGAAGGATGCGTGCAGCGCAATCCATGATGGTGGCGCGATTGTTTCGCTTTTTATTGATCCTGATGAAAAGCAAATTATTGCAGCAAAAGAAGCAGGAGCCACAACTATTGAATTACATACAGGCTGTTATGCGGATGCAGTGCAACAGGATGAGATTAACATTGAGTACGAAAGAATTAAACATGCTGCACATTTTGCCGAAGAAGCTGGGCTGGTGGTGAATGCCGGGCATGGTTTGCACTATCGTAATGTGAAGCCCATTGCGGCTATCTCACAAATTCATGAGTTAAATATTGGCCACAGCATTGTGGCTCAGGCTCTTTTTGTTGGATTTAGCAATGCCGTGGTAGAAATGAAGCGGTTGATCTTAGAAGGGCGCGCTTCCCTAGCCGTTTTGAGTAGCGTCAAGGAGCCGCTGCACTTCGTATTGAAATAATTCGTGGGCGGTGGGAACTTCTTCTGTTTGATGATCCTTTAAGATCCGCTCTAATGTTAATGCCGCAAATTTAAGCGCAGGTGTACCGCAATAACTGGTTGCTCCATGAACTTTATGAACTTTGTTTGCCATAGTTGTCCAATCTTTAGCATGGAAGTGTTTTTCGATTTCAGCGGCTTCTTCCGGGAGGGTTGTCATGAGTATTTGTAGTAGCTCTTTAGCGATCTCTAGATTGTCTCCCGCCAATGAAGCACCTAATTGCTCATCGACAACAGCTAAGCCATCATCGGCTATTTCGACTTTCATTATATTGCTCTCCATTCCTTTGCTGATATCCCTAACGTCCCAGATTATAGTTGAAATGGGTGAAATTGTGCAATCAGAAAGTTAACTTTCCGGCAGGAGCTGCTGTGGTGACTATATCATATTCACCTAGGGAAACGGTTGTGCTGGCACTGGAAACTCTCTGTACAATGCTAGGCGTAGCAACGGAATGGTCTTTTTAGCCTGGATGCTGTGTCTCGATTTCGCCATGGGCTTCTTTTTCTTCTTTCGCTCGGTCAAGTGCTGCCAGTTGGGATTCTGTCAGGACAGAGCCATCTTCTGCTGATTTCTTCTCTAACGCTTTTAATCGCTTTTATTCAATTAGGATCCCCTTGTTTTTTTAGTATTAATAGACGATCTGCTTCTTATGTAAAATTTAGAGGAGCTTGCCCTGGTTTTATAAGCTATATTTACCAGTAGAGATACTATTTTATGGTAGAATGAAGTTATTTTGAAAAACATGTATAAAATCAAACGAATATGTCTGGGTAGCTATGGAAAATGATGATCAAGATCGTGAATTAGCGCGGTATGCAGCGGCGGCAAAGATGAAAGTCTTTTCTAGTCAGGCTGATCTCGATCCTAAAGATAAGCCTCATCCAGCACTTGTGGAGTGGTGTTTGCAGCGAGACGGCATTGTGGTAATGCAAAGCGGCATAATTTTAACAAGCAACCCAACATCCAGAGATGTGCAAAATTGTAAAACTATGATGATTAACCAGGGGCTGCGTCCAGGCCGGGTTTGCGCCGCAACCACTCAATTACTTTCCGTCTTGCTCGCCAATGTGGAAGGCGCGGAAGAAATTGAAGATCAGCAGCGGGTGGAAAAGGCAAGCACAGAAATCAGCGCGCAACAAAAACGCTTGCGGATCTTAGTCCAAGAAGCCGTAGAAGCCGACGTCAGTGATCTACATATCGAAGTGCGAGCAGATGTGGCTAAAATTCGTTTTAGAAAATACGGTGAACTCTATTTACATGCGGAGTGGTTTCCAAGGTTAGGGCGGGAATTGGCTTCTGTTGCCTTTAACAAAGAAACTGATCACGCCACTGCTCACTTTAACCCCATGGTGCCCCAGGATGCTTCCATGCCGTTGATGCTAGGAACCAAAGAAATTCGCTTACGGCTGGCCAGTATGCCTGCCCATGGTGGCTTTGACGTGGTGATGCGGATCTTAGGTACGGGGGAGGAGGGAACCATTCCGGAACTGGTTCAGTTGGTTTATACCCCAGAACAAGTCTATATCATCCGCCGGGCTATCCAAATGCCCCATGGGGCTGTGCTACTGTCAGGCCCTACAGGCTCTGGTAAAACCACAACTCTCGCCAGTTGTATGAGCATGGTGCGAGAGACACGCAAGGTGTATACCATTGAAGATCCCGTGGAAAAAGTGGTGCCTACGGTCACTCAAGTGCCAGTGAACACAGGTAAAGATGATCGTTCTTTTGCCTCTTTTGGTAAAGCGGCGTTGCGAATGGATCCGGATTATATTGTGCTTGGGGAAATGCGGGATGAAGATACTGCCAATGTGATGATCCGCGCGGCGATTACGGGCCATTTAGTCTTTTCTACGATTCACACGAATTCTGCTCCAGGGATTATTACGCGCTTGGTGGACATGGGGATCTCTCCAGTAATGTTAAGTGACAGTAATGTCTTAGTGTGTTTAATTTTTCAGCGTTTAGTTGCAAAATTATGTGACGCATGCTCTGTACCTGTCACTCAGGCACCAGCCCACGCTGAAGATCTTGAGCGTTGGCGTAAAATTTTCCCTGACCATATCGATAAATTAATGGCCAGAGGGGAGACAGTCTGCGAAAAATGCCATTCTACCGGTGTAGGAGGTAGAACGGTGGTAGCGGAAGTGATTTGGGTGGATGAACAGGGACGCAGCTATATTAAGAACATGGAAATTCTTGAATGGGAAAAATATTTGCGCAAAATGGGATGGCAAACCTATCGAGATAGAACCTTAGAGATGGTCAAAGAAGGAACCGTTGACCCTTTTGATGCAGAAACCTTAGTTGGCGAAATTTCAGTCTACGATGAAGAAACAGGGTTTGACTATGTTCAGGCAAGGACTAGCATGGAAGAGGAAGTGGCAAAAAAAAGGGCAAAAGATAGTAGCCAAGACAAATAAATAATATTTTTATTTGCTAACTTGAAGATTTTGCAATACTTTTATAAGGTTGTCCATTGAAAAAGGTGAGGCACGGCATTGGCTTGAGGAGATATTTCATTGCCTAAAAGATCGGTTCGGGGTAAAAAAGTACAGCCCCAAACACTCCAGCAAAAACTAGATGGTTTTATGGCCAATCTTGATCGGTTGCTATTTTCTGCTAAAGATAAACAAGCTTTTTTAGAAGATTTAGCGACCCTTATCGAGGATGGTGTGCCAGCTAATAAAGCGATTGATGTACTCGGTCGTCTACAAAAAAAAGAATCTGGAACAAAACGTCTCATTGATGCCATTTCGCAGAAGATAGCCCAAGGCCGCTCCATTGCTGAGGGCATGGTCGGGTGGTTGCCCCAACACATTGTTGAATTAATAAGAGCGGGTGAAACCGGAGGCACACTAGGCGGGAATGTGCGGGTTGCCGCCGAAGCACTAGGTCGCTCTAATAGCACTCTTGCGTCATTATTTTCTTCTTTGACCTATCCTATCGTGGTGTTGATTACCGGTATTTTTGTCTTAATCTATATGAACGGTTCCATCTTCGAACAATTTGCTGCGATAAAACCCGTGAGTCAATGGCCTTCTCAAGGCCAACAATTAGTGGCGATTGCTAACTTTTTTACAAATTATTGGTTAGTGCTTATCATTGGTATGGTTGTTTTTGGGGTAGCTATCGCTAAATTACTCAAAGACACCATTGGCCCTGTGCGCACGGTGATCGATCAAATTCCCGTATTAAAAGTCTATCGAATTACCACCGCCGCTCGATTTATGGAAACCCTCGGATTACTGATTTCAAATGGCGTGGTTTTTAAACAATCCCTGCGCATTATGCAGTCCCAAGCTTCTCCTTATCTTGCGTGGCATTTGATGCTCATGGAGCGTCGTTTGAGTCGCGGACAATCGAATATTGCTCAAGTGCTGGATACGGGTATGGTGAGCGAGGGAGATGTGATACGATTAATGGCCATTGCGGATGCAAAAGGGTTTGAGCATGCGTTGGTGCGTTTAGGTCGTCAAGCTGCTGAAGATAGTGCGGCAGCTATTGGTAAATTTGGTAAGGTGTTAGGCGGTATTATGCTCGGTATTGGAGCAGGCTTAGCCGGTTTTATGGTGACAGGTATTTATGCCGTGGGTTCATCCCTAGGCTAATGTGATTACAGTTTGAAAAAGGGAGTTGAGTAATGAAGCGATTTTTACAACGGGGTATCGGGTTGTTAGAGCTGATGCTGTCTCTAGCGATTATTGCCATTTTATTAATTATGGCCACCCGCTACTATCAAACTACGAAACAATCCCAAGAAGTCAATGATGCGGTGCAATTGGTGAACTCCGTTGTGGCAGCCATGACAAACTATGTGACAGATCATCCGGATCAAGGGACGGGCAGTAGTAATATTATTCCTTTTTCTTCATTTATCGGTTGGGGTTATTTGCCTTCTGCTTTAGGTAGTACGGGTTCCACAGCAAGTCCTTGGGGGACTTCTGTTGGGAGTATTTACGTTAATTCTACAGGGGCAACTTACGTGACTATTGAAAAAGTCCCAAGTGGTGCATGCCAACAGTTAGCTGGACGTTTAGCGACCAGTTGTCAAGATACCACAACAGATTGTAGTTGTAGCGATCCCAGCGGAGGCGTATCCACCTACACAGGTAATTTTGGTGCGGCCAGTGCTAGTGCAGCAAGCATACCCGGGAGTTAATGTCGGTTAATAATATATTGCCTGACATATTTAAATTGAGTAACTAGGAGAATGGATTGATGAAACCATTGAATCAACGAGGGATTGGCTTGTTAGAGTTAATGCTATCCCTAGCAATTATCGCGATTTTGCTGATTATGGCCACCCGCTATTACCAAACCACGAAGCAGTCCCAAGAAGTCAATGATGCGGTGCAGCTTGTGAACTCTTTGGTGGGAGCTATGACCAATTATCGCACGGATAATCCGACAACCTATAAGACAGCAACTGTATCTATAGAGACGTTAACCGATACAGGCTATATGCCTTCCGCCTACGGCGATGGCACAAACACAAGCCCTTGGAGAACGTCAATTGGCCCTACCAGCTTCGGTGCGAGCAATGAAGTGTATGTCACGATAAACGATGTTCCAGCGGGCGCTTGTCAGCAATTAGCGGGTCGTTTGGCAAGTTCTTGCCAACTGTCTACCACAGCCTCATTATGCGGATGCTCTGGTGCTGGGCCTATGACCTATATCGGGAACTTCGGTTCTCAAGCCAAGTAGTGGGTTAGTAGAGGATATTGCCATGGCAGTGATGACATTAGCGAGAAAACAGAGAGGAATTGGTTTACTCGAAGTGATGCTTGCTCTTGTGATTGCTGCCATTGTGCTGATGATGTCTGTACGTTACTACACCACCGCGAGTACAGATCAAAAAGTTTCATCTTCGGTGAATATGGTTCGCGATATGTTCGCAGCTTTGCAAAATTTGGCAAAGCAGCAAAATTTCACTATTGGCAATAACGATGATGTTCAAGATTTAATTGATAGTGGCTTGTTGACCGCTCAATACCAAAAAAACCCATTTCGTGGAACCAATGAAACCAATACTAGTATTGCAGGTAGCACACCAATTGCTGTGATCACCATGAATAATGTGCCAGATTTACCCTGTAAGCGTATTGCCGGGCGGCTACAGCAGACCATGAGCGCGGCTACCACAGATTATACCTGTGGTGGCAGTGATGCAGAATGCGTAGGTTGTAGTGATAATACTATGATTGTCCATTATCCTTTGTTTTAGGCGGGCTATGCGATGAATACTCAACGATTATTCCCATTGACGCTTGTGGAGTTGGTGGTTGCCTTGGCTTTTGTCGGAATGGTGGGTGTCTTTATTTATCAAGAAACATTTCAAAAGCGAGTGAATAAAGAAGTTGTCGCCACGCTACAGCAATTTCATGAAATTTATCTTGGTAGTTTAGATTATCGCTCAAATCATAATGGTCAATGGCCTAACACAGTGAGTGATATTGACCCAAATGGTCAATTACAATGCTCGTCCTTAAAAGGGAATATGCCTTCTTCTGCTTGTGGTTCGCAGGCGGCATGGACAGTGAGCCACGATAATCTTTTTTTAAAGGTACATTTGGATGTGGCCAGTGATAAAGTCACTCGATATTTGCAAGTTTTTTTGCAAGATGGACGCTTGACAGATAAAGGACTTACCGCATACTTTCCCATTCCCGATGTCCAACGAAAACTAAATTATGCTGCCCTTCAAATCAAGGATATTGTTGGTATTGATGTGACGGGTGATCAGGAAAAAGATATTCGTTTCATGAAGCCTCATTGTCCAGACAATTGGATCCCAAAGTATGATGTGGCTCACAAGCATTTTTACAATGGACACAGCGAGGGTAAAGATTGCTTTATTCAATCGAAGGGTTCTGTTGCATCCCCAGGGCGTAGTATGTTTTTTCATGATGAATCCTATGATTGGTATCCAAATATCCAAACAGATAGTCGTTGTCCGGCACCTAAAAGCGAACATTCGGGGACGTTATTAAGCTTCTTTTTTTGTAGCCCCCAGCATTATGATCCTCAGGGCCTTTTGCAAGCTACTTTTCTGAAGGGGCATAAGTAATGGATCAGAAAAAACAATTGTGGGTTTCTATTTTTATCATTGCTGTTATGGTGGCTTTTTTTACGGAGTCATTATTTTTATTTGTATTGAAAACTCGCTATGAAAAAACTCAAACCCAAGTGAAGATACTCACTGAAGTGATTTTGGATTATTATATTCAACATAACAATACATGGCCGACCTCTATGGAAAAAGCATTCCAATTCAATCAATTGTCTGTGGATAACGCATGTGCCAAATGGAAGGGGGCGACCCAAACAGGATCTTGTGGTTCTGCTGCTAAGTTTAGTTTTTTCCCTCCTGCTCAAGGTGAGCATTACGCTAAACTCGCGTTACAATTACCGGATTACAAGGCCGTCCAAAAAATCATCCGCAACATCCCCATGACCTATTATGATGAAGACAGCCACTCTCTTGTATTTGTGCTAATAGCACCTTTGTCCGCTTATAATCGTACAGAGCTTATGGTGAAAAATATTTATGAAGTGGATGCAAACGGGGAGCTGGGTGTGCAGTTGACGCCGCCTCGGTGCCCCTTGGGTTGGACGCCAGACTATCAAGCAGTACAGCGTTGGTGGTTTAATCCTGCGGGAGATGCGCCTTGGCCTCAAAATGGATTGGGCCTAAAAGGGGTCGAAGTGAAAAAACTCGGCCCTTGGTTACCTTCAATTAAAACCCATAATTGGGATTGGACAGGGAAAGGGACACAGGGTAATTTGACGGTTATTAGTTATTGCAAACCACCTCCCATGGCTGCGCGAGTGTATGATCCCACTTTTGATTATTATAGAGGTAGACGTTGATGAAATGCTTTCAGCGGGGTTACTCTTCATTTCAACTTTTATTTATTTTATTTGTGGTTATATTGCTGGGCTTGTGGTCTAAGCAGGAAATTGGACGCCGTCAGCTAGAAACGAAAATAGTTTCTACGGCCATTCAGCTGGATTTGTGGCGCAATATTGTGGCCGTTTATTATCAACAGCAAGGTCACTGGCCCTCCAATACTAATGATATTGTGAAAAAAAATTACTTACCCAACAAAAATTTGCAATGTACTTCTTGGCCTGCAGTATCCGAGAGTGCCGCTAATATTTGTGGTAGTACCCAAGGATTTACCCTAGAGCCGAGTCAGGATTATTTAAAAATAATATTACCTGTCAGCAACCTTCAGGTTGCTGCAGGGGTGATGCAGCGTTTGTCTGATGCTTATGTGGATGAGAAAACCAATGCCGTGATTACGCTTGTATTTAAGCCAAATCCTATGGCGCTGGATCAGACATCCTTAATGATGAAAGGCTTTTATGACATTGATGTGAGAACTCAGAGGGAAGTGCCGAAACCCAAATGTCCTAAAAATTGGCAAGCGGATTATGATCTCATGTTAACGCACTGGTACAGTCATTTTTACCAAGTGATAGAAGAAGGCCCTGATGCAGGCAAAAAATACCCCTGCCTATTGAGCCAAGAAGGTGTTTCTGCTTTTCGAGCGAGTGATGATATTTCTCAACCGTCCTATTGGCAGCCTAGATTGCGGGTAGCATTGCAAAAGCCATTTCAAGTAAAAGAAAAAGGTAAGGGTTGTGAAAACCCCCTTAATGGAACCGTAACCGCAGTGACATTTTGTCGCCCTCCAATTAATTAATTCGGCAGTAATAAATGAAAAAAAATAATAATGGCTTAACGCTATTGGAAATCATGTTAGTGCTTATTTTAATAGCGACGATCACGCTCATGGCGTTTAGAACCTACCGCAAAGCGACATTTAAACAGCATATTATCATGTTGCAAGGTAGTGTAAATGTATTGCAGGATAGTTTGAATCGTTACTTTATGGCCAATTGTGCTACATTATCGAGACGCTCTACGGGTCAAGTGATTTCTATTGATTCGGATTTAATCCCCCTTTATCTGCAAAACAAAGCACTTATCAATAATCCTTTTTATTTGATTTCAGAGTATGGTGGTGTTGATGGATTTGAGTTGCGTATCCGTTGGAGTAATATTGAGCGTGACTGGAGCTTAGCGGTGGAAGCTCACTTTCCTGAATACATGCTACAAAACCAAATAGCGGTGATTGCCAGTGAAACCAACCCTTCTTTAATCATGCCCCATGATGAGCAGATGTTAGTTTGGCTGTCTCGTCCTGATACGGGTGCGCGTACTTCGGGTTTAGGGAATTCTCCCCTAAGCGATGATTTAGAGCAATTTGCAAGAGAACAATATGCGACAGATAGCATGTTAGGAACCGGTGTTTCGACAGATCCAGAAGGTCGAACTTATCCATGTTCTATTCTCGACCGTGATTATTTACAGCAATGGGATAAGCGCCATGGCTTTTAATAAACAGAATGGGATAGGTTTAATTGAAATCTTGTTTGGTATTGTGATCTCATCTCTAATCATTCTTTACGGGATTTCTAGCTTTCGTAATCAGCGACAAAACGAAGCGGTTGAACAAACGGTTTCTGAGATGAAGCACTTACTGCAATTGGCTGTGATGTATCATGCTCAGGAAGATGTGTGGCCGAGTGCAATAGCTGTTGTTAAGGGACAACATATTTTAACAGAAGAAGAGTTATGTTCTCCTTGGCCTGGGGATGGCATGGATCCTAATTCTAACGTGCAAAATACCCTATGTCCTCATCGAGCAGTGTACCACGTTGCCCCCTTTGCGAATCAAAGTGATGCGCAGACTGCAAAATATTTTGGCATTAGTTTACACTTATCAGATAGGCGCTTGGTAAACCGTATCGCAGCGCTTTTGCCCGCAGCCATTTTAACCGATCCCTATACGTTAACGGCTTATGTTTCAGCGTTAGTGCGTCCTAAACAAGACAAAGGTTGGATTATGTCTGGGGGGATTGTGGATGACGGTGGTGTGATTGATATGCCAAAATGCCAAGATGGATATGAGGGGCATTTTATTGAAAGTCCACAAAATTTTACTGGAGATAGCCGGGATTATCTTTGGTTAGAAAAAATTTTTAATAGAGGAAAATACTACGTAAATTTTCAGTATTCTATGGAAGGCAAGCCTGGAGTCAACGATCCTGAAGGACAGCCTTATATTATCGCCCGTCACCATAAATATGAAAATACCAAAACCTTTATGTCCCTTGCTTATTTTTTAACATTCTGCATTCCTGATGGTACGTGGGATTACCAAGTGGCATCGTCACCTCAAGCCAGTCAATGTGGCAGTGAATGGCAAGATTATAACAAAGGGGTTAATGGGACAAAATGTTGAAATCTCGCTCAGGTTTTAGTCTTATTGAGTTGATGTTTGTGATTGTGGTGGCTGCATTTTTTGTGTTGTTAGCGGCTTCTCATCAACAACGAAAAGGGCGGCAGACAACCCTTGAGATTACGAGTATTGAAATGCAAAATTGGTTGCAAGCGGCGGCCAGTTATTTTCTTGAAAATGAAAAGTGGCCGGACAATGCTACCGATTTGACGCAGGATAATACGTATATCCGCCAAGAAGAGCAATGTTCTTTATGGCCAGGAGAAGGCAATGAAAGCTGTCCTTCGCGAGCCATTTATCATTTAATCTGTCCTGGAGAAAACTGTGATCCTCAAAAAGCAAAGTACTTCGGTGTTGCAGTGGATTTACCGGATATTAATATAGCCAGTGAATTAACAACGCTTTTGCCCAGTGCTGAAATTCTTGATACAGGGGATGGTGTGCAGGTAGTAGCCTACATTCCTATACCTGCTGCGGTTTCGAACAACTACGTCCAACAAGATATTCAGCAGGGCTGGATTGCTAGTGCGGGAGTGCTTCGCACAGGCAGTAGCAGTTGTAATTATCCAGATAGAATCTACCTGCCAGAATGTCCTTCTGGCTACGAAGGACATTACATTCAAATGTTTCAAAAACAACGAACTGGAGAAGCCACTGGCTTGAAAGGCCCTCTCAATAAATGTGAGGATTCCTATAGTGCTCATCCCTTTATTGAGTTTGATATCGACGCATTGAATTTATCCGATGAAAACCCTTCGGTAACCGTGAAACATATTTTTGGCAAAGATAAGCGACAATTTCAGTATCACTATTATATGACCTTTTGTCTACCTAATGGGCAATGGCATGCAGATGACTACTATGGCAAGGGTCATTACGAAAACCAATGCTCTGGGTTGTGGCGAAGCTATAATTCTGGAGGGACACTTTGTTAATCATTAAAAAAAATCGTGGGGTAACGCTCATCGAAATCATGCTGATGATTATTGTGTTGGCTCTTTTATCGCTTTATACCTTTGCCAAGTTGCAGAGTCGCTCCCAACAATTGTTAGAAAGAACGGCTGCCGTTGAAATGAAAAATTTGTTAGAAGCCAGCTTGGCTTATTATGCAGATTTTCAACATTGGCCCGAAGATTTAGCGGCATTATGGGAAACCTATTTGCCCCAATCGGCCCAATGTTCTCCTTGGCCCGGAGAGCAAGAGGAAGCAGAAGAGAGTAATAAGCGCTGTCCGGGGAAAAAATTGTACCAAGGTCAATCCGATGGAATTTTCTACAGCATATCTGTGACAGTGCCTTCCTCACGAATGGCTGCACAATTAGCCGCTAGATTGCCAAGGGGATTGGTGAAAGATGGTACCGTATCATCCAGTATTCGTGTACCAGGAACCTATCATGGTTGGTTGGCAAGTGCAGGGATCACAAATGATAAAAAGCTGATTTATTTGCCTAAGTGCCCGAATGGCTATGAAGGGCACTTTATTGAAGTACCTCAATATCAAACCACAGGTTACAATGTGGACAATGAAATGGCGCGTAATAAATTAGAACGGGATGGGGAAAGTTATTTTGTGCGAGCATTCAATAAAGTCCATTCTCCTGATTTAAAAGTTTACAAGTATGCTTATTACCTAACATTCTGTGTACCTATCGGACAATGGTACATAAAAAAATCGATGCTGTTGGATGATGCCCAGTGTAGCGATAGTTGGATGGAATATAATGGCACAATGAATATACCTACGGCTCAGAAAAACTGTTTAAAAAATGTTAGCATGAATTAAGCTGTTGTCATTTCGAAGGAAAAAAAATTAATTCCTGCAACTTTATGGCTTCAAAAGGTTTTTTTCTATTGAATTTTCTTGTAAAAAGGTGATAATGGCTTGCTAGGCCTGCTGTACTTCAGAGGAACTGGAGGGATAGGTAGGTATCGCCAAGGATAGGTAACAGAAAGGCTCAGGGTATAAAGTCATTTTTCTTTAACACTCTGCCGATTAACAGGAGCCATGCATGAGCGCGCGCGTTGTACACTGTGTCATTACAACCTTTTTATTTTTGTTTGCACCATCTGTTTTCGCAAATATATATATGGGAACAGGGGTTGATTTACCAAACCCCAATGCTGCTTCCAGCCAGTTTGCGGCGGTGCCCTATGCCGATACAAGACCAGAAGCTTGTCAGCCCTTCACGGGTAAAGGCCCTATGCCACCGAACCCCTGTGTGGGAGGAAGAGGGAAGTTGGTTGCAGTGGAAGCGAATAAACCCATGGTGGTCACGGTTCGTACCGGCTCATTAAAAGTCAATGTTGAAAAAATTGCTCGCCAGGGAGGCTGGCATAGCCTGGTTTGGCGGCCAAATTATGATTTTCAGTGGCTAGGCAATGTCACAATTACTGGCAGGAATGTGCAAGATGTTATGGCAAAACTGTTAGAACCTTATCCACTCCAAGCTGTATTTTTTGAGGCAAACCACGTAGTGGCTGTTGTACCAAGGAGAAGTGCATGATCCTATCTGGACGATTTGTTCAATTTTTTGTAGTCTTTTTTGTTGCATTAGCCATGGTGGGGTGCAAACCGCCACCGACGTTTGATGTGATTGAAGGCGAAGTGGATCAATCCAAAAGCACGTTAGATGAACATGAAAATCGAGAATACACTCGGCCTGCTCCTGTGCTCACTCAAACGGGTGCTTATGTAGATATCAAAAAAGTTAGCTTACAGCGAGCGCCTTCCTGGTTAAAACAGCAAATCACAGTCCATGGAAATGGTTTGCCGTTGAGTTTTTATACAGGAGAGCTTTTAGAAAACACCGGGGCGTTGGTTCATTATGATACCAGCGTGGATCGTAAACAATTAATATCTATGGATTATCGAGGAACACTTCGGGGTGCGTTGGATAATTTAGCAACTACCTCTGATCTGGCTTACGATATTGATTACAAAAAAAATATGTTGACTTGGTCAGCCTTTGTGACAAAAACCTTTGATATTTCTTTCGTGCCTGGGGCATCAAGCTTTACTCTCGGTGGCACATTGACTGCGGGTAGCTCCAGTAGTTCTGATTCGGATACCCAGTCTGGTTATGATGTGACCTCTGATTCACAAAATAGCCAGCTTATTGGTACACCCTCTGTCTGGGATGATATGCAGGCAACTATTCGAAATTTAATGTCAGCGGATGGTAAAGCTAATGTCTCCCAAAGTAGCACGACAATAACCCTTAAAGATCACCCCTCCAATGTGCACGCGATTAGTGATTATATTGAAAAAATCAATCAAGAATTAACCAAGCAAGTGCGGGTTCAGGTGCGTATATTAGAGGTGAACCTCAATAAAGGGTTTGAATTTGGTATTAACTGGAACATTGTAAATCAGTCTTCCCGTAAGTTCCTCAACTTTACATCCAATGCATTTGATAACGTGAGCCAAAGCTCTGTTTCACCCCAATCGCTAGAGATCAATATTCTTTCAGGCGGTTGGCAAGGAACGGATACATTCATCAAAGCTATCCAAGAGCAGGGTAAGGTGAGTGTGCTGAGCCAGCCAGTGTTAGTGACATTGAATAACCAAACAGGGCAAGTGATCATACAAGATCAACAAAATTACATTTCATCCATTGATGGTTATTTAAATGAAGGTGGCTCTTCTAGTAGCACAGAGACAGGCACTGTTTCCACGGGGTTGAATCTTTACGTACTACCCAAAATTCGTGAAAACGATATTATCCTGCAAATCAATGGAACCCTGTCAGCTCTCGTCAGTTTAGAGAAATTTAATCTCTCTACAGGTGAGATTAGCGACAATACTTCGGGCAGTGATCCCAGTGGAAGCTCAGGGCCTAACTTTGTGCAGTTACCCAATGTCAGCTTGCAGAATATCAATCAACGAGCCATTATCAAGAATGGCGAAACGTTGATTATTGCGGGATTTAAGTCACTGAATAACACAGCAAATCGAGAGAAGGTGCTCTTTAGCCAAGCTTTGGGTTCAAAAGCGGCGAATGCGACGAATTCGGAAGTTATCTTTCTGATTACACCAACCATACTATCTGCTCACGAAAAATTGTTAGAGGATTTAGGCTAGGATGCCCAGTGTAGCCCGAGATGATGGAACAGATTTTGCGGTTTATACTTACCGGGAATTGTTGAACGCGAAAAGCGCATCACTATTGAGGCAAGAGATCCAGCTTCTACAACAGGACAATGGAGATTTCGCTCGGTTTTTCCCCCAGCCTGATGGAGACTATGAAGCCGTCTTTGCGAAAGAAAGAGGGTTTTTGTTGGGCGAAACTGTTTGGGAACATTTTGATCAGCCCGATGATTTGATTTATTGCGAAGCGCTACCCAATGGGAGAGATGCTATTTTAGTCGTAGTGCGTGCTGGGCAAGTGTACCTCGATGCTGAATTGCCTATCATTAATTTGCCGGATGAGTTTGCTTCTCTTGTCGCAGGTGAAAACCAATATAATATTTATGTTCACGGCGATGTTCCCTTGGCAGAAGAAGCATCTGATGATGCCTTTGCATTTGATGAAGAGAATGTTAAATCTTTTACCCTTCTAGAAGAGCCAGCTTTTGCTTCGATTACGGCTTATGAAGAGTATGAATTATTGCCCGTTTCTGAGGCTATTGCAGAGCTAAACTTAGGGAAGGGGAAGTTACCTTTTTATATTGCTGCGGTGATTGCAGCAGTCGCGGTGGGCTATCTGGTCTATGATGTCATGAAACCAGCTCCAGCTCCAACACCGACAGTGGCGGTTAAGAGAAAGGCTGCTCCTCCCACCCAGGTTTATGCAGCTTATAAGTCGGCATTACAAACGCCATCACCATCAAAGATCTTAGTGGAGCTTGCCATGAATGCACAGCAAATGCATACAATACCGGGCTGGGAACCAAAAACAATGTCGTTTGATGGTTCAAAATATCTTGTTAATTTGAAGTCCTTTGGGGGATCCACTGATATATTACTAGCTTGGGTGAAAGATACCCATGCTAATCTTCAGGTAGAAGGCAACAGTGCCAGTATTACCATACCCTCCAAAATTAGTAACCGAGTAGCTCCCACAAAAATTTATAATGAACGTGATTTAGTCTCCATGCTTTACGATAGGATGAAGCAAATTATCCCCACAGGAGGGGTTAGTTTAGGTGTTGCTACGCCGAAGAAAAGTTTTGTGGAAGTTCCGCTGACCATTTCTTACTCGGATATTTCTACGGACATCTTGATGCTATTTGCTCAAGAATTACAGGGCTTGCCGATTGTTTTACAGACATTTAACACATCCATTAACGATGGACTATTACATGGTTCATTTACCATATTGATCTTAGGGGCAAAAAGTAATGGAACTGATTGATAAGTTTAAAGAGTTGGAAGCTAAACAAAAGGTGACCCTTGGTGTTACTCTGGTGTTGCTTGTTTTTGTTCTTTACTATGGTTATAACACTTTTTTTGGAGGAACCAGTTTTACCTCATCCACGCCTCCTCCAGCGGCTTCGCGAGTTGCAGAAAGATCCACGACCCCATCAGTGCCAAGGAGAACAACCACAGCAATAGCTCCAGCAGTGCCCAACAGAACTGTGCAAACAACGTCAGCGCCGCCTGTGCAAACTTCAATGAATACAACAGGGGCAACAGCTTCTATTTCTATAGGAAATGCCACAGTGCAAACAACTGCTGCAAAACCAGGGCCTACTGTTCGTGATGGCATTGAGGAAGTCCCGACCCATCAGCCCGATCTGGAACAGTTGAAAATGCTACAAGAGAGTGAAGCGGTGCAGCAAGAATACCTGTCACTGGTTAACAAATACCAGTTGATACAGTTGCAGCAAAAGGTTGCTCAAGCAGAAAATACATTGGCTTCGTCCAAATTACAGTCAGCCCAAATTCAATCTCAAACTCAGGATCTCACCACTCAGCTTAAAAGCTCCTCGGTTTCTCAAGCGAGCCTGGCTCAGCAAGATCAAGCAAAACACCGATCGGCGTTTCAGGATTTAACGGTCATGTATGTTGCTAAGCAACAAGGCCGCTGGACGGCCATGTTGAGTGCTTCTGGAAATTATTTCGAAGTAAAAGTGGGGACTCGGTTGCCGGATGGCTCTGTGGTGAGTCGTATTGATGACCGAGGGGTCATCTTGTCTAGGGATGGAAGTCGCCGTCCTGTCACCATCGCGAAAACCTTAAATTAATTATGAAACGTCTTTATGTATTGCGGCATGCAAAATCTGATTGGAGCTTTACCAAGTTGTCGGATTTTGAGAGACCTTTGAATGCTAGGGGTAAGCAAAATGCTCCCTATGCAGCAAAGATATTAAAAGACAAAGCTGTGATGCTAGATTGTGTTGTTTCTAGTCCTGCTGTGAGAGCCTTGACAACAGCAGAGATGGTTGCAGATGCGTTGGATTATCCTTCTGATAAAATTCGACAAGAACATAAAATTTATAATGCTCATGTAGAAACGCTCATTAGCTTAGTAGAGCACTTGGACGATGAGCACGGTTCAGTGATGTTAGTAGGTCATAATCCTGGCGTTACTCGGCTAGTCAATTATTTTGTCCACGATGTTGCGGCACGCTTAGCAACCTGTTCTGTGCTGGCCATTGAGTTTGACGTGGATACTTGGCAGGCTGTGGCTGAAAATAGTGGTAATTGTTTATTCTTTGAATCGCCTCCCCATGATCTTTGAATAATCTATGGTACGAAATTTAATTGAAAAACGCTGCTACCTTAACCTTACTATTGTCGCCATGGTTGTTATGGCTCCTTTTATTGCCATTATTTACTATACGATGCCTGCAACCGATGAATACGTAACAGCGGCTTTTGCCCAAACCTATACATTTTTTGAATCGTTAAAAACTCTTTATGAATTGATGAATGCTCGCTATATTTCAAATCCCATTATTTTAGCCTGTGGGGTATTGACCAATAATATTTTTGATTTGGTTGTTTGTAATCAAGGTTATATTTTAGCGGCTTTTATTATTTTTTATTTTTCTATTTTCTACACTATGCGAAGCTTAGGGGCAGGAGTGATGAAAACATCTCAAAAGTTTCTTGGGGCTTTGATTTTTCTATTACTTTATATTTTAAATATGCCAGCCATTGCCAATGGTTTTTATTGGGCGCCTTCCGCGATAAATTATCAATTAGGTCATGCTTTTTTATTATTATTTTTGACATTCCTTTACCAAGGTTGTTTTGCCAAAACAAGAACCAAGACTTGGATTATTTTATCCTATGTGATGGGTTTCTTACTGTTCGGAGCTAATGAAACCATTGCCATTACAGCTTGGGCGTTCCTTTTTATCTGTTGTATTTTTTGTTTTTATAAAAAATTACCCCAGTATCGTTGGTTAATTTTTCTTTTCCTCTTTGGGCTACTGTGTGCTATTCCTGCGGTACTATCTCCAGGAAGTTATCAATATATTGTTGGTCATGATCTCAAGGCACCGATTATTCATCGAATTTTAATCTTATTGGTGTCAGTCGGCTATTGGTTTCCTCAATGGATTATAAAACCTAGTACTCTCTTTGCAACCGGATTATTAATTCCAATTTATTATCAATTGCTCGAACGTTGTCCTATCACGTTTCACATGCGTCATGTTTATGGGGCTTTAAGCATTTGGCTATTGTTAATTGTGGTGTGTTTAACACCGCAACATTTATTACTCGCTTTTCCTTATATCCGGGTATGGAATGTTGCTTACTTTGTCTATTTGCTGGGTTGGTTTGCTACTATTTTTATTTTACTGGGAGCGCTGCAAAACAAAGGCAAAACATTACGATTAAGCAAAATGGTAACCCATCTATTGTATATGGGCTTAAGCTTAAGCCTGCTGTTTAATGGTGCTTTTTTGACCTGCGTGAGTGATTTATTGGATGCTGCTCCTGCATTCAGGAAGCAAATGTTAAATCGTTATGTGTCGATTTATCAACAAAAAAAATATCGTTTTCAAGCAGTGCTTCCAGCCTTTGAAAAGCCACCGCGAACTATTTTTTTCGCTGATGCGGACGTTAATCCGCGCAATTTAGCGAACCGTTATCTTAGCTGGTATTTTGGGATGCAAAATTTCTACGTGGTACCAGAAGAAAAACTCACTAAAATGGATAAAATAAATGGTATTTGGCTGCATCCGTTGGTGATGAATCAGAGTTATGACATGAGCTTATCACCCGCACCTCAACATCATGATGACTTGAAACGCGGGTGAAGGGGAGAGTTACTTAATTAAAGGCTATGCTGTGCTGCTGCTTGCACCGGCTGAGGCGAAAACTCAGCCCGCACGGCTTTACATAGTAACTCAACGCTGTCCTTGCTGGTTTTAGGGAAAAGGCTATTACACTTACCTCGTATTCCTTTTCCTTCGAGTGGTTTTTGATTGACAATATCTGCTTGGATTTTTCTCAAGCCTTGATCGTTATATTTATTGTATAATTCCCAAGCCACAAGTCCTTTGAATGAATGTTCTGTCCAACCGTCGGGTTCTTTCTCACTTTCAAAAAATTCACACAGTGATTTGACAAGTTCTTGCCTATTGAGTTTTTTCCAATTCTCAAGGTTAGAATTAACATGGTTAGTTTTGAGTAATTTATTCATGTTGAATTTCTTTTTAGCTAAATAGCTTACATATTTTAAAGTCCCCGCTTCGATGCAAGCCATCAATGGATCCTCAGGTAGTTCCTTTTTTTTGGGTGGCCGTTTTGGCAGCTCAGGTGGTACTTTAGGTAGCTCATCTTTCTTAGGCCGTTCTGGCAGTTTAGGCAGACATTCATTTAGAATATTTTGTTGCGTTTGCCACTCAATGTTATTCCAGCTGTCTGCTATAGAATCAATTTTAAATACTTGCTTTGTGGAGAGTACAATCTTATGTTTATTAATGTTTGATTGGATCTTTTTTGGCAGTTCATCGTAAGGTATTTGACAATTTGCACCAAGGAAATGAGCGGGTTTTAGAACATCACTATCGACAGTGGTATGAATTTCTGAAGGTGTTTTTATGTCCTCAGAGAGGTCAAAAAATCCTTGCGCTGTATGAACTTCGCTCGGGGCAGCCGGTGCTATATTGTTCGAGAGTAGTGCACTGATGGCTGTATTGGCGGCTGTAACTTCGCTCATCTGCATTTCTGGCAGATTGTTGTGTGAAATGTAGGTAAGGACAATCGATCTAGCGTGCATAGCTTGCAGCGGTGTAATCTCAATCCTTTCTTCAGAAGGGGAAAACACAGGAATGTTATTTTCTTTTAGCTTATCGGTTATTTCAGAAGGATATTGACCTTCTATAATGCCTAGTGTGATTAAATCTTGTTTTATTTTTGGAGTTAATTCTATGATCATTTTACCCTGTTTCCTATTTTATTTTTAAATAGATGTGATTGTACAAGCCCAATATTAAGGAATTATGAACTTAACAACTCACTTCCGCTAGAAATTTTAGTTATTTTTCACTATGCTATAGTGTTTTAATTTCTCAACCCGAGAGATAAAGAAATCTTTTGACCACAGCTCAAGAGAAGCTAACTCTCTCGGCCTTAAAAACCGGGCAATATCTTGTTTTCCATGTTGCCAATCGATATGACATATTTTTTTTTCCATTTGTTCAAAAAACCAAGGGGGGTTGATATTAATATTTTGTTGACACCAGGGGCCTGCTTGAAAAATGGCATGGCTGAGTAATGAGAAGTTAATTTGGATGTTTCTTGATACATACCAAATGAAATCATACCAATCTCGTCCTTTTGTATATTTTCGACAAAGTAATGCGTGGCATTTACTTGCAAATAAACTAGGTAAGTCTTGGGTTTGAACGCTATAAGGTAATGGAAAATCCAGATAGTTTAATTCATAAGCTGATCCTTTCGGTGGGTTTGTATCAATTTCTAATTTAATTTGTAATTTGGGTTGATGGGTGCGGGAGTCTTTTAGTATTAAAAGACCACCCGTGGAATTTGCTTTTAGAAAAGCAGTTTGTATGGTTTCATTTAATTTTGTTTTATTAGTTACATCCAAAATATACCCGTAAGCTGCAAACTCTTCTTTCATTTTTTTGATATAGGGTTCCCAATCAAAATGTTGATGAGGTTTCAGCAAAACAAAGTCTAAATCTTCAGAAAATCGTTCTAATCCATGTAAAATCCTTAAACATGTGCCGCCTTGAAAAGCCGCAACATCAAAAAATTCGGCTCTGGAGAGGGCCATTAAAGCAATTTCTTGAGCAATTTCTTTTAATGCATGTTCTTGTTCAAGTATACTTTGACATTGATAATCTAATAATTTTTGTTGAATAATATCCACACTCATGATGCAATACTCCGGGTTAATTCTTTGTGGAGGCTACTTAGAAAAAGACTTATACGTGTGTGACAATAATATTCATTTAATGTGTGAATGTCTTCATTTTTTAAGAGGGGTAATTTTTCAGGATCTATGCGGAGGCTTTGTACCAATGGCTCTAAGCTATTCCAGTCTTTTTTGTAACAATAAATGTAATCACAGATGGCTTTCCAGGGCGTGGCCATAAAAAATTGTGCGCGGTTTTCTTGAATGAGTGTTACCTGTGTGAATAACTGTTTATTGGGTAAACGTTGATAGCTAAATGTACCCAGTGGCGTTTGAAAGCTATTATTTCGTTTACTGGATGCACTGGTAATAGAGTGAACAGCTTCAGGGATGAGTCCATGATAGTTTAAGGCAGATTCCAGGCTAATGTAGGATGGCCCATAGATGTACTGTGCTAATTCAAAGGGATGAGGCATGGGCTCAGGCAAGGCATACAACCCCCTGCGAATATGTAATAGTTTTTTTTGAGCGAGCAGACGCTTAATTTTTCCGTAGCGGCTATCCGCAGAGCCATGCAGCATGGCTTTGAGTTCCATGTGTGTTAGACAGGGCCGTGGTAGTTGGCGTAGCTTAGTGGTTAGAGTTTGGCTCATAAAAACACCTTGCATTCTAGTGAATGGAGCTTATTTTAACGCAATACTGTCAAAAAATGACAGTTTTATGCATATATTATAGGATACTTCGGGAATAATTCAACATTTAGCACAATACTGTCAAAAAACGACAGTATTGAGACAAAATCTAGGTGGCGCGATAGGTATTTGGAAGTGCTTAACTAACCAGAAGTAGTAATATGCTGTGCGAAATACATACTACATTCGAATTTGCCCCTCTCCTTCGATGAGGTATTTATAGCTACAAAGTTCGTCTAATCCCATAGGGCCTCTGGCATGGATTTTATCGGTGCTAATCCCCATTTCAGCTCCCATACCAAACTCAAGACCATCGGTAAAGCGCGTAGAAGCATTGATATAAACCGCAGCGGCATCCACTTGCTGTTGGAAATATTTTTGATTATCGGGGTGTTGACTGATGATGGCTTCAGAATGCCCAGTGCCATGTTGGTTAATGTGATTCACCGCTTGTTTAACATCATCGACAATCTTAATGGATAAGACAAGATCGAGATATTCAGTATCCCAATCCTTTTCTGATGCCAGTGCGATTTCGGGGCAAATGGATTGGCAATGTTCATCCCCAATGCACTGCACATGCTCAGCCTGTAATGCTTTTAGTAGGGAGGGTAAAAAATCACGGGCAATATTTTTGTGGATTAATAGGGTTTCCATGGCATTACAGACTCCAGGCCGTTGGCATTTGGCGTTGAGGCAAATGGCTTGGGCCATGGTTAAGTCCGCTGACTCATCGACAAAAATATGACATAAACCTTTGTAGTGCTTTATGACAGGCACCGTGGCAAGTTCTGTGACGGTTTGTATCAATCCTTCACCACCTCGAGGGATCACCAGATCAATTTTACCATTGAGTTGTACCAATGTTTTAATCGTCGCTCTATCGGTTTCTTTGATCAACTGCACGGCATTTTTTGCCTGAGGATAAGCGTTCACGGCGGCTTCAAATAATTCAATCAGGGCTGTATTGCTATGTATCGCTTCTTTTCCACCACGTAATATTACGGCATTACCACTTTTCAGGCATAGAGCGGCAACATCTGCGGTGACATTAGGGCGGGATTCGTAGATGATGCCAATAACGCCAATGGGCGTTTGGACTTTATTGATGAGCATGCCGTTAGGATGGTGGTAAGTGGATAAATTTTTTCCTACAGGATCCGTTAATTCGGCAATTTGTTTAATGCCAGCAATCATGTTGTCGATCCTTGTTTGATCCAATCGCAGTCTATCTATGAGAGCAGACGATAACCCCGCGTTATTTACTAAATCTTTTTCATTTGCCTGTTGGAGTTGTTCTCGATGCTGATCAATCTGATCGGCATAAGCCAAGAGCAGAGCATTTTTATCTTCAGAAGATAGCCTCAGTAACTGTTGGCTAGCATCTTTCGCTGCCACTGCCATTTTTTCAATTTCCATAGGAACTCCTAATGGGTGATGACTAAATTATTTCGATGGATGACAACATCATTGTGATAATTCTCAATGATGGCTTTAATTTCCCGGCTTTTTTTACCTTTAATTTTAGCGATAATCTCACTGGAATACTCTACGAGTCCTTGGCCGATGGTTTCATTATGTTGATTCAAAATATTAATCATGGCACCGGATGGGAATTTTCCGTGAATTTTTGTAATACCCACAGGCAGTAGACTTTTTCCCTGAGAGCGCAGAGCCATTTGCGCACCGTCATCAACCCATAGGTTACCTTGGCAACGATGAAAATAACTCAGCCAACGTTTTCGAGAAGGAGACTTCCGGGACGCTTGCAGTGGATTACCAATAATTGTTCCAATATCTTTACCACTCATGATTTTTTCAAGGGTGTTTGAAGTTGTGCCGCTGGCAATAATGACCAATGCGCCGATTTTTGCTGCGGTTTGAGCCGCTAATAATTTTGTTGCCATGCCACCTGTGGATAGTGGATTGGTTTTCCCTGTTGCAAGGGCTAAGCTTTCTTCGGTGATGGTTTCTAGGTAGGGCACCCGGGTAGTTTTCCCGTGAGCCAGAGGTTTTCGCAAGCCATTTGGGGTGGTGAGAAGAATAAGAGCATCAGCATCTAACAAGACTGTGACCAAGGCTGACAGGACATCGTTATCACCAACCTTAATTTCATCAACCGCAACAACGTCGTTTTCATTAACAATAGGCAGTATACCATTTTCTAGCAGTGCATGGAGTGTATTTCGAGCGTTCAAATGGCGTTGTCTGTGACGCAGATCATCGTGGGTGAGTAAGACTTGACTGATAGGCAATTTATGTTTTTTAAAGCGTTGTCCATATTCTTCTAACAAGCAAGTTTGGCCTACCGCAGCGGCCATTTGTAACTGTGCTAATTCTGTGGGGCGGGTTTTGAGTTTTAAGGCATGAAGTCCTGCACCAATGGCACCAGAGGAGACTAAGATGACTTGGTAGCCTTGTTTCTTAAGGTTTGCAATGGATTGACATAGGTTATCTATACGGGTTTTATTGGGTTTTCCATTTTTATTAACCAGTATGTTGGTGCCAACTTTTATGACGATACGTTTGGTCTTAGCTAAAGGATTTCGCAAGCTTAGGGAAGTGTCTCGTTCATTGTGCATGGAATTAATCTATCCTCGTGGGGTAACCATTTTCTTCATGAGCAATGGTTATTATCTTTTTCCAGTTTAGGGTTGCAGGGGGTTTTTGATCCATAATGGTGTGTTTGAAGTTTCGATTGACTGTTTTATCCGAAGGCTTATTTGCAATAGGTGGATGGGCTTCAAAATAGAGTGTTTTATTCAGCCAGCCCGCTTTATAAGGTTCGTTGATAATTTGTACCTCAGTGCCAACTGGAATTTCATTAAAAAGTTGCTCAATGTCATTAGGGTACATACGGATACAGCCAGAGCTGATGGGTTTACCAATGGAGTAGGGATCATCTGTGCCATGGATCAGGTAGGCATTTAACCCCAAGCGAAAAGCATATTCTCCGAGGGGGTTGTCGGGGCCTGAAGGCACGACATCGGGCAAAATAAAACCGTGTTTTGCAGTATATTGTTTAATGGATTCTGGAGGGTGCCAATCAGGATTTTTTTTCTTATCCACAATCGTTGTCTTACTAATAGGTGTTTCCCAGCCTTGCCTCCCAATGCTGACCGGTGCTGTGACCACAATATCTTTTCCTTTAGGGTAATAGTAAAGTCGCATTTCAGAAATATTAATCACAATATCTTTTCGTGATCCAGGGGGTAAAATATAGGCTGAAGGAATGTATACTGGTGTCCAGGAATAAATATGGCCTGGTACGATGTGAGGGTTGGCTCGGGCTAATTCTTCGTACCCCATGTTATGGCGGTATGCTATGTTTGCTAATGTATCACCCGGTTCTAAATAAACTTCTTTTAGGTATCCGACGACAGTATCATTGCCTTTCGGTAAAGGAAAAACCTCTAGAGCAAAGGCTGTATGGAAAAAGAGACATCCCCCTAGTATCCATAAAGCAATGCTATTTTTGCCAAGTATTTTCATGGGCAGCC
Organism: Gammaproteobacteria bacterium; assembly: GCA_021773305.1. Classification (GTDB taxonomy): domain Bacteria; phylum Pseudomonadota; class Gammaproteobacteria; order UBA1113; family UBA1113; genus JAJFKH01. The sequence continues at coordinate 9,395 of JAJFKH010000092.1, read as the reverse complement.
TTTAAAATGTCTCGGAAGTTTTTGCCAGCATGCAAGGTAATCTGTTTGTCGTAAGGGCGTTTCTAAGGCAAAACGGGTTGGTTCCCAGACGAAGCAGCTTTCAAACATAAAGGCGAGTGTGTCAACATAGTACTCAGGTTTTAATTCAACGTTGGAGGCGTTGTTAAAAGCCTCTGCATCAGGCCCGTGGGCGTGCATGCAATTGTGTAAGCTACTTCCTCCAGGTTGAAATCCATTGCCTTTGGCATCATAAGCACCGTAGATGGATCCCATATATTCATTCATGAAGTTTCGGTGATAATAGGGAGGACGAAAGGTGTTTTCTGCTACCATCCATCGAGACGGAAAAATCACAAAGTCAAGGTTTGCGACACCGGGTGTGTTGGTTTGCGAGGTTAGTACGGTAAAGATAGAGGGATCCGGATGATCGAAGCTTACCGTATTGATGGTATTAAATAAGCGAAGATCGTATTTATAAGGCGCGTAGTTACCGTGCCAGGCAACTACGTCCAAAGGCGAGTGGTGGATAGGGGCCTGCCACATATGATCTTGAAATTTACATAGCAAGCTAAAATCTCCCTCTCGATCTTCGAACCAAGCGGTAGGGTATTGAAAATCTCTAGGGTTAGCTAAACCATTGGCCCCAATCGGCCCCAGATCGGGTAGTGCCAAAGTAGCGCCATAATTTTCACAAACATACCCTCTGGCACTATCCTCTAATAATTCAACGGTGAATTTTATACCTCTAGGAATAATAACAATTTCTGATGGCTCTGCTTCAATGATGCCAAATTCTGTGACAAATCGTAGTCGTCCCTGTTGTAAGACGATGAGCATTTCACCATCAGAATTATAGAAATAGCAGTCTTCCATGTCTTGATTACAGGCATATAAATAGACAAGGGATCCTGACAAATTTTTTGCATTACCGTTACGTACAAAAGGGATCAGCCCTTGGATAAAATCGGTTTTCTTACCGGGTAGTGGTAGAGGATCCCAGCGCATTTGATTGGGAGGGACAGGGGTGGGTCGTTCTGAGTTGAGAATCATTTCATGCTGGGTAAAAATTGAAAAATCTCCTTGTACCACAGAGGGTTGGATACGATAGAGCCAGCTTCGTTGATTATGCTTTCGAGGGGCCGTAAAAGCACTGCCGCTGAGTTGTTCCGCATACAGTCCATGGGGTACCTGCTGGGGAGAGTTTTGCCCGTAGGGAAGCGTATTGGGTATCGCTTGTGTTGCAAAATGGTTAGCAAAGCCCACTTGATAAGGTGTTTTATCCGCCATTTCCGTCCTTAGTTAGGTTATTCGTCACCATACTATAAAACTCACTGCATAGGCTTGCAAACAATCTTTACGTTTTACAACTGTTATTTTACCGCCTATTGTGCTAAAGTGGTTTAAATTTCGTACGATGTTTTGAGGGTTTAGGTATGCAGCTAAGCAGTAAGATATTAATTGTTGACGATGACCCTAAAATCACCCAACTTATGGAAAAGTTTTTAGCAGCTTACGGTTACCATGTGACTTTGGCTGGGTGTGGTGAAGAAATGTTCGACGCCCTGAAACATAAGCTCTTTGATTTGGTGATTTTAGATATCATGCTTCCCGGAGAAGATGGTTTTGAGCTGTGCCGTAAACTGCGCCAAAACTCTGTCGTACCTGTCATTATGTTAACTGCTGCGGGAGAAGATACCGAGCGAATTTTAGGTTTAGAGCTAGGGGCCGATGATTATTTAACTAAGCCATTTAATCCCCATGAATTGCTTGCAAGGATTAAAGCTATTCTGCGGCGTAGTGGTGGTGAAGGCAGTGGCGGTGAATTGAATCACCCTGCCACAAAATTGACTTTTAATGATTGGGTATTAGATAAACTGCTGCGTCGTTTAATTTCACCAGAAGGGCTTGATGTGGCTATGACCGATGGGGAATATCGCCTTTTAGAAGCCCTGGCAGAACGCCCCAATCAAGTGCTAAGTCGAGATGCGCTGCTTGAGATTACCCAAAACCGTCAAGCAGGCCCTTTTGATCGGAGTATTGATGTTAGGATCAGCCGTCTACGACAAAAGATAGAACCGGATCCTAAGCAACCGGCCGTGATTAAGACTGTTCGTGGAGGAGGATATATCTTTTCTGCAAAAGTTGAAAAACGTAAATAGGGTAGAAATGAATGCTATATTTGTTGCGGGTAGGATTGCCGTTTTTAGCATCCCATCTTGCATTCATCTTTGAACAAAAAGGCCAGTAAAAGACGCGTAACATAGAGTGGCTATATGCCTCGATTTTTTTGACTTTTTTGTCCAATCCTAAACGCAATCGGAGTGCTAAAAAATGAAATTTTATCAGCGTGCAAAATGTATCTGTGCGGCAATTCTACCCGCAATAAATATAAAAAAATTGACTAAGCCTTGGAGATTTCCTGGTACCATTCCGGGAAAAGCTATCTTTATTATTTTTGCTGGGTTAGTGATTTTAAATTTTATTTTGATTTTAATTTTTTTGAATCATAGCAAAAAAGAAGAGCGTCTGGCAGATTCAGATGAAGTGATTACCCAGTTGGCAGATACACTTTACCTCTTTGAAACGACGCCAGAAAAAGATTGGCCTAAAATTGCAAAGGTTTCTCGCACCGAAAAGCTTGATGTAGGATTAACCGATGCACCTCGCTGGTCGTTACAAATTACCGATCATAATTTAGAAAAAATGGGGGATACCCTTAAACAGATCCCGGATCACCTTGCTGTTTCTCTACGATTGGACAACGGTGAATGGCTCAATATCAAATATACGCCTCTTTCTAATGCAAACCTCATGCAAATTTTTATTGTGACTCTCACTCTTGTGGTTGCGCTTGCATTACTATTCTCTGCTTGGACTCTGTTACGTTTTACAGGGCCGCTAAAGCAATTTAAGGTGGCCGCAGAAAAATTAGGTATAGAGTTGACGGCTAAGCCCATGATTGAATACGGCCCGGCTATTGTTAGAGACACGGCCCATGCAATGAATCAAATGCAGCAACGTATTATGAACTTACTCCAAGATCGAAATTTAATGCTGGCGGCTATCTCTCACGATTTGCGTACGCCGATTACTCGAATGAAACTGCGTTCTCAATTTTTGGAAGATAAGCAGCAGTATCAAGAAATGGTGGAAGATTTAGATGAAATGGAAGCGATGATCGATCAGATCCTCACCTACACGAAAGATGCATCTAATGTGGATGATAGAATTAATTTGGATCTAGTGGCATTGATTTTGTCTATTTGCGATGAAAAATGTGAGCAAGGTAAAAATGTAGAATGCCAAACTCAGATCCCACGGATCCGCTTTAAAGCCAATGCCCTTGGGATTAAGCGTGCCATTACAAATTTGGTCAACAATGCAGTGAAATATGCTGAAAATGTCTTTGTGAATATTACCTCCGATGAAGGTTGCGCAATTATTATGATTGAAGATGATGGCCCTGGGATCCCAGAAGCTCAACTATTAAAAGTATTTACACCATTTTATCGGGTGGATACCGCACGCAGCTCCAGAACAGGAGGCAGCGGGCTTGGTTTGGCCATTGCCCAAGATGTTATCTGCGCTCACGGCGGCTCTATCCAACTTAAAAATCGTTCCCAGGGAGGGCTTCAAGTCAAGGTGACTTTTCGACTTTAATCACTTCACCTGAAAATCAGTGGTAGACGAGTTGATCTTCGTCAATTATCGACTATACCTTATGGTTATCAAAAATAAATCATGCTTGGTACAAGGTGGGGCGCTCAAAACCGTCATTTTGCCTGTGCTAAGTAACAAAATAAGGTGGGTGATAAGTATGGATCGAGTTTACTTAAAAGAATTTGTTCGAGAGTATGATGAGAATATGTGTTGGTGGCGAAAAGTGGCAAAGCATCGTTGTCACGGGATCCGGCGACTCAATGAAATTGTGCATCGCGATATTGCGGCTAATCCTCGGAGTTTTCCTGATTTAGCCGATGAAATTGTCAAGGAATTTAAGCTACGCTTAGAGCGGCATGCTAAAAATGGCCGCAGCTACACTGAAGAAAATAGTCGAGATGTGAATGTTCTTTTCCAAGCTATTGCTATGGTGTTAGCAAGCGAAGTGCGTTTTGATCCTGAGAAGCCTGTAGAGCAAGTTCAGCGGAGATTGTTATTTTTTACTTTAACCTGTCAAATTCGTAATGAAAAATTACTGGATGGCAAAACGGATATTTTTACATTGCCCAGTAATGAAGTTTTTCTCACAACAACAGGGGAAGCCTATCACTTAAAGAAAGAATTATTTCCTATGATTGAAAAGAATGAACTAACCAATGTGCATGGCAATGAGCCATTTTCTGAAGAAGATGCTGCGGATATTGGGACGCTCTATTTACATTATAAAAAATCACTGACTCGTACCTTTGTAGGAAAAGAGAGTACGGTAACTCCCTCACCGAGTGCATCTGATAGTCTAGGCCCTTACGCAACTCTGAAAGTCGCTCTGGATTATCAGAGGAAACTGGTCGATCAGCAAATCATTGATGCTGAATTGGCACAGCGACGATTGGAACAGTCAAGTTATTCTAGTATAGGAATGTAAGGTTAGTTGTATTGAGTTAAAATGAGAGGATCACAAAGGAGGCTTTGTAAGCCAACAACTTTTACGTTTTCAGCCAATGGATAGCAAGTGGTTCCAGGGTAAATAACGGTGAGAGTATCCAGCTTGAGATCTTCCAAAGCAATTCTCATGGATTTTGTGAGCTTTGGTGCGTCGCTATACTTAAATTCAAAGCCGCGCTTTTTGCTATGGTCAAAAATCAGCAGGTCTAATTCGGCCTGCTGGTGGGTCGCCCAAAAGTAACAATCTTGTTCATCGACTTTGAGAGTTCGAATCACTTCTTCCATGGCAAACCCTTCCCAAGAGGCACCAAGCTTTGGGTGAGTTCGTAGCTCAGAGAGGTTTTCAATCCCTAATAGGCTATGGTAAATGCCAGTGTCGCGAAAATATATTTTAGGTGATTTGACTTGGCGCTTGCTAATATTTTCAAACCAAGGTTGCAATTGCCGGATCATGAATGTTCCACTGAGGATGTCTGTGTATTCTTGTATAGTTTTGTAGGATGTTTGCATTGCTCGGCCTAACTCAGAGGCATTGAATATGTTGCCATGGTAATGAGCCAGCATCATCCAGAACCGTCGCATTCTTTTTGCAGGAATATTAATACCCAAATTTGGAATATCTTTTTCTAGGAATGTGCGAATATAATCTTTGCGCCAGTCAGTGCTTATTTCATTATTGATAGCTAAATAAGATCGTGGGTAGCCGCCCCTCAGCCAAAGAAGGGATTGCTCGCCGGTTTCACTACTACTAAAAGGGGTAAGTTCGATATAAGAAATTCGCCCGGCTAATGTTTCAGCGGATTGACGGATCAATTCTTGGGAGGCACTTCCTAAAATCAGTAACTGCCCCGTAAAATTTTCATCGTCTACGAGTACTCGAAGATCACGAAACAAATTAGGAAATAATTGTACCTCATCAATGACAATCGTTCCCTCTAATTGTTTTAATGTAAGTGCAGGCTCTTTTAGGCGGGCGAGATCGAGATTATTTTCTAGATCGAAATAATTTTCTTTGGGTATTTTTTTCTTGTGGGCAAACAATTTGGCCAGAGTAGTTTTTCCACACTGGCGAGGCCCTAGTAGCCCAACCACTGGGTTAACATTAAAGCAATGCTGGATTTTTTGTTCAAAATATTGTCTTTTCATTTTTATCCATGAAAATTAGAAGTTAGATCTCTAATTTTCATGGATAAAAGGGATTTTGTCAAGATATCCATGAAAATTAGAAGTTGAACTTCTAATTTTCATGGAAAAACCCATTGGTTTAGCCGGTCAATTCATCCACAAATGGCTTTTCTGCGGCTAATTGTGCTTGGAAGCTTTCCCGTTGCCAGATTTTTGCTAGATAATCGGTCAGCAAGGGGAATGGCTCTTGGTCAATGGTATACCCTGAAATGATGAGATTTTGAAATGCAGAAGCAACACTGATGTCAGCAATAGATAATGTATCAGCAACCAGGTATTTTTTGTCGGACTGTAGCCTCTCTTGAAGATAATGACAAATCACTGGCAATTGCTCTTTTAAAGCAACGTCAATGGATTCTTGATTGATAGGCCGATCAAAAAAAGCAGGCTCTATAAGTTTATGATAGAAAATACCCATGGTTGTACAACCGACCACTGCTGTATCTGCATATTCTTCAAACCATAGACTTTGGCCGCACTGTTTGGGATCAGTCGGGTATAGAGAATGCTCAGAGTATTGCTTTTCAAGGTAAAAGCAAATGGCCGATGAATCCGCTAGGGTGTAATCATTATCTTGCAGTACAGGTATCTTTTTTAAAGGACTCATTTTGATAAAATCATCTGGAAGATTGAAGGGTATGATAGGGTTGATGGTAAAATCTAATTGTTTTTCTCGTAAGGCAATGCAGACTTTACGGCTAAAAGGCGATAGGGGGGTTCCGTGTACTGTGATAGCCATGGGGCTACTCCTGTTAATTAAGATACAATTTCTCGCCCAGCAAATGCATGAGCAAGGGTATTACCGTCAACAAATTCAATTTCACCGCCAATCGGAACCCCATGGGCGAGTCGGCTACAGGGGATTTGGAAAGGCTTTGTAAGCTGAACGATATATTGTGCTGTGGCGTCGCCTTCTACCGTGGGGTTTGTGGCGAGAACAATTTCTTTAGGGGAAATTTCTTGAAGAAATTTTTTCAATTTTTCAAGACCGATTTCGCTAGGGCCAATACCGTCAATAGGAGAAAGATGCCCATGCAATACAAAATAAAGTCCTCGGTAGCCGGTTTGTTCCATTGCCATGACATCCGCAGGGCTTTCTACTACACATAAGATAGCGTGATCGCGCCGAGGGTTCGTGCACAGATCACAAATCTTTTTTTCACTAAAGCCTTGGCACTGTTTACAACGATGGATTAATTCCATGGCTTGTTGCAGCATATTCGCAAGGTATCGTCCACCGTCCCGCTCCCGGGCTAACAAATGAAAAGCCATCCGCTGGGCCGATTTAGGGCCTACACCAGGCAAGCATCGTAGAGCATGGACTAATTGTTCTAACAGTGGGCTGAAAAGACTCATGGGCGTTGTTGCTTAATTCCCAGCGTCATCATCATCAGAGGATAAGTCAAAATTTTTGTTAAAATCAAATCCCGTGGCAAGACCTGATACTTTGGATTTGTAAGCTTTTTCAATTTTTCGCGTTAAATCATTGCATGCAGCGGCAGTTAAATCTTCAATAATGGTTTTTTCTTCAGATAAAACTGACGGATCAAACCAGACAGAAACCACATCATGGCGGCCATTTCCCGTTATTTTCACCAGCCCACCACCGGCTTCACCGACGATTCGCAAATCCTCTAACTCTTTTTGGGCGCTTTTCATACCATCTTGTAGTTTTTGGGCTGTTTCCACTAACTTACCAAAGTTGCCTTTACTAAAATCGTCACTCATACAATTACTCCTCAATCAATTGCAACAATAGAGCCTTTCTCAATCGTTGCATCAAATTTTTCGACAATAGTACTTACATTAGGGTCATTTTGGATAATATCAATGGCCTGCTGTTGTTTTTTTTCAGCAGCCTGCTTTGCAAGGTGAAAGGGGCTTGGCTGATGAACTGTGCCGGGTTCAATGAGGAGTTTTATGGGTTTTTCATAATACTCCCGTAAAGCATGCTCAATGGTTTGCCGTTGTTCGTTTGATACTAACATTGCCTGGTTAGGTTCAATTAGCAATTTTATTTGATTCTCTGCATTTTCCACCATAATACAATAAGAGGCGAGAGTTTTTGCCATTCCGGAAAGAGCGAGTTTTGGGAAAATACCTTGCCAGCCAGTATCAGGAGTTGCTTGATCTTTCATATTAGCAGAGGGACTGGGTTGCTGAACTTGAGGAGGAGGAGTTGTTTTTTTTTGCGGTGTTGGAGGAGGAGGGCTGGATTTTTCCACCGGAGAGAATGCTAACATCCGCAGCATAATCATTTCAAAACCGCTTCTTGGTGTGGGTGCTAAAGGCAAATCTCGGCGACCGATAAGTGCACTTTGGTAATATACTTGAGTTTCTTCCTTGCCCCATTCTCTGGCAATGGATTTGATGGTCTCTGCACAAGGGTATTCGGGTACCACTTGGCATTTGGCAATTTCGTGGAGCGTTTTTAACAGTTGTTCAAGGACTTGATGGAAATCCGCAGCATTTTGGGCGAGTTGAGTAATAGTGTCAAGTAAGCCTTGTCCCTGGTGGTTTTGTAATTGTTTGAGCAATGTGAGGATAAATCGTTGTTCGCTCAATCCTAGCAATGCTTGCACGTCACTCAGGGCGACCTGATTATTTCCGTGGGAAATGGTTTGGTCTAATAGGCTCAATCCATCGCGAACGCTACCGTCGGCAGCTTCTGCAAGGGCTTCAAGGGCGGCTGCTTCAAACGATATATTTTCATGCTGCAAAATCATTTCCATGTGAGCGGTGAGTTGCTCCACAGATAAGTTTTTTAAATGAAATTGTAAACACCGAGAGAGAACGGTAGCAGGTAATTTTTGTGGATCGGTGGTTGCTAGGATAAAAATTATGTGGGCCGGTGGTTCTTCTAAGGTTTTTAATAATGCATTAAAGCTGTGTTTAGAAAGCATGTGAACTTCATCGATGATATAAACTTTGTAGCGGGCATGGTTGCTACTATATTGAACATTATCCAATAATTCTCGCATATCCTCTACACCGGTTCGAGAAGCTGCATCAATTTCTAGCAAGTCCAGACAGCGGCCTTCGCGGATATCTTGGCAGGTTGAGCAATTCTCGCAAGGCGTTGCGGTGATCCCCTGCTCGCAATTTAAACATTTTGCTAAAATACGCGCTAGGGTTGTTTTCCCAGTTCCTCGGGTACCGGTGAAGAGGTAAGCATGATGGAGTCGTTGTTGATTGAGTGCATTGGTTAATGCTTGCACTACATGCTGTTGGCCAACAATGTGCTGAAAATCTCCGGGCCGCCACTGACGGGCAAGGACTTGGTAGGACATTATCCTAAATTCCGAGAAAAAGGTTATTTGGTGGCAACTCCACCAGCCACATTCTGCGCCTGAATCGACCGCTACCGCTGCTCCCTTCCGGGCCTGACGGGGTTCACAGCCTATCACCGCAAAAGGGCCGATGGTGTTACCATAAAACCTGACCATTCTAGCAGATCCCGGGAATACTAGGCAAATCTTTCCAACTTTAATCAGCAGCTCCCGCTGAAAGGTATTGGTTTAGTTTGCTGAACTGTTATAAATTTCAGGCACAGAAGGGCTGGCACCTTCAGGATGGCCAAATAGTTATCAATATGGTATGAGCGA
>JAJFKH010000091.1 GCA_021773305.1 Gammaproteobacteria bacterium | reverse complement strand
TTCATGCAGATTTCGTCACACTTACAGCGGCGGGACCGTGGTTGATTTTCACAACCTTCCCTTTTCATTCCCCAAAAAGCGGGAAACCCAAAACATATAATTTCTACGCGTCATTATTGTTGAATTTTATACACTTTTCAAGGAATAAATCCGCCCTGCCCATTTAGCGCCTGAAGCCGCGTTTTTTGATAATTTCGCCCCTATTAATTCAATAGGTTGGGTGGCAGTAACGGCAGAGAATTTTAATAGGGAAATACTTCCTGGCAATTATAACTAATTACCTCTTACAGTTTATACTGAACATGCCCCTTTAAATGACTAATAGTCTGCTACCGGCCATAAGCGGACATCCACGCTGAGCTAAAAGAAGGCTTCAGGCGGTGCTCTCTGAAGCTAATTATTAGCAAAATTTTTTACTAATATTTCAATTTTTGTTCGCGCTAAAAACCGATTTAATGCATTTTATAAATCTATGCAGTCTGCCTTTGGCCTGTCTCATCGGCCAATCGGGATATCCCCCCTCTTCAATGAATTTGATAACAGTCTTATGTATTTCAGTAATTATTGCATCCTCAGTAATTGTTTCGTGCTCGGGAGGTGTGCCAGTATGAACAGCCGTTGATAAGAACGCATAGACTTTCCTTGCTCTTGTTTTTGAAAAGCTAGTATAGTTTGGTGCTCTTTCAGAAATAGTCTGCGCGATTCCAAATTCACTTTTTCCACAAAATAGATTCTCCAAGCAAATTCTAAGATTGATACTCTTATTCGCCCAATCGGCGTCGATTTTCGAATCATTTAATCTTTTGGCGACGATTCTGATACGAGCCCGATCATCGAGAGGTAGGGAATTAAATTTGCTAAGCAATTGATCAGCTTTCTGTAGCTCGATCTCAATAATGCTAGGGCCAAACACTGTTCTGGGTTCTGAAAAAATTTCATATCCAACGCCATTGTTGAGAAATTGAAGATGATCTGGAATTACCTCAAAGCTTCCAACAACAGGAACTCCATATTTGGGATGTCTACCCAACGAAAGCATGAATCGAGTATCATTAAGAATATTAATTAACTTAGTCTTGACTTCTATTTTCGTCCAATTCGTTTTCCCCTCTCTATCAGCAAGGCTACTGGAATATTCTTTCGGAGTAATATACTCCTTCGATAATATAGCGGTATCTGATCCACCTGTGCTTATATTTTCTTTATCCAGAAATTTTATTAGATTGGGATCCCTTATACTGCTTACTCTGGTCAGGCGAACACCATTCGAAAATGTAAAATCTGAGTCAATTTGAATGTTGTAAAGTAGAAGCGCACATTCAATTTCAATCTGCGCTGAATCTAAATAGCCACTTATTTCATCCAATGCTTGATGAACACCTACTTGCTTTGCTCGACGTATGACTTGATTAGGAAATTCAAGCTCACCGTTGAAGCAAATTCCTGATATAGCTCCTAACCTATGACAATGATTGTGAAATATCTCAAATTTATTGTCCGCAGAAAGCAGTTTTATGATCGATTGTAGCTCAGACCTCCCATAGTAGGTTTCATCAGGGCGTTCTCTCAAGACTTTTTCTATTTCTTCTTCGAGATTTTTCATTTCGCTAATATTGTTGCTGCATTGGTTGGCTATTATTTTGTTTTGTTCCACATCTCGAAATTTTTGTCATCTCAAACTATGCTAAAGGTCCGCATTGGGTCGGATAGCGACATGCCTCTCTTCGGCCAAAAGCGGTCATTCTCAAACTGACCAAGTATCATCTCTATCTACTCGTTTCATACAAGCTAGTTCCTTAAAAGAGAATTTTATAGTTTGAGTGTATAATCAAAGTTTGATTTCTGATGATTCAAATTGGAGCCAACTATGAAATTAGAAGAATTTGTTGAACAAACATTGATGGCTATTACAAATGGAGTATTTTCTGCACAATCAAAATCTCCGTCTTCAATTGCCCCTGGACTTGTGGAAGGAGTGAAAATGACGACACCACAGATGATATCTTTTGAAGTTGCTGTCGCTACCAGTAAAGAAGGCGGTGGCGGAATTAATATTTCCAGCATTATTGAAGCTGGAGGAAATATGAAGTCAGAGTATATAAATAAAATCTCGTTTGATGTTCCTGTTTATTTTAATGCTCCAAATCTCAAAAATACTCCTTAAAAGTTATTTTATCAGTACTTCATCATTCTTCTATTCCCAATATTTTATATGTCCCACCAATGTTTTGTGAAGAGCACTGCAAACGTCCGCTTTGGGTCGGGAGCGGCCTTAGAAAGAGGTCTGCCTGTCGCTACTCCTTCTACCCGTTCCTTGAACGAAACTATCATAATAGACATTGCGCAATCGCTGTTTGCTAAAAAGAGATCGTCGAAGTCCATTATATAGGAGATCGGTTTTCGTGCGGATTAGGAACTGCTTGTTTTTACTTAAGATGGGGACTCATCAATAAACTGTTTACTTAAAAACTTGACTGAACATTTTAAACGTAGATAATCACCAAAGCTTTTCAGGTTTTTTGAGAGAGTTTTTTCTTTCAAAAACTAAAAGGGAAGGTTGTGAAAATCAACCACGGTCCCGCCGCTGTGAGCGTGACGAAATCTGCATAAAACCACTGACTT
>JAJFKH010000010.1 GCA_021773305.1 Gammaproteobacteria bacterium | reverse complement strand
CTTTGCAAAAAATTCTTATGTTTCCTTTACCAATAATCGTGCTGAGCGTGATTTGAGAATGGCTAAAGTTAAACAAAAAGTATCGGGGTGTTTTCGAACTGAGCTCTACGCCCAAGCTTATTGCCGAATATCTAGCTATCTGCAAACCATGGCCAATAAAGGCATTAATCCATTAATTGCTATTCAGATGGCACTAGCTGGGGAAATTGAATCGTAGGGGAGTGAGTAGTTACTTTTTAAGGTGATATTGGCTTCAATCATATAAACATCTTGTTGATCAAGTTTTTAATCAAACCTATGTATGTGGGCTTTTTCGATGTTAAGTGGGTTAATTCATTCTAATACCCGTGCTAAGATATCTGCATGAGGGATCGTTTCGAGATCAGGAAATAGGTTTTTCAAATTTGAAAAAATAACGGGCGCTGTTAATTCACGATTCATTTCACGCCGAGATTGAAGTCGAAAAATAAACGTAAATAATCCAAACACTAATAGCGTTGTTATTTTATGTGGTTTTGTCGCAAACTCAGCTGAAATTATGGTAAAATTCGAATCAATTAAGAAGATCTGAGAAATAAATAGAAATGGATTTCAAAGGCAAGCACTTTATGAAAGATATCATTTTGATGGTCGTACGCTGGTACCTGGCGTATTCACTCTTCAGGCAGTTCTAAGAAAATCACTATTGATAAAAGTGGAGCAAATCATTCAGCACTCAAAGCGATCAACGAGTAGCTAGAAAAAGATGGCCAATGCAGCTCTTGATAGGATCGCCAATAAGGCTCACCCGGTCATTCTCGAAGCGGAAAAAAAATAGACCCCCAAAAGGTTATGAAACGGAGGTAGGCGCGGACAAAAATTAAGCAAACATATGCTGGGGGGATCAATTAAACCGGCGAAAGGGGGGGATCAATTCTCTCCGCGGTTGACAATCTTTTCCTGGATTGTATGAGCCGGGAAATTTGTGACGATCGCTCAGGAGTAGATCACCCCATGTCTTTTTTTAAAACAGCAAAAATGGCTATTTTCCATACAAAAATAAAAAAAATTGAATTTTTTTGAAATTACCGGGAAAAACACAAGTTATCCACATTTTACACGCAAGTTGTGATCTTGCGCGGATATTTTTAGGACGATACTGTGATAACCATGAAGTTGATGATTTGGGATGAGTCATCAGCAAAGTTGAAAACACAAGGAAAAGGATTTTCATTATGGCCATTTTAGGAAGACAAATTGCAACGACACAAATCTTCAGGGATTTTTACGATAAATTAACGGAACGGTTTTCAGTGATGAAACAGAAACAATCGCATCACATTTTAGCGCGATTGTTGGCAGAGGGAAGTGACGAAATGAATAAGACACAGCGTTATTTTGAAATTAAACAAATATATTTTAGCGAACAACAAAGGGAATTTCTGGGTGAATTTCTTGGGATTAATTCTGCGAGAAATTATGATTTAGAAATTCTTATAAAATACCAACCGCAAAAAAATAATAAAGGACTTGTATTAGAGATTTTGCGGAACTTTTTAAATGGAAGTATTCGTGCAATTGATACGGCTAGGCAGTTAGATCAATATTGTCTCTCTCAAAAGCCGCGATTTTGGCAGTTTAACGAATCTTGGCGTTTTCGTCGAGTAGAAAAATTCGTGGAGTTTTTTAAATTAAACTGTATGCGCGAAGCAGTGCTGCAAAGTCAAAAAGTGGCTGCGGATAAATTGATGCATCGCACAGTTGTGAACAAGGAGATTGCTCTCAGGGACGAGCCTCTTACTAAAGAGTTTAAAACAATGTTTCATAAACCTGTGATGGACAATGTGATCCAATATCCTAAAACGGTAGGTGATTACTTGGAGCATTTTCCAGTAGATAGTTAACCTGTTTCCCTGTTCGAGGTCAGGGATGACCTCGTCATTTTTTTTTGCAGGTGTTATACACCCAAAGCGAATTAAAGCAGTTCATGCATTTTTATTCAATACAAGAAATAGCAGCTATTCTTATTCTAAATGAGAAATAACTATATTGAGTTGTATAAATTGGGAGGGTTATCCAAATTATTAGAAAATGGACACCAGGGAAGCCGTCGTTATCTTAGTGATTATGAAATTAATATTCTAAAATCCGAACTAGATTCTAAAATTTATTTGACGACATTATCAATTATTGCCTTTGTATCAAAAAAGTTTTCCATAAAATATAGTACTAGCGGAATGCATGACTTATTGCATCATATTGGCTATGAATATAAGAAACCGACTATCATCACTCTAAAATTGTTAAATATTTTTTAGGGAACTCTAGAATCAAGTTGGTTTTCTTACCAACTTACTTACCTAATTTAAATTTAATTGAACCCATATGGAAACTTTTCAAAAAAATGTCTTGTATAACAAGTATCATGAAACGTTAAGTCAATTCAGAGATAGTGCTATCAAGTTCTTTCAAAATATTGGCCAGTATGCAAATGAAATATCCGCTATCATGAAGGTGGATTTCAATCATTATAAGAGAGAGCATTGAGGTTTCAGTAAGCCGTTAGATTTTAACGTTTTGGCAATAAAAAAAACGAGGAATAGTCATTCTATTTCGATGTCTTTTTTTGTTGCCAAAACGTTAAAATCTAATGGTTTAATGGAAGTTCAACAAGGAAAATATGATTCGCTTTGGGTGTAAAATATGACTTTAATGAAAAGCCACTTCCTCAAATTACCCGAGGAAGTGGTTGTTGTGTTTACATTGACTAGGAGCTTTGGCTAATTTCAGTAGGATCACCTAAGTGTTGATTGACAACTTTGCTAATAGTTGACTCATCCAATGTCACACCTCTATCTTGGGCTGCTTGAGCAATTGCTTGTTTTGCAGGAACAGCTTGTCTAGCATAGGCACCGCTTTTATCAGAAAGCGCTTTATGAGACTCAAGATAGAGTTTTCCGCCCCGCCATCCAGCCTTGTTTGGATAATGTATAATATGGACAGGCGTTCCAACCTTCACTGTATAAAAGAGCTTTTCAACATCTTGATTATACATGCGGATACAACCAGAGCTAACTAAGCGCCCAATACTATCAGGGGCATTGGTTCCGTGAATAAGATAACCACTTTTTCCAAGGTAGAGGGCGTACTTCCCTAGAGGGTTATCTTCTCCTGGTGGTACTACAGCGGGTAAACGTTCACCTTTTGCTAGTAAATGTTTGCGAATAGAAGCTGGTACTCTCCAGCTAGGATCTTTTTTCTTCCGTACAATGCTTGTGTTGCCTACCGGAGTTCTCCACTTTTCTCGGCCTAATGCCACAGGATAGGTTGCTACGTAATCTCCATTAGGTGAAAAATAGTAAAGCCGTAATTCTGCGACATTAATAACAATGCCATTACGATATTTTTTAGGTGGTAAAATATATTGTCTGGGAACTCGTATTTTTTCTCCTACCACAAGTTGTTTGTAATTTACATGTGGGTTTGCATCTTTTAACTCTTGTCGTCCTACATCGTATCGTTCTGCGATTTTCGGCATGGTATCTTGAGGGCCTACTTTGACAGTCAGAGATTGGCCGATAATGTCATCACCCTGATTAGGCATGGCATAAACATGTGAAGACTGTTGTCCTGACATACAGCCTACCAGTGAAACGATCAATAGACATAAAAAAGTCATGTTGAATACTATCTTCATAAAAGCTCCCAAAGTAAGTTAAGTTTGTTTTAAGTATAGTCGCACTCAAAAAAATTGTAATAGAATATATCTATAAATGAGAGGCTATACTCATAATGAGATACTAAATATGGGAGAGAAGAGCCATGCCAGCAGAAAAATTAAAAAATTTACTCGATTCAAATGCTATTAAATATGCACTCATTACTCATTCCCCAGCCTACACCGCGCAAGAAGTTGCTGAGTCAGCACATATTTCTGGGAACAAAATGGCAAAAACTGTTATTTTGAAGGTTGATGGTGAGTTTAAGATGTTGGTGCTTCCTGCTAGCCACCTTGTGAATGTACAGCAGCTACAAGAACTAATGGGTGCTAAAAATGTAGAGCTAGCAGTAGAAAGTGAGTTCAAAAGATGTTTTCCTGAATGTGAGAAAGGAGCGATCCCTCCTTTTGGCAATTTATATGACATGGATGTTTATATTTCAGACTGTTTAAGTACTGAAAAAAAGATGGCTTTTTGTGCTGGAAACTACTCGGAGCTTATTCGATTAAATTACAAGGATTATCAAAACCTTGTGCATCCCAAAGAATTACATTTGTCATGAATAGACTCCTACCTTACCTCAAGCAGCCAGAGTGGATCTGGCTGTCTGAGGTATATTTTTCGCTACTCAAGAGAATTTATTTCGCTTCTACATTGGCAGATAAAATCGAGCAGTTTATTTTTATCACAAGCACAGTAGTCTTTCTGTACGTCTTTGACTACCATTCTCGATAAATTTTTATTACAATTTTTATTAATTAATCCATGGAATTGTGGCGGTGCCACAATGAATAAGTCGTTAAAATCGCTAGCTACCCTTCCCTGTTCTAATTCTCCAACAATTTCTCTTGCAAAATTTTGTTTTTCAACATATTTTGGATCAGCAATTTCTGAATAAGCTGCATTGACTGCTGAAGAACTACGATAACTACCCGAGCCATCAGCAACAAGAGCATTGCGCTTAAGTTTGCTTTCTTCATGTTGGAATTTATTCAAGAGAGTTAATTGATTAATGGCTTTTTGATATTGGAAGATACGGCACTGATGGGCATTTGCGACAACTAACCAGGTTTTATGCATGGTTACTCCTTTTATTGAATTTATCAATGTTGTACCTATAAGTCTAGCATTGAAATGGAAAATTTTCATCTGGAGTCTGCTTTTAGCTGCTGATTTTTTTTGTTTAAGCAAACAGTAATTATAAGTGTATCATTTTTTGATAGTTTTTAGCTTGTACCGCAAGTTCAGTAATAATCCCCCAATTCTCTTGGTTGATAATATCTTCTTCTGTGATCCAGGTGCCTGCAACAGCGGCAACATTATTAAGAGATAAGTAATCAGATAAATTATTATAATGTATGGCTCCTGATGCACAAAATTTAATGCTGGGAAAAATAGATGCCATTTGCGATAAAAAATTAGGCCCCCCAGAAAATTCAGCAGGAAAGAATTTAAGCCAGCTAAGTTCCATACTCCTAGCAATCATGATTTCACTGACTGTGCTAACACTGGGTAAGTAAGGTAAATTTAACTGCTTAGATTGTTTTGCTAGATTAGAACTAAAGCCCGGTGTTGAGGCATAGTGAACGCCTAATTTTGCAACATCAATGAGTTGCTCTTTATCTAAAACCGTAGTCGCAGCCACTAACATTTCTGGAACATGCTTGAGGATTTTTTTAATTGCATTGTAAGCAGCTTGGGTGCGGAGCGTCACCTCTACCACTGAAATTCCTCCCGCTAAAAGTGCTTTTGCTAGAGGGACAGCGTAATCAACATTATCAATAGTTAAAACAGGGATAATCCTTGATTGCTTAAGTATCTCTTCCATGTCCATGGGGTAATATCCTATTTTACGTAAGTGCATCCAATTGATTTTCTGGAATGGCCTGATCGAAGGCTTCCAGGGTTAGGCAGTAATCATTGATTTTTAGTAGTATTGGGTAATCATCTAATGGAGAATTAAATCGCTTTGCATTGTAAATTTGTGGAATAAGCGCAAGATCTGCAAAGGTTGGCGTGTCACCAAAACAACATTTTCCTCGATCAGGATCCCCTTCCAATTGCATTTCTAATGCATTAAATCCTTCTATGATCCAATGTTGATACCAAATGCTTTTATCTTCATCACTGGTTTGTAAATTGGTTTTTAAATAATTAAGTACGCGCAAATTATTCAGTGGGTGAATTTCACATGCAATTTGTAACGCCATGGCGCGAACTTTTGCACGATCCGCCGGTACTGTAGGTAGTAGCGGTTGTTGCGGATAGATTTCTTCCAAATATTCGAGTATGGCCATGGATTGAGTGATTATTGTTGTATCATGAACCAATGTAGGAACCAATGATTGCTGGTTCAATTCTCTATACGGTTGTTGAAATTGTTCCCCGCCATTTTTAACAAGATGGATTGGAACTGTTTCATACTCAATTTTTTTATAATTTAGTCCAATGCGCACCCGATAGGATGCGCTTGAACGGTAGTAGCTATAGAGTTTCATCATTTTTCCTTGATAACTCCTCGACGAATTTGATCTCGCTCAATAGACTCAAATAAAGCACTGAAATTACCTTCTCCAAATCCCTCATCACCCTTGCGTTGAATGATTTCAAAAAATACGGGGCCCAACATCGTATTAGTAAAAATTTGTAGGAGCAATTCATGTTTTCCAGCCGTGGTTGTGCCATCAATTAAAATATAATTTTTATTCAATCGCTCCACATCTTCACCATGATCCGGCAGGCGATCTTGAATCATTTCATAATACACATCGGGGACATCTAAAAAGTCGATATCATGTTTTCTTAATTGTTCTACGGTATCATAAATATCATTGGTACCCATAGCAATATGTTGGATCCCTTCGCCATTGAATTCATGTAAGAATTCTTCAATTTGAGAAAGATCATCTTTTGCTTCATTCAGTGGGATACGAATTTTATTGCAGGGACTTGACATGGCTCGGCTAATTAAACCTGTGTGGTTACCTTCAATATCAAAGTAGCGAATTTCTCTAAAATTAAATAATTTAATGTAAAATTCTGCCCAAGTATCCATATTGCCTCTTTCAACATTGTGGGTCAGGTGGTCGATATAAGTGAGGCCAACGCCAACAGGATTTTCATCGGTTCCTGGGATTTTTTCGAAATCTGTATCGTAAATAGTCTGACTTCCATACTGGTCAATAAAGTAGATTAGGCTGCCACCAATACCTTTGATTGCAGGCAATCTAAGTTCACCACTTTCTATGGGCGTTTCGAAGGCTTCAGCCCCAAGTTTCAAGGCTCTTTTGAAGGCAAAATTAGCATCTTTCACTCGAAATCCCATAGCACAGGCTGAAGGCCCGTGAGCCTTTGCAAACTCAGCTGCATACCCAGTAGGTTCAGCATTCAAAATAAAATTGGTGACTCCCTGACGAAACAGAGTTACATTTTTACTTTTATGCTTTGCAATGGCTGCGAAGCCAAGTTCTTCAAATTGTTGGGCTAGTTTTTGGGGATCCACAGACGTATATTCAACAAACTCAAATCCATCTAATCCCATAGGGTTTTCATGTTGTACACTACTCATCATTGCTTCCTTCTTATGGCCAAAACTTTTTGGTTAGCGCTTCCTAGCAAGAGTTAGCCCATCTCCTATGGGCAACATACTTAAATCAACTCGTTCATCTTGTTGAATTTTATGATTAACAAACTGGATCATCTGGGTTTGTTTATCTTGTTCGTGATTTTGTAAAACCTTTCCTCCCCAAAGTACATTATCGATCAAAATCAATCCTCCCGGACGAATGAGAGTCAAAAGTAATTCGTAATAATTATCGTAGTTGCGTTTATCTGCATCAATAAATGCAAAATCATAACTATCTTGCTGATTTTCATCTAACAATGTATTCAGGCTTTCTATGGCTGGCGCTATCTTTAAATCGATTTTATCCATAACCCCTGCTTTTTGCCAAAAAGCTTTGGCATGCTGGGGATTCTTGTCGTCGCAATCACAAGTTACAATATAGCCGGTATCAGGCATTGCTAGGGCAACACAGAGCGCACTGTAACCTGTAAAGGTTCCTACTTCGATGGCGCGAGTGACCCCGAGAAGCTTGATCAACAATCCCATAAACTGGCCCTGCTCCGGGGAGATTTGCATATTAGCTCCGCTAAGGGTCTCAGTGTATTCTCGTAACTCTTTTGCAACAGAGTGCTCCCGCAAGGAATTTGCCAGCATGTAATCGTGGAGATCTGTTGTTAGATTGAGCGTCTTACGGGACATTTTTAAACCATCTTTACCAATAAACTAAGTAGCTTAGGTTAGCAAGCAAAGTAAACGTGAACAAGTAAATTTTATTGTTTCAGTAATTTAAAATGCAACAATACATAATACGTCGCTTCAGCGCAAATCCTGGGCCAACCATCAATTTTTTTAAATTAATGCTACACTTGTGTTAAACTCCATTTAATTTTTATGAGAAACTTAATCATGCTAGATTTTAGACGATATAAAGATCCTGCCACCGGCGAAGAATGGATCGAAACATCACTATCAGGAAAGCCTTTATTGTCAACCACCCAGTTAAATAAAAGCACGGCTTTTAGCAAAAAAGAACGTGAAGCTTTTGGGCTGTTGGGAAAATTACCACCTAATATTGAAACCATTGAACAACAAGTTCAGCGCGCTTATTTACAATACAGCTCTTATAAACATAAAATTAATAAAAATATTTATCTCAATGAACTCCATGACAGCAATCAAGTTTTATTTTACCGTTTAGTCAGCGAGCATCTTGCTGAAATGCTCCCTGTTATCTATACCCCCATCGTTGGCAATGCGGTTAAGCAATTTAGTCATAGCTATCGAACTCCCCGGGGGCTTTATATTTCCTATACAGACAAAGATAATATTGAAATTTTGTTGGAAAACAGATCCAATCCTGAAATCGATTTAATTGTCGTTACTGATGGTGAGGGAGTGCTTGGTATCGGCGATCAAGGCATCGGCGGCATGGATATTCCTATTGCAAAACTCATGGTGTATAGCCTATGTGGAGGCATTAATCCAAACCGAACCCTACCCATTCTTCTTGATGTGGGTACTAATAATGAAGAATTATTAGAGGATCCTATGTATCTTGGCTTAAAACATCCACGATATTCTGGAGCAGAATATGATGCATTCATTGAGAAATTTGTAACGGCTGTAAAAAAAATATTTCCTAATGTGTTTTTACATTGGGAAGATTTTGGCCGTGAAAATGCTCGCCGAAACCTTGAGAAATATCAAAAACAAGTTTGCACTTTTAATGATGATATGCAAGGCACAGGCGTTGTTACATTATCGGCTATCTTGGCTGCGGCAAAAGCAACTGGTAGCAGTTTACTTGAGCAACGTGTGGTTGTCTTTGGTGCGGGTACCGCAGGAACCGGTATTGCCGATCAAATTCGAGATGCTATGTGCCATGAAGGATTGCCAATTGAAGAGGCTAATCGACGTTTTTGGTTATTAGACAAACCGGGGTTACTCACAACTGAAACACCAGAATTAACTGATTTTCAGCGACCTTATGCACACTCTTCTGAGGAAATTCAAAACTGGGTATTAGAAGATGATAAATATATTGGCTTGTATGATGTGGTAAAAAATATTAAACCTACAATTTTAATCGGTAGTTCTGCTGTAGCTGGGGCGTTCAATAAAAAAATTATTGATGAAATGGCTTCTCATACAGAACGTCCGATTATTTTACCCCTATCAAATCCTACGGAACGAGCGGAAGCAATTCCTGAGGACTTGTATCAGTGGACTCAGGGAAAAGTTCTTATTGCCACGGGTAGTCCCTTTCCGAGTGTTGCTTACGAAGGCTCAGATATTCCTGTGGCCCAATGTAACAATGCTTTAGTTTTCCCCGGTATTGGCTTAGGTTTAATTGTTAGCCAAGCCAAAGAGCTTACCGATGAAGCACTTTGGGTTGCTTGTAAAACTTTGAGCGACTTTGCTCCTATTACAAAAGATCCAAAAGGCTCTATCCTTCCTAATATGACGGATGTCAAAGAAGTCTCTGTGGCTATTGCAATAGCGGTGGCAACGCAAGTCATGAAAGAGGGGCATGGCGGTCTTTCCGATAAGACAGATCTGAAAAAAGTAATAGAGGAATATGTTTGGAAGCCAGATTATATTCCCCTGGTAAAGATTTAAAATTTAATCGTTGCTTACACTGAAGTGAACATGTTGCTGATTTGCTATGGCATCTGGGCTGCATTTATAGCTACTACTTTGGCTATTACTCATATAAAAGGGTAAATCGCCAACTCCACTGGCATCAAATTGACAAATAGTTTCTGTCTCACCAAAACATTTACTATCACTTGCCGTAATTGAAGAATTCTTGCAAAGGGTAAAACGCAATTGCCAGGAGGTCGCATTACCTTTTATCAGGAATTTGACATCCTTCGAGCGACCTGTTGGCAGCGCGATGGGATTAACCTTGGTGATACCATCCAGCAAGGCAACGCCCTCTGCTGTGTTTAATAGTAAGGACATATCCCCAGCATTGCTATTATTCGAAAATTTAAGACTATAACTAATGCTATCCTGAGCAAATGTCACTATCGGTATAACGAATAGAATGATGTAAAAATAGCGCATAACGTTCACAGAATAACCAACATAATTTACCCAAGTTACTGAAAAATATAGTATAATCTAGACCAGTCAGCCCATCTCTAATGTCGAATTGGATTGTTTCTAGACTAAGTTCTATAATTTAAGGCATTTACAGACATAAATCAACCACTTTAGCGTAAGGAGTTCACAGTGAATGACAAAATTTTAGACACAAAGCGCACTTTAGAAGTCAATGGCCAGCAATATGCCTACTATAGTATCCCAGAAGCAGAAAAAGCTGGCTTTGGGAATTATTCTCATTTGCCTTACTCTTTGAAAGTATTACTTGAGAATTTATTACGAAATATGGATGGTGAAACCGTCACTCAAGATGACATTCTGGCATTAACCCACTGGCTAAAAGAAAAAAAATCTCAGCACGAAATTGCCTATCGCCCTGCTCGGGTGCTTATGCAAGATTTTACCGGAGTGCCTGCGATTGTTGATTTAGCTGCAATGCGTGCAGCGATGGAACAACTTGGTTGCGATCCGGAAAAAATTAATCCTCAAATTCCAGTGGATCTTGTTATTGATCATTCTGTACAGGTGGATTCTTTTGCCTCTTCAATGGCCCTGGAAAAAAATATTGAATTTGAAATGGAACGTAATGCAGAACGATATGAATTTTTGCGCTGGGGACAAACTGCATTTGAAAATTTTCGTGTAGTACCACCAGGTACGGGTATTTGCCATCAAGTTAACTTGGAATATTTAGCCCATGTTGCCTGGACCCGAAAAGATAAGGATGAAACCTATGTCTACCCAGATACATTAGTTGGAACCGATAGCCATACAACAATGATTAATGGTTTAGGGGTTCTTGGTTGGGGGGTTGGTGGCATTGAAGCTGAAGCGGCGATGTTGGGTCAACCTATTAGTATGATTATACCAGAGGTTATTGGTGTTCGTCTTGAAGGACAACTGAAAGAAGGTATCATCGCCACCGATTTGGTTTTAACTGTTACAGAAATATTACGTAAAAAAGGCGTGGTTGGAAAATTTGTTGAATTTTATGGCCCTGGATTGAACCAGTTGCCTTTAGCTGATCGGGCAACTATCGCAAATATGGCTCCAGAATATGGTGCAACCTGTGGCTTTTTCCCAGTGGATGTGGAAACACTAAAATACCTTGAACTCAGTGGTCGAGATGAACAAACGGTTGCCCTTGTTGAAGCTTACGCAAAAGTTCAAGGATTGTGGAGAGATGAAGATTCTGCTGATCCTGTATATACAGATAGCTTAACCTTAGACTTGGCTTCTATAGAAGCGAGTCTTGCAGGCCCTAAACGTCCCCAAGATCGAGTTGCAGTAACTAACCTAACCCAAGTATTTGATCAAGTATTAAAAGACGACAAAAAATTTAACGAAAAAGAAAAATCATTCCCAGTGAAAGGAGAAGATTTTTCGTTACATCATGGGGATGTTGTCATCGCTGCGATTACCAGTTGTACAAACACATCGAATCCTAGTGTCTTAATGGCCGCAGGGTTGCTTGCTAAAAATGCTATTGAAAAAGGTTTAATGACAAAACCTTGGGTCAAAACATCCCTAGCTCCGGGATCTAAAGTTGTCACAGAATATTTAGTACAAGCTGGATTACAGCAATATTTAAATCAGCTTGGGTTTAACTTAGTAGGTTATGGCTGCACAACCTGCATCGGTAATTCTGGCCCTCTTTCAGATCCGATTACCGAAACAATTACTGATAATGATTTAGTGGTTTGTGCAGTATTATCTGGAAACCGTAATTTTGAAGGTCGCGTGCATCCCCTTACAAAAGCCAACTGGTTAGCCTCCCCTCCTCTTATTGTTGCTTATGCTTTAGCGGGTTCAACTTGTATTGATATCACCAAAGACCCTCTTGGTGAAAATGCTAATGGCGAAAAAATATATCTTAAAGATGTTTGGCCTAGCAACTTTGATGTAGCAGAAGAAGTGTCAAAATCTGTTAATCGAGATATGTTCCGTAAAGAATATGCTGATGTGTTTGCCGGTGATAGTCATTGGCAAAAAATTCCTGTGACAAAATCCACAACCTACAATTGGAATGATGCATCTACTTATGCTCGGCTACCCTCTTTCTTCGATGGGTTGGATGCTACGGTTAAAGCACCTGAAGATATTAAAGATGCGCGCATTTTAGCATTACTAGGTGATAGTGTTACAACGGATCATATTTCACCTGCTGGTGTCATCAAAAAACAAAGTCCTGCCGGCCAGTATCTTATTGAGCATAATGTAGCAATGCGTGATTTTAATTCCTATGGATCTCGCCGAGGAAATCATGAAGTCATGGTGCGAGGGACTTTTGCCAATATACGTATTCGAAATGAAATGCTTGATGATGTTGAGGGTGGTTTTACAAAATATATTCCTAGCGGTGAAACATTATCGATTTATGATGCGGCGATGGCTTACCAGAAGAGTCACACACCATTGGTGGTTATTGCGGGTAAAGAATATGGAACCGGATCTTCTCGGGATTGGGCAGCCAAAGGTACATTTTTGCTGGGTGTCAAAGCCGTAATTACAGAGAGCTTTGAACGGATCCATCGCTCCAACCTCCTTGGAATGGGGGTTATTCCATTAGAATTTATTGGCACAGATCGTAAGAAACTAGGGCTTACCGGCGAAGAGACCGTCTCTATTTCAGGGTTTGACCAATTATCCCCTCGATGTCATCTTGCAGGCTCTGTCACTCGAAAAGACGGAGAAGTTATTCCTTTAGAATTGCTTTGCCGAATTGATACCGAAGATGAGCTGCACTATTACAAAAATGGCGGGATCCTCCACTACGTATTGAGAAACCTAGCTAAGCAGTAGTCTAAATTTGTGCCATAATTATTAGAGATATGGCAGAAGATTGGTACTTGGCTATGCATAAGGAAAATATTCATCAAGATCGCTCCTGCATTGATGTAAGAGCATTGCAGGAGCGGTTAGATGAAGCTGAGACATTACTCAATGATATTATTGATTCTCATGAAGATTCGATGTCTGAAGAACTGAAGCAAAAAATTCTTGCTACTGATAAATTATCCCTTTGGCAAGAAAATCAGGCATTGATTCAATCAAACCAAGCAAAAGATATTCAAATACAACAGACAGAATGGACATTGGAAAAAACCTTAAATAGCCTTACTGTAGGGCTCATGATTTTGGATATGGAAGGAAAAATAAAATTTGCAAATAATTTAGCAATAGAATTACTTGAATATCCCAAAGAGCAATTGTTAGGTCATCCCTTGAAAAAATTTCTTCTACAAAAAGATGGATTCATTCGGGATTCAAATAGCTTACAAGCGCTGATAGAACAAGCTGAAAAAGATAATGAAATTAAATCGCCCAAATATGCAGAATTTTTAACTCATAACGGCGAAAAACTACCCGTCGAATATACTACCAGACTGGTTGACAAGCTTCATAGTATAGAGGCTGTGATTTCATTTCAAGATATTCGTGAACGTATCCAGGCTGAAAAACAATTAATACATGAAGCCTCTTATGACCATCTCATACAAATTCCAAATCGCTATTTGTTTGAGCAAATAGTTGAGCATGCTATCGTCCAAGCAGAACGAGATAATGCTCAATTAGCGCTTCTTTATATTGACATCAATAACCTTCATGCAGTAAATCAAGCCTATGGATTTATTGCTGGAAGCTGCTTATTGAAGGATATTGTTTCACGCATAAAGTTGCATTTACGAAAATCCGACTTGATTGCAAGGGTTTCTGGAGATGAATTTGCTATATATATAGGAAACATTCATCAAGAAAATGACGCTTCAACTGTTGCTGAAAAAATAAAGAAATTATTTGATGCCCCTTTTAATATAAAAAATGATCCTATCTACGTACAAACAAACATGGGAATTGCCTGTTACCCTCAGCATGGTAAGAACACTGAAATATTGCTAACAGGTGCAGAAGCGGCGATGTATACGGCTAAAGCTAAGTATAATTCATCTATTGAATTTTACCAAGAGCGCACGCTCTATTCTAATGTAGAATATGTGAAACTCGAATCTGACATTCATTTAGCTATAAAAAACAAGCAATTTTTCCTTAATTTTCTTCCACAATATGATTTGGAGACAGGTGCTATTGTCAACGTGGAATCTTTAGTTCGCTGGGATCATCCAAAAAAAGGGATCATCCCTCCCAATAAATTCTTACCTATTATTGAGAGTCAACATTTATCAAAAGAGTTATTTATGTGGATATTTTCCACATCGATAAATAATAGTCTTGATTTTCAAAAGACAACTGAGAAAATTTACAACATAAGTATTAATCTTAGTGAAAGTGATTTTTTTATGGATGAGCTACCTTCTTTAATTGAAAGCCATATAACGTCAAAGGGAATCGAACCCCATAGAATTTATTTAGAGTTCCCAGAGATTGTTTTGATGAAAGATATTGCCCATTCTCAAAGAATTCTCCGTCAACTTAAAGCGTTAGGCATGAATCTTGTTGTTGATGATTTTGGCCTCGCCCATTCATCTTTGTTTTATCTTAACCGATTGCCAGTAGATGAACTTAAAATTGATATGTCTTTTATCCAAAAATTAAATCGTGATCCAATTGATAAACTAACCATTCAAGCGATTATACAATTAGCTCATACAATGGGTTTAAAAGTTACCGCAGAAGGTGTTGAAGATCAATCAACAGCCGATTTCCTTAAAGAAAATAATTGTGATTATGTCCAAGGTTATCATTTCTCAAAGCCTGTGGATTTTGATAGTCTTGCTGCTGTTTTTGGCCAAATCTAAGTGCAATCTGAACGCTAAAAAATCAAAATGCCTGGCTCATCTGTGCTGCAATCCCACCCTCTCAAGTACAAGTTAGAGAAAATTTATAAATTTAACACAGGATTTTCTGAAAAAAAACAGTTACTTTTGTCGGGGTAATTTCACCGCTTTCCCAAGAAAATTAATTATTTAAAATCAATGAATTAACTACGTTTTATGTCCATTTTCACAAAGATATACAATTGGAACTGACATTTTTAAATTGCCTTGACAGTTACTGACACGATTGTTGTAATAGCCGAAATCCCATGCTATAGTCTGCACCAACGATTTTAGCCATTACATATAATACAAAGAGTAATAAAAATGAAAAAAGGTACTGCAAAAGCCTATATAGTCAATGAGTTATGTCTCTATTCTGATAGCGAGAATTTATTTACACAGTTTAAAAACAATAGAAACCTTCGCAAGCTATTTGCCCATGCTATTTTCCTCGATTCGACTATCTTGCGTAACTCAGGAGAATATTCCCAAGCTCGAAATGTATTAGCTCACACAAAAAGCGCTGCATTTTTAAATGATATTGCTATTAAAGAATTTTGGGCTTATTGTCAGGATTATTTCTCTGATACCCCAATGTCTTGCGATGATTCTAGTAATCCTAAATGGATTAAACAATTAGAATCGATTTCCGAGTGCGATCGCATACAGCAATTATTAAGCATTATGAGTGAATTGATTGAATTATTAAATATTGACAATCCTTCTATTGCCCAACAAGCAGCAATACTGGTGAGTTGTATACAGTTGGGCGAAATTCAATTTCAGAGTCCATTGATAGGGACAAGGCAGCATAAACTTGATGATTTAAAAAAATATAATAAAAATATTAGTCACATATTAGGTAAATTTCAAAATATCCGTGATGCATTAGCACACCCAGATGTTCAAGCAGATTTAACCTATGAAGTATTTATTCAGCACCAGTTTTCACATTATAAAAGAGATTTAAATGCGTTGTTAGATTGTATGAAGGCTGCCAAGCAGGCAGTAACTTGTTATTATGAAGACCTAACAGAGGTTTCGCTTAAAAAAGCAAGCCAGACACTGGCTACAACAGCGAAATTTTTAGTTATAAAAGAAAAGCTTCAGTTGTTAACAAAACAATATAATAATTTATGTGAAATGTTCTTCTGGGCTAAGGATGAATTATCGTCTCATATTGCCAATTTATCTGACGATGAATTTTCCGAGGATTGGAAAAAAATTGATGAAGTGATACCGTCTCTAGCAAATCAATTTGATATGTTAAAAAATAAAATAATTTTAAAAAAAATTAAAGATTTTGAAAGTGCTTTAGAAGAAACTATGCTTAATACTTTTGTTTTTATCTATAAGGGATATATTAAAGGTATCGCCTCTGATCTTTCGATCCTTCAAAAGATACTTGATAAAAACACTTTTTTTCTACAAAAATCATGGAATGCTTATACTAAAAATAAGCGCAACTCTTTGCTGGGAAAAGACAAGTTGGTTTTTTCAGTTTGCCCATTAATGTCGCTTTCCCTTAATAGTTTTGCTTCTAATCCTGAACTAACTCGTTATATATTCATGTTACAAAAAAAATGTTATAGAAAAACCAATTCTACTCAAAGAGATCTGGGAAATAACTATCTTTTTGGTTTTTTGATGTATATTGCGAGACAATTTGGAGTAGGAGATAATATTAAAACTAAAGAAAAATCATTAGGATACTTTTTTGATATTTTTCATACTGATCTAAATAGATTACCCTTTTCAACTTCATGGTCATATCCTGGGATATTCGTTTCAGATCCATCAAATAGCATGCTTAAAATTTTTATTGAAAAGTACCCTTCGGAGCTTAATAAGCAATTTAAATTAACGCATAATAGCCGCAATGATTCATTTAGTTTAACTCGAATCAAGGAAGATAGAAGGCTTACTTTTTTTAATATGGTTATGAATCCTTATATAAGTAAGCAGGATAGGCGGAGTAAATTAGACCTGCTCTTAAGCCACCCAGACTTTTGTCCACTTGTTTTGCTTAAGTACCACCATTCAGGAAGATTTTGGAAAAAAATGGAAGTTTTTGGAACAATCGTTATAAATGATCCTGATTTATTTGATGATAGTCTATATGTTTTAAAAAAACTTTTAGATAATATAAAGTTAAAGGATCAGTGCCAAGAGATGTTGCATGTGTATTTATACTACCTTTGTATGGCATATGGTGAGAACAGTTCTCCAGATTTTTCTGCCATACACGATTTGAACTATATAGAAAAATCATTCCATATTATTTTAACTCATGATAATTTTGATCCTACTTATATTCGGGACGAAGCTAGCCATATTTTAAAAAATTTTTGGCACAATAAAGACATTTTTTTTGAATTAACTTTATCATCTTTTTTTAAAAGAGATCCCTCTGGAAAGCTATTGAAAACTCAACTTGAATTTGAGGTGCCTATTATAATTCCAAGTGATATTATGTGTAAAAATGAAACTAGTCATAATCTCTCATGTCGTGCTTCGATAAATAGAGAGAAACTTCTGTATCAAAAAATTTTAGACACCTGCGCTCCTCCTTCAGGAGATAAGTTAAAAGGGGATTATGCAAAAGATTATGCCCGTTCTCATGCATTGAACTCCACGACATCGGCAGCAAAGTACTATGGTAGCACTAAAGATGGAGAAATTATAATAAAAGGAGTGACTATTGGAAGCACGGAAGAATCTAATATTCCATCTTTAAAAAAACGAATGGAGCTAATTGATAAAGTCTACGCAAATGTTTGTGAACTGGTAAAAATCCCAGAGGATATTGAAAAGTTAAAGGGTTTGATAGCTAAATTACAAAATTCAGAAGAACAAAAACTGCATGCTTTATTTTCACAAAAAATTGAAACACTAAAAGAAAGACTGAAAATATTACCCAAAGAATTAGATTCAATCTTAGCTGTGCCGAGTTCTGAAGCCGAGGAGCAACCGTCACAGGGAGGAGTGTCCTATGCGAATTTTTGATAGTGTTCATATAAGGGGTCGCGGGCATATTCAGCGAAAAGTTGCAATTGTTGGCCTAAAATTAGTCATACCATCAACCTAAGTGATAATATTTTTGCCATGTCGAAAGGTATACCAAAGGATTTATTACAACGTACAATCCAGGAAAGCTTAAATTAGCCGGGAAATTCGTGTAGAACCCTCAGGATTAGAGGAGGGATATCAAAATGGCCCGTGGATTCTTTTAAAAATCTTCCAAAGCCAGGCATGGGTGTTACCATGATACCTGTAAGCAAAGCAGATTGAATTTTACCCTACAATTTTGTAGGATCTGAGTTCGCTCCTATAAAAAGGTTACCAGTGAAAATAAAGTCGATTAAAATCAATCCGTCAAGATCTGAACTTATTTTTAACAGCTTGCAACACCTTCCCTGGCCTTGTTTTTTGGACAGTTGTCAGCCATATAGTGAAACAGGCCGTTATGATATTATTAGCGCAGATCCTTATATTAAGCTCATTTATAAAAAAGGTGTTTGTCGCATATTCCATCGAGATAAAATGGAAAAGGTAACAGGAGATCCCTTTATTTTATGTAAAAAATATTTGCATGAACAACCGTCATCTGATTTGCCATTTACAGGAGGTGCTATTGGTTTTTTTAGCTATGATCTTTGTCAATATTTGGAGAAACTACCTTCCAAAGCGAATAATGACACACAATTTAATGAAATGATGGTAGGGATTTATGACTGGGCTATTATTATGGATCATCAGGAAAAACAAGTTTTCTATGTAGAAAACGGTAATGATCCTAGCCCAACGATTACCTCTGAAACTATCGAAAAGCTATTACAGAATAGTGCCTCTCAAAATAAGCCTTTTAGCCTACTTGAAAGCTGGGCGTCAAACATGTCCTATCATCAATATTGCGATAACTTTAAAAAAATTAAAAAACATATTCTCCATGGGGATTGCTATCAAATCAATTTAACCCAACGTTTTAAAAACACCTACGAAGGTGATTTATGGATAGCCTATAAACAGCTTCGAGAAAAAAACTATGCGCCGTATAGTGCTTTTTTACAATTTGATGATTTCACTATTATGAGTTGCTCACCTGAGCAATTCCTTCATGTCAGCGATCAAAAAGTTACAACAAAACCCATGAAAGGAACCAGTCAGCGTGATGTAAATCCAACGATAGATAAAAAGCTTGCGGAACAACTTTTTTATAGTGAGAAAAATCGGGCAGAAAATCTAATGATTGTTGATTTAATGCGCAATGATTTAGGAAGATGCTGTATCCCAGGATCCATAAAAGTTCCAAATCTTTTTGCAATTGAATCATTTCCAGGTGTGCACCAAATGGTAACAACAGTGAATGGAGTGCTCGATGAAGATCACAAGCCTATTGATTTATTAAGAGCTTGTTTTCCAGGAGGATCTATCACCGGCGCACCTAAAATACGAGCCATGGAAATTATCGAATCTCTTGAACCGAATAAACGTTCTATTTACTGCGGTACTATTGGGTATGTAAGTCATAATGGAAATATGGATACAAACATTGCTATTAGGACACTATTTGCCGATAGAAAATCAATTTATCTGTCGGTGGGAGGCGCAATCGTCGCAGACTCTGGTGTTAAATCTGAATATGACGAATGCTATACGAAGATTAATAAAATTTTTGAGGTTTTATAGAATTACTTTTTAGCCATGAGTTCTGTCACCAATGACGTCCAAACATCATTTTCTTCAGAAGCAGACTCATTTTTTGAAGATTTTTCTGCAATAGATTTTATTTCATCCCCATGATTTTTTTTAAATTCTTCTATCAGTCGTCCGAGTGCGACTCTTCTTTGTTCCAGAGAGGGCAGCTCGGTGATTTTAGCGTCCAAGATGGCCTGATAGAGTTCATTTTTAAATGCCTCTGGTAATCCTGTCATGTCTTTCTCCTTCTATAGAAAATCAGAAATATCTGATATATCACCATCTAACATTGCTTGGTAACAAGCAAAATAACTTGCTCCAACCGTACCCTGTGTTGCGGCTTCTTCAGATCCTGAATCATCCTGCTTAAATTGACTGCCCAAAGTTGTAGCTTTTTGGTGGGCAGAATCAAGTTCATCTTTATGTGCTTCTCTAAAGTCATTTATGAGTTTTTCTAACGAGTCTTTTTTATCCTCTAACGTAGGCAGCTCACTAATGTTTGCCTCGCTAAGCTCATCATAAAATGCACTTTCTAAAGAATGACCTACCAAATTATTTTCAGCCATGTCAACCTCCTAGAAACAGCCATTGCTTACCTAAGAGTATAGCTCTATAAAAAATTAATATTTCCTTAAAGAATCAGTTAGTTGTCATTTCATTGCAAGATTGAGTCAAATCAAGCAAGCCTCGAATAGCAACAGCAAACATCACAAAGTTTCGGCTGCTACTGCCTCGTAGCTCAGCAAACATTTTTTGCCATCGTTTGACTAGTAGTTTATGTTGCTCGCTCCATTTTTCAATGTTTTGATCGACTTGGCCTTCTCCATAATGTTTTAAAACACTGATGGTCAATTGGCGTTGCTGCCAATCAATATCATCTCGAAAAACAGATTTTGCTACAGTTTCCCAGTGATTTTCCGTAGGATGATTCAATATCATCCAGCGAAACCATGCAAGATCTAGCGTTGAACCAACATTAAAATATGTCATAGCGACATGTTCTGGATGAAAGCCATGCTCATTACTTGCAGAAAGAATATCAAGTACTGAATACATTGCCATAGAGTTTGCAACGCGCAATGCTGTTGCTTTCGGCACTCCTGAGTCTGTATACCTTTCTACTGTCTCATCTAAATGTTCTTTTGCAGCTCCCATGATAAGTTCTGGTAGCGTATCATATAGCTTATCGATCCCGGGTTTATATAGTGAAACCAACTCGGGGATATTATCCATATTTCGGTGATTACGCAAAAACCAACGTGTCGCACGGCGCATCATTCTTGCTATGGATATAATCATTTCATCTTGAATTTCATTGGATATTTGATAATCCAATGCTTCAATTTCTGCCCAAAGTTTTTGTAAACTAAAGGCTTCATTTGCAACATAATATGCTCTAGCAATGCTTGAAAAAGAATCCCCGGTTTCTTCATTGACACGAAAAGGAAAAGTGATGCCCATGTCATTAATGACAGCATTACTCAATTGTGTGGCAATAATTTCCCGGCGCAAGGAATGTTTTTCAATCTGTGTTTTAAATTTTTTATTTAATTTATCTGGAAATGCTGTGTAAACAATTTTCCCAATGTAAGGATCTTCAGGGATAGTCGAACCAATGATTTCTTCTTTAAGGATCATTTTACTATAGGCCAACAATACTGATATTTCAGGTCTGGTGAGTCCTATATCCTTGCTTTTACGATCCATTAATTGTTTGTCGCTAGGTAAAAATTCAAGCTTACGATGAATTTTTCCAGTAGATTCAAGTTCTTGAATGAATCGGGCAAACAAATCAAAATTATCAATAGACAATTTCTCAGCTAGACTTACGGCGCGTGTTTGGACATAATTATTCTTCAGCACAAGTGTGCCAACATCATCTGTCATCTCGGCTAATAATTTATTTCGTTGTTTTTCTGTCATGTCCCCATTGGCAACAACACCATTTAAGAGAATTTTAATATTAACCTCATGATCAGAGCAATCTACACCGGCAGAATTATCAATAAAGTCAGTATAAATATGCCCTCCTTTTAGAGCATATTCTGTTCTAGCTAACTGGGTAATACCTAAATTACCTCCTTCACCAATCACTCGACAATTTAAATCTTTTGCATTAACGCGAATCAAGTCATTGGTTCTATCCCCTACTTCAGAATGTAATTCAGCTTCTGCTTTTACAAAAGTCCCAATCCCACCGTTCCATAGCAAATCATATTGAGCAAGGAATAAATGCCGGATTAATTCATTAGGCTCCAATGAGTTTTTATCAGAGCCTATTAAATTTTTAATTTCAGGAGATAAAGGAATGGATTTAGCTGAGCGACTAAAAACCCCTCCTCCTTTTGAAATTAAATTAGAGTTATAATCACTCCAACTGGAACCTGGCAATTCAAATAATCGTTGACGTTCAGCAAAGCTTTTTTTAGGATCAGGAGAAGGATCAATGAATATATGTAAATGGTTAAATCCTGCCAGTAATTTAATATGTTCAGAAAGTAGCATGCCGTTACCAAAAACATCCCCTGACATATCGCCCACACCAACAACAGTGAAAGGTTCTTTTTGTGTGTTGAGTCCTAATTCTCGAAAATGTCGTTTAACAGATTCCCAGGCCCCTTTTGCAGTGATGCCCATTTTTTTATGGTCATAACCTGTTTCACCACCTGATGCAAATGCATCCGCTAGCCAATGTCCATAGTCAACAGAGACTTGATTAGCATAATTTGAAAATGTAGCTGTCCCTTTGTCCGCGGCGACAACGAGATAGGGATCGGGATCATCATAAATTACTGTATTCTTAGGGTGTGTTATTTCACCATTTTGATAATTATCAGTAATATCTAAAAGACCACGGATAAATAATTTATAACAACTGATAACTTCTTTCATGGTTTCTTCACGAGAACCATTGAGTGGTAAGCATTTTGTGACAAATCCACCTTTTGCTCCAGAAGGAACAATAACTGAATTTTTCACTTTTTGTGCTTTCATTAATCCCAATACTTCTGTACGGAAATCCTCCAGTCGGTCAGACCAACGTAAACCACCCCTAGCAACTTTTGATGTGCGTAAATGAATACCCTCTACACGGGGAGAATACACGAAAATTTCAAACATGGGCTTGGGTAATGGCATATCTGGTACAGCATCAGAATCTAATTTAAAAGAAAAATATTCTTTTAAATCGGGATTTCTTTGATAAAAATTAGTTCGCAATGTCGCCATAATGACACCATGAAAATGACGCAAAATTCTGTCTTCATCTAAACTTTCAACAGCATCTAATTCTGTGATGATTTTTTCTTCTAATTTTGCTATTTTGTTACTAGATGATTTAGCAAGTTTAGGTGAAAATCGTAATGTAAATAGCTCAACTAACATTTTTGTTATATTACTATTATTGGCTAATGTCTCATCAATATAGCTTTGGCTTAAGGTAAATCCAATTTGTTTTAAATATTTTTTATAAGCACGCATGACACTGATTTCGCGCCAATCTAAATGGCCGATAAGAACTAACTTGTTTAAACCATCATTCTCGGCATTTCCATACCAAACTTTGGAAAAAGTTTCTTGAAAAATTTCTTTAACCTTGTCAATATTTAGTGATGTGATGCTCTCATGGTACATGGTGAAATCATTAATCCAAGCATTGCCATCACCTTTTACCGCAACTTTATAGGATTGCTCACCAATAACAATCAATCCTATATTTTCCAAAATAGGCATCACTTTTGATAACGCAATAGGCTGCTCAAGGGTGAATAATTTAAATCGTAAAATATGCTCGCTTTCATCAACAGGTCTAAATAGACTCATTTCAATGGAATGTTCAGTATTCAATTTTTCTAAGTGAAAAATATCATATACTGCTGTGCGGGGAGGCGTCGACTCTCGATAGCCTGCTGGAAATCCTTTACCATATTTTGCTAAAAGACGGTTACCTTTTTCTTCTCCAGAAGATTCCCGCAAATATTCTGAAACTTCATCATGCCATGATCTGGCAACGTCAATAATTTTATTTTCCAATTCTTTGACATTAAATTTGATTTCTTGTTTAGCATCCACTCGAAAGACAAAATGAATTCGTGCCAAAATTGAATCTGAAAACCAAGTTGCAAATGAAGCTTCTGAACTATTAAAGGCTTCAGCCAGTAAGTCTTGGATTGCTTCTCGTAATTCAGTGTGATATAAATCCCTTGGCACATAGAGAAAACAAGAAATGAAGCGCCCGTAAATATCTTTTCGAACAAACAAACTAATTCGACGACGCTCTTGTAAGTGCAAAATACTAATGGAGATCTTTAGCAATTCATCCACGCTGGTTTGAAACAAATCATCCCGTGGGAATGTTTCTAAAATATTTAATAGAGCTTTGCCTGCATGACCTGTTTTAGATAGGTTTGATTCATCCATTACTTTTTCAACTTTTTGACGAAGTAATGGTATTCCTTGTGGATTTCTATTATAAGCAGCGGAAGTAAATAATCCTATAAATCGGGTTTCACCAATAATATTGCCTTCTTTATCATATTTTTTTACTACGATACAATCGGTATAAGCTGGGCGATGTACCGTTGATTTCCGTTTTGTTTTTGTGATGATCACAGGTTGTTGAGAGGTTGCTTCTTTTCTTGCTTCAGAAGTCATTTCAGACAAAACTCGGACTTTATGCTTGGTTCCATTCTCTCGCAAAACGCCTAAGCCTGTTTTTTCCAATGCTCGGAGTATAAATTCATCTTCAGTTTTTTCTAAGACAGAATCACGGCATCCCATAAAGGTGAAATGATGCTCTTTTAACCAAAGAAGGAAGGCTCTTGTTTCCGCTAGCTCTTCTTTGCTAATCTTGGGTGAACATTCTTCTAGCTGCTTTAAACATTCATCAACTTGTGCCATGATGGGTTTCCAATCTTGCACGGTGAGACGAACATCTCTTAAAATATCCTGGATACTATTTTCCAAATCTTTCAATACAGCAGGATCGGTTTGTTTATCAATTTCAAAAAACAGTGGGGCTTCGGCTTTACAGGATTTTTTCTTAGTCCCTGCGGGAAGAATGTTTTTTATTTCGTGATTTTCATTTCGTTCTATCATCATACCACCCACATGAATTAATAGGTGGGTTGTTAAACCTCTGCGGTTTAATTCCATTTGGATAGAATCGACCAAAAATGGCATATCATCATGGACAATTTCAATAATAGTATGGCTGGATTGCCAGCCATGTTTTTCATATTGAGGGTTGTAAATTTTGAGTTTTGTCTCTTCTGGTTTACGTTTGTACATTAAGCGCCAATGAGAAATCACTGCGCCATACAGGTCAGATATATCATGAGACTCTAAATCTTCCGAAGCTACGGTAGAAAAGTATTGATAAATAAAATTGACTAAGGATTTGGCTTCCCCTGCGGGGATCTTTTTCTCGACCATATCAATGAGCTTTTCGTGTAACTTTTTCCTGGTTTCACCAAGCTTAAGTGCTAATGTCATTACTTTTCCATCCTTTTTATCAATGTGCTCATTACCTAAATGATAATAGCAATTCTTAAAACTGACAACTTTTTTGTCATCTCACAACGCGATCTCGCAAATAATAAGGTGCTAAATGCTCTGGAGCCAGGGTTTTGCCTTGTTCCAAGAGATATCGAGCTAGGGGAAGTAAATCCTGAGCTTCTAAAATATCCTCAGAAAAAATCTTATCAGAACTAGAAAATGCTCCAATAATGAGATCGGTAGAATGAACATCCCAGCCATTTCCGATCCTCTCCCAATCTTTATCGGACAAAAATCGAACATCTTTAGGTTTTGAAAGGGTTGGAGCCATCACTTCTTTTGCAATGTGTGAGTCAGTGATTTCGTAGCCTCCCCAATAAACCTCATCCATCCGTGCATCTATCACTACCGCAGCGAATTGAGTGTCATATTTGCGAAATGCTCCCTGAGCTATGGCTTGTAAGGTTGAGATGGGGATAACTGGGCAGCCGATTGCAAAGGCTAATCCTTGAGCCATGGCCACAGCCACTCGAATTCCAGTAAAGGAGCCTGGCCCACAACAAACGGCAACAGCAGTTAAGTCTTCTTTTTTCAGCGAGGCTTCTTTCAGGATTCCCTCAACTTGAGTTATGAGCAAGCCTGCATGCTGCCTGGGTGCTAGCTTGGATTGCTGGCACAGACCATGGGCAGATACGATTGCTGCTGAGCACCACTGACTTGATGTATCTATACAAAGAATGTTCATTATTTATTACATAAACTCAAATGATTGGACTCGCTGTAATTCTCGGGTTTTTAGCATCTTGGGCAAGCTTCCTAGGAGAACTCTACCATATTCACGGGTAACTAATCGAGGATCACAAATCATGAGTACTCCTCGATCTTGTGGATCTCGAATTAAACGACCAACCCCCTGTTGCAGCATAA
Source organism: Gammaproteobacteria bacterium (assembly GCA_021773305.1). Taxonomy (GTDB): domain Bacteria; phylum Pseudomonadota; class Gammaproteobacteria; order UBA1113; family UBA1113; genus JAJFKH01. Next base: position 23,746 of record JAJFKH010000010.1, on the reverse strand, counting down.
TTGCTGTTTTAGGTAGCTGATACTCATAAAAAGGATCTCCCCCACTTCGCTTAATTTGCTCTGTGCGCGCCTTTAATACAGGATCATTTGGCGCAGCAAAAGGCAATTTATCAATGATAACACAAGATAAAGCGTCTCCGCGCACATCAACACCTTCCCAAAAACTTGTCGTACCAATCAAAATGGCATTTTTTGTTCTACGAAATTGATCCAGTAATTGATTTTTTCCCATATCCCCTTGCACAAAGATAGGAAAATCTAAAGCTCGCTTCAATTTTTCTGCTGCAATTCGTACGGCTCTATGGCTGGTAAATAACAAAAATGCTCGACCCTGGCTAGATTGCAGTACTGGGATAATAGCATCGAGCATTTTATCAGTGTAGTTTTCACTATTAGGATCAGGTAAATAGCGCGGTAAATAAAGAAGAGATTGTTTTTGATAGTCAAAGGGGCTATCTAATTTTAATTGAGTCGCATCAGTTAATCCTAATTGCGCAGTAAAATGTGAGAAGTCGCCATTCATTGCCAGTGTTGCTGAGGTAAAAATCCAACTTCGAGATTTTTCCTTGAGAAAGACTTCAAATTGTTTTGCAACTTGCATCGGTGTAAAGTGGATAATGAAAGATTTACTAAAAATCTCACACCAATGAATTTGTGACTCGGGGGTTTCTCCTGTTAATAAATCAAATTGCTCCACAAAAGTGACTGCTCGCTCCCAACAAGCAAGCAATTGTTTCGTTCGATCTTTATGTTCTTGTAGGACGTCGCGTAAAAAAGTCAAAGATTCTAAAACTTTCTCAATAGCAACTTTCAATTCTTTTTTCTTTGCCACCTGAACCCAAGCGGCCCGTTGCTCTATTTCACCAAATGCTAATCTCATATCTTTTATATTTTTTCTTAAGTGGTCAGCTGCTTTTTGCAATTGTTTTGCATCTTTGACTTCTTTAATATATTCCAGCTCTGTATCTATGGCTAATTCTTGGAGTTGGCGACTGCTGATCCGAGTACCAAAAAATTGACTGGCAATTTCTGGAACTTGATGAGCTTCATCCATGACCAGCACATCCACATCGGGCAACAAGTCCCCCAACCCATCATCTTTTAGCATTAAATCAGCAAAAAACAAGTGATGATTAACAACGATCACATCGGACTCAATGGCTTTACGCCTGGCTTTGACAAGATAACAATCTTTTACCAAAGGGCACTCTTGTCCTAAGCAATTGTCTACATTACTCGTCGCATAAAACCACACAGGGGAATCTTCAGGGATTTCTGAAATTTCATTGATATCGCCAAATTGCGTTCGCCCCATTTCACGGCGAATGATTTCCAATTGATTAAGATTGTCCTTGGTTAAGAGTGTTTTATTTTCTTGAGGAATTTGTTCAATACGGTATTTGCAAAGATAATTGCTGCGCCCCTTAAGAATAGCAATTTTTTTTGGTACATTTAAGGCCTTTCGTACCAGCGGTAAGTCTTTTTGATAAAGCTGATCTTGTAGATTTTTTGTGCCTGTTGAAAGAATGACTTTTTTACCGGAATTTAGCACAGGAATTAAATAAGCAAAGGTTTTGCCAACTCCAGTACCGGCTTCTGCGACTAATAGACTTTTGTCCGCAATGGCTTGTTCAATGGCACTGGCCAGCTTTTGCTGTATTTCTCGTGGTTCATATCCCGTCAAGACCTTACTAATAGGGCCGTCTTTGGCTAAGAGTGCTTCACTAGTTTTCCCTTTTAACAATGTTATTTTTCCAAATATTGGCGTTTATTCTTAGTTTGCTCCCAATCCTGGGCATCTTTCGGTGCATCTTTTTTCTCTGTTATGTTCGGCCATTTTTCAGATAGTTCGGCATTAATTTCGATGAATTCTTTTTGTTCATCAGGTAATTCATCTTCAGAAAAAATAGCATCCACGGGGCACTCTGGCTCACAAAGTGCACAGTCAATACACTCCTCTGGATGTATGACCAAAAAATTGGGGCCTTCGTAGAAGCAATCTACAGGGCAAACTTCAACACAGTCTGTATATTTACAGCGAATACAACTTTCTGTTACAACAAATGCCATATCTCACCTGGAAAATCCACATTAAAGCTCGATTATACGCGACATTTTCAGAAATTGGCAGGCTTGTTTGATGGCTGATTTAACTGTTAATCAACCGCAGCAAATTTTTGAGCTTGCTCAAAATAGTATTCAGCTAAAAATTTTCGATCTTTATCACTAATGCCAGAAAAATACTCATCCCCTGCCTGTAAGATGTGCTGATAATTTTGTTTTCCTGCATAGCAGTCGGCCATTTGCAAACATGCTTTGGAATGATGACGTTCTGCCGCAATTTTTAGAAAAAGTACAGCATCTTCCTGGGTAAAAGCAACTGGTATTTTTTGCTCAAGTATAATATGAGCCAAAATGAAGGGTGAAGTAGAACAACCATAATCACAAGCAATCAGAAATTGCTGGGTCATCGCATCAGTATCATTGTCTTTCGCTGTCTTGCTTTCAATACGCGATTTCAGTTCCTGAGCTTGCACTAAATGCGCTGAAGCCCTTTCCTTGGCAACTTCGGGATCTAAAACGGCGTACTCTTTCGAGCCAATATCCATGGGGTGACTGACAGGACGATAGTGACTGTTATCCATAACAAGGGTTCCTTTCTTTATCAAAACCAAGCATGAATCTTGGCTTTGCAATTGTCAAGCTTCTGGTTTTAAGTGGTACATATGATCCAATTGTGTTTGGTCAGAAATACAACAATTCAAGTCATTTAGTAATCCACTTGCCAAACTATAGACCCAACCATGCACGGTGAGCGGTTGGCTTTGGTGCCAAGCATTTTGTACGATAGATGTATGGCAAAGATTTTTAACTTGATGCATCACATTCAGTTCCACTAAACGATCCGTGCGCTTGTTTTTATCAGTAATCTTATCCAGCTCTTCATGGTTGCCCTGATAGACATCGCGAATATACCGCAGCCAATTATCCACTAAGCCAAATTGCGCTTTTTTCATAGAAGCTATAACCCCTCCACAGCCATAATGACCGCAGATGATAACATGCTTCACTTTTAACACTTCCACAGAATACTGCAATACAGAAAGCAAATTCATATCACTATGAACGACTAAATTTGCAATGTTACGGTGAACAAATAATTCTCCTGGCTTTAATCCAACCACTCGCTCTGCAGGAATACGACTGTCAGAACAACCTATCCAAAGAAATTCAGGCTGTTGCCTTTTTGATAAATCTTCAAAATAGTCTGGCATATCTTTTTTTATGCCATTGGCCCAGGTTAAATTATTTTCAAATAAATGCTTTAGACTTTTCATCTTCTATCCCTTTAAAAATATCTTCCACTAATGTAGGGCCTTGATAAATCAACCCTGTGTAAATTTGCACGAGTTTTGCGCCAAATTCAAGTTTTTGTTTGGCACCACCTGCGCTATGGATCCCCCCAACAGCGATAATGGGAAAATCCTGGGGCAAATGATTGCTAAATTGCTGTTGTACATGGAGGGCTTTTTGGAATATCGGCTTTCCACTTAAGCCACCTGCTTCTGAAGCCAGGGGATGATCCCTAACTTCATCACGAAAAAGGGCTGTATTGGTTGCAATTAAACCGTCCATCTGATGAGCGACCAAAGCACGAGCCATGGTTTCTATTTCGGCGTCGGCTAAATCCGGAGCCACTTTGACTAATAATGGTACGGTTTTAGCGTATTGAGTTGCCAGCTCTACCTGCTGCTTTTTTAGTTCGTGCAAAAGATTATCAAAATAATCTCCCTGTTGAAGCTCTCTAAGACCAGGGGTATTGGGGGAAGAAATATTGATAACAATATAATCAGCATAAAGATATACTTTATTCATGCAAATTTGATAATCTTGTAAAGCATTTTCGTTTGCTGTTGCTGCATTTTTGCCAATATTGACTCCGATAATCCCTCGGTATTTTGTTGATTTTAATCGTTCAACCAGGTAATCCACCCCTTTGTTGTTGAAGCCCATGCGATTAATGAGAGCTTTTTTTTTCAACAGACGAAATAATCGTGGTTTTTTGTTTCCTGCTTGAGGTTTTGGTGTCACCGTGCCGACTTCAATAAAACCAAAACCAAGACAAGAGAGTTCCTCCACGTAATCAGCATTTTTGTCTAATCCAGCTGCAAGTCCTACAGGATTTGGAAATGACAAACCAAGTAAATCTGTAGGTTTTTTTGCAATAAAAAGTTTTTGGGGTAGCAAGTGTAGTTTATAAAGGCATTTGAGAGAAATTAGTACGATAGCGTGGGATAATTCTTCAGGTAATAAAAACAAAATTTTGGAAACTATTCTATAAAACATAATTTAGTTTAAAAAAAATGACCATCTTAAAACCAACTTAATTACTTTACCCTCGAACCAATACACGATAGTCTACCCTAAGTTTAGTAAATAGGGAAATACATATGTTTTCGACTCTGGACTTTGACTTAGGAGAAACTGTTAATATTCTTCGGAAAACCGTTCAACAATTTTCCAGAGAAGTCATTGCTCCACGAGCAGAAGAAATTGATCACAATAATGAGTTTCCTCAAGATCTATGGCTAAAATTTGGTGAGTTAGGATTACTTGGGATCACGGTAGAAGAAGCCTATGGCGGCGCGGGTATGGGATACCTAGAACATGTGGTTGTCATGGAAGAGATTAGCCGTGCATCGGCCTCAGTAGGGTTAAGCTACGGCGCTCACTCCAATCTTTGCGTGAATCAAATCAAACTCAACGGTTCAGACGAACAAAAAAAGCACTATCTACCCTCATTATTGACTGGGGAAAAAGTAGGTGCCTTAGCGATGAGTGAACCGGGTTCTGGCTCGGATGTTATCAGCATGAATTGTGTTGCCATTAAAAAGGGCGATAAATATATTCTCAACGGTAATAAAATGTGGATCACCAATGGGCCGGAAGCAAGCACCTTGGTGGTTTATGCAAAAACCGATAAAGAAGCAGGTTCAAAGGGGATCACAGCCTTTATCGTAGAAAAAGATTTCTCCGGTTACTCGACAGCGCAAAAACTTGATAAGCTTGGAATGCGAGGTTCTAATACCTGCGAATTAGTTTTTCAAGATTGTGAAGTGCCTGAGGAAAATATTTTGGGTGAACTTGGCGAAGGCGCAAAGGTACTTATGTCGGGTTTGGACTATGAACGTGTTATTTTAGCAGCCGGCCCCCTGGGCATTATGCAAGCCTGTTTGGATGTAGTGCTGCCTTATGTCCACGAGCGTGAGCAATTTGGCCAAGCTATTGGTAAATTTCAACTCATGCAAGGAAAGCTCGCGGATATGTATACCACGTTAAATGCTTGTCGTTCCTATCTCTACGCCGTTGCTAAAGCCTGCGATCGCAAAAAAACAACTCGTAAAGATGCAGCAGGTGTGATCCTTTATAACTCTGAGCATGCGACTCAGATGGCACTTGAAGCCATACAGTGTTTAGGTGGTAACGGTTACATTAATGAATATCCTACGGGCAGGCTATTAAGAGACGCGAAACTCTATGAAATTGGCGCAGGTACATCAGAAATTCGCCGGATGCTCATTGGTCGAGAATTATTTAACGAAACAGAATAAGGGAAAATACAATGAAAAACGATCCTATTGTCATCGTTGGTTTTAGCCGCTCTCCTATAGGAGGTTTCCAGGGGGGACTCAGTCCTTTAACGGCACCACAAATTGCCTCATCCACTATTTCTGGGTGCTTAGCTCAAGCAAATTTACCGGCAGATAATATTGATGAAGTCTTGCTGGGTTGTGTACTATCCGCAGGAATCGGTCAAGCTCCCGGAAGACAAGCGGCTTTAGGGGCAAATATTCCCCAAAATGTAGGTTGTACAACTATCAATAAAATGTGTGGTTCTGGTATGAAAGCAGTGATGTTAGCCCATGATTTACTGGTAGCAGAAAATGGTAATATTATTTTGGCTGGTGGTATGGAAAGCATGACCCATGCTCCCTATTTGCTGCCAAAAGCCAGAAGCGGCTATCGCTTAGGTCATGGTGAACTCATTGACCACATGTTTCTAGATGGCTTAGAAGATGCCTATGACAAAGGAAAATTAATGGGCGTTTTTGCTGAAGCCACCGCAGAGAAGTATGGATTTAGTCGTGAGCAACAAGATCAATTTGCGATTAACTCTCTCAGCAAAGCACAAAAAGCCATCGACAATGGAAATTTTACAGCAGAAATTACCCCGATTACTATAGAAACACGAAAAGGTAAAATCGTTGTCGATATGGATGAAGGCCCAGGCAACGGAAAAATCGATAAAATTCCCAACCTGCGTCCAGCATTTAAAAAAGAAGGTACGGTGACTGCAGCAAATTCCAGCTCTATTTCTGATGGAGCCGCGACTCTGTTACTGACAAGACGTTCTGTTGCTGAAAAAAACAACTTAACCCCGATTGCTACGCTAATTTCACATAGCACTCATGCACAAGAACCTGCATGGTTTACCACAGCACCAGTTGTGGCCATTGAAAAAGTGCTTGGTAAGGCAGGCTGGGAATGTCATGACGTCGATCTTTTTGAAATTAATGAAGCCTTTGCTGTGGTCACCATGGCAGCGATGCATGATTTGAAACTGCCTGAAGAAAAAGTCAATATTCATGGAGGCGCTTGTGCATTAGGTCACCCTATTGGTGCTTCAGGAGCAAGAATTATTGTTACTCTGATAAATTCACTGCAACAAAATAATTTACGCAAGGGTGTTGCTGCATTGTGCATTGGCGGTGGTGAAGCAACGGCTGTTGCTATTGAAATGGAAAATTAATATGGCCATACTGTGTTCTGCACTGAATCCTCAAGATCCAATTTTTCAAGAAAATCATAAAGCACTGAATGAGTTAGTTGCCAATTTAAAAGAAAAAATAGCGTTTATTTCCTTAGGCGGTAATGAAAAATATAGAAATAAACATATAGAACGAGGCAAGTTATTGCCCCGGGATAGGATCAACAAATTACTCGATTCGGGTACGCCCTTTCTTGAATTTAGTCAACTGGCAGCAGAAGGGGTCTATGAAAGTGAAGTGCCTGCTGCGGGTATTTTAACTGGCATTGGTAGTGTAATGGGCCAAGAATGTGTCATTATTGCCAATGATCCTACGGTAAAAGGCGGAACCTATTTTCCATTGACCGTAAAAAAACACCTTCGCGCTCAAGAAATTGCTGTGCAAAATAATTTGCCTTGTGTGTACCTTGTTGACTCAGGGGGAGCTTTTTTGCCAATGCAGGATGAAGTCTTTCCTGATAAAGAACATTTCGGTAGAATTTTTTATAATCAAGCAAAAATGTCTCAACAAAATATTCCACAAATTGCTGTTGTTATGGGATCCTGCACCGCAGGAGGTGCGTATGTCCCAGCAATGTCTGATGAAGCTATTATTGTGAGAAATCAAGGCACTATATTTTTAGGCGGCCCTCCTCTTGTCAAAGCTGCAACCGGAGAAAACATTAGTGCTGAAGCATTAGGCGGCGCGGATGTTCATTGTCGAACTTCTGGAGTAGCCGATCACTACGCTGATGATGATGATCATGCTTTACTATTAGCAAGACAATCCATTAAATACCTAAATCGCAAAAAACAAATAGCATTAGCTATTCAAGAGCCTAAAGAACCTCGCTGTGATCCCAAAGAACTCTACGGCATTGTGAGTAAAGATCCCAAAAAACCTTACGATGTTAGAGAAATTATTGCGCGGATTGTAGATGGCTCGGAGTTTGATGAATTCAAAGCCCTATATGGTACAACCCTCATATGCGGATTTTCCCATATCCATGGGTATCCTGTAGGTATTATTGCAAATAATGGTATTTTATTTTCAGAATCTGCATTAAAAGGAACTCATTTCATCGAGCTATGTTGCCAACGGAAAATACCATTAGTATTTTTACAAAATATTACCGGATTTATGGTTGGAAGCAAATATGAAGCTGAAGGTATTGCAAGACATGGTGCCAAAATGGTAACGGCTGTCAGTTGTGCACAAGTACCTAAATTTACGGTGATTGTTGGCGGTAGTTTTGGTGCAGGAAATTATGGCATGTGTGGTAGAGCATTTAATTCACGCTTTGTCTGGATGTGGCCAAATGCAAGGATTTCCGTGATGGGTGGTGAACAAGCAGCAAATGTTTTAGCTACCGTAAAACGAGATCAAATAGAAAAATCCGGTGGCGAATGGGAGATTGAAGAAGAAAATAATTTCAAACAACCTATTCTAGAAAAGTATGAACAACAGGGACATCCCTATTATGCAAGTGCAAGGTTATGGGATGATGGTGTCATTGATCCATTAGATACACGGTTAGTACTCAGCTTAGGTCTTTCAGCAAGTTTAAATGCGCCTATTGAATCGAGTAACGCTCCTATCTTTCGGATGTAGTATTGGAAAACGCTATGGAAAACGAACCTATATTGTACCAGATGGATGACAAAGGTATTGTGACAATAACTCTAAATCGACCGGATGTTCATAATGCCTTCGATGAGAAATTCATTACAGCATTGAGTGAACTTTTAGATCGAGTAAATTGCAGCACTAAAGCCAAAGTGGTCATTCTTAAAGCCCAAGGCAAAAGCTTTTCCGCAGGAGCCGATCTTAATTGGATGCAACGGATGGTGGGTTACACAGAAAAAGAAAACATCGAAGATGCTCAGCAATTATCAAATATGCTGCATCAATTAAATACCTTATCAAAACCTACTATTGCTGAAATACAGGGCGCTGCTTTCGGTGGCGGCATTGGGTTAATTGCTTGTTGTGACATTGCTGTTGCAATAGAACATTGCGAATTTTGCTTTTCAGAAGTCAAGCTTGGTATTATTCCTGCGGTCATTAGCCCTTTTGTCATAAATGCTATTGGTGAAAGAGCAGCCCGACGCTATTTTCTCACAGGGGAACGCTTTACTAGCCAACAAGCGCTTGAAATAAATCTCATACATGAAATTTCACCTCTCTATGACATTGAAAATAGAGTCTCTGAAATATCCCTTGAAATTTTAAAAAATGGCCCTCAAGCCGTGATAGCAGCAAAATCCCTCATTTTTGCTTTGCAAAGCAATGATATCGATACTTCTGTTCGTGATGAAACAAGTCAATTGATTGCAAAATTGCGTGTATCTGAAGAAGGTCAAGAAGGCTTGAAGGCATTCTTAACTAAGCGAAAACCTCACTGGATAATAAAGTGAAGCTATGTTTAATAAAATATTAATTGCTAATCGTGGTGAAATAGCCTGTCGAATTATTCGCTCAGCTCAGCAAATGGGGATCCAATGTGTCGCGATTTATTCCACTGCGGATGAGCATGCTCTCCATGTAAAATTAGCTGATGAAGCCTATTTTATCGGTGAATCACCCAGCAGTGAAAGCTATTTGCAAGGCGAGCGTATTATTAATGTTGCAAAACAATCTCGTTGCGAAGCAATACATCCTGGCTATGGGTTTTTAAGTGAGTCACCAGAATTTGCCAATGTGTGTGAAAAAAACAATATCACTTTCATTGGGCCATCGAGTGCTAGCATTTTAGCAATGGGAGATAAAGCCAAAGCAAAACAATTACTTGAAGGAAAAAACACACCATTAACACCGGGTTACCATGGTTCTAATCAAGAACCTACTTTTCTCCAACAACAGGCAGAAAATATTGGTTATCCTGTATTACTAAAAGCAGCAGCAGGTGGCGGTGGCAAAGGCATGCGTGTTGTGGATGATCCTAAAAATTTTTCTTCTGCCTTAGCATCAGCCAAGCGAGAAGCACTAGCCAGTTTCGCAGATGATACTTTTATTATTGAAAAATTGGTACAAAACCCTCGTCATATTGAAATACAAATTTTTGCTGATGATCATGGCAATTATGTCTATCTTTTTGAAAGAGACTGTTCTATACAGCGCCGTCATCAAAAAATATTAGAAGAAGCACCTGCCATTGGTATTTCAGCAGAACTACGAAGCGAAATGGGGAAAGCTGCGATAGCAGTTGCTCAGTCTGTTGATTATTTGGGTGCAGGAACTGTTGAATTTCTTTTAGATGAAGAACAAAATTTTTATTTCATGGAAATGAATACTCGTCTCCAAGTTGAGCACCCTATTACTGAGATGATAACAGGCATTGATCTTGTGCAATGGCAATTGCTAATTGCCAATGGAGAAACTCTGCCGCTCACACAAGAACAGTTGACATTATCTGGTCATGCCATTGAAGTGAGGATTTATGCAGAAGATCCTTATGGTGGTTTTTTACCCAGCATTGGTAAACTCGTTCATCTTGCTTACCCTGTTGAAAATAAACATGTAAGAATCGATAGCGGAATAACCGAAAGTGATGAAATCTCGCCTTATTATGATCCCATGATAGCCAAGCTCATTGTTTGGGATAAAGATAGATCTAAGGCAATCGTTCGACTTCAAAAAGCACTTTGGGAAACTCAGATTGTCGGACTAAAAACAAACATTCCATTTTTAAAGAAAATTTATCAAATATCGGATTATCAAACAGGAAACATTACAACAAATTTTGTCGAGCAACATCATGATGAACTGCTTGCAAAGCAAGAGGTCGATAGAGGTATTCTACTCTGCTTAGGTGCACTGTATTTATTGCTGAACCAAGGCAAAGACAATAAACTTCACCCCGGAGATGATAAATATTCACCCTGGGGAAAAACAAATCAATGGCGTCTTAACCTTGAACCATCACAAGAGATTGAATTGTTCATGGATGGTCAGGCTCAATTAATTTATTGCCTTGCCAAAGAAAATAATTATCAACTCGAATGCAACGGTGCAAACTATGCGGTTAGTGGTAGATTAACAACAACGACTCAATTAGACGCAACGATTAATCATCAAAAGTATCAAACTACTGTGATTCGCGACAATAATGAAATTACTGTTTTTGGCCATAATTTGCATTATTGTCTGAGTATTCAAACGTTAGAATCGATTAATCGTGGCTCAGATGATTTAATTGGAAACTTAACCTCGCCTATGCCAGGAACCGTAGTTTCAGTATTAGTTGATGCAAAAAAAGAAGTTGATAAAGGAACCCCCCTTCTCATTATTGAAGCCATGAAAATGGAACATACTCTATATGCTCCAAGTAAAGGCACGGTAAAGAAAATTCATTACAAGCAAGGGGATTTAGTGAAAGAAGGTGTTCAACTCATTGAATTTGAAGCAAATGAATAAGGAATTTTTTTGTGCCATTACCTAAAACGGTTAAACTTGTTGAAGTAGGGCCTAGAGATGGATTACAAAATGAAAAAAAAAGCTTATCTCTTGAGACGAAACTGACATTTATTAAAAAATTATCGGAAAGTGGGTTAAGTTATATTGAAGCAGGTAGCTTTGTTTCACCTGATAAAGTGCCGCAAATGGAAAACACTCAGGAAATTATCATAAATTTACCCCATTCGTCGGCTATTACCTATGGTGTACTGGTTCCTAATGAGCGGGGACTTATCAATGCCATTGCTGCTGGTTGTAAAGAAATTAGTATTTTCACTGGAACAACAGATAGTTTTTGTCAAAAAAACATCAATTGCGACATTGAAAAAAGTTTTTTGAATTATGAAGTAGTATGTCAAAAAGCAATAGAACTTGGCATTCGAATTAGAGGCTACTTGTCTTGCTGTTTTGCTTGTCCTTATGAAGGAAAAGTCGCTCCTGAAGTTGTTTCTAACCTAGTGAAACGTTTATTAGATATGGGGTGTTATGAAGTATCCCTTGGCGATACCATTGGTGTTGCAACCCCTGAGGAAGTTCGAAAATTATTACGAATTTTATCAAAAAGAATATCGTTAGATAGCATTGCAGTGCATTTTCATGATACTTATGGACAAGCTATCGGTAATATTTACGCCAGTTTGCTAGAAGGCATTTCAGTTATTGATAGTTCAACAGCTGGATTAGGCGGCTGCCCTTATGCCAATGGTGCCTCCGGCAATGTGGCGACGGAAGATGTCTTATATTTATTGCAAGGACTGAATATAAAAACAGGGGTTGATTTAGAAAAAATAATTAAGGCTGGAAATTACATTATCAAACAACTGGATCGAGAAAATGGCTCTAAAGTGGCTCTAGCATATCAAAAAAATAGGTGAATTTATGTTACTTTCTGAATGGTCAAAACAAGATGGTATATTACTGACTTGGCCACATAGCGAAACTGATTGGAGGGATAATCTCCCTGAAGTTGAAACAGTCTATATCGAGTTAGTTAGTAGTGTGAGTGAATACCAACATATTTATATTATTTGTCACACCGAGGAATTACTTCATCATGTAAAAAAATTATTGAGACACTGCTGTATTGACAATGTTTTTTATTTTATTATTCAAACCAATGATACCTGGTGTCGTGACTATGGGCCTATTGTGACATCCCATGGAGAAGATCTGCAAATAGAAGATTTTCAATTCAATGGCTGGGGAGAAAAATTTACCCATGCACGAGATAATGCTGTCACAAAACAATTGGTGCAAGAACCTTGCTTTAAAAAAAACAATTACAGAGAGCATGATTTTATTTTAGAGGGAGGCAGTATCGAAAGCAACGGTGCTGGGATCTTGCTGACTACGTCCAACTGCCTCTTAACATCCCAACGAAGTAGTAATGGTAATAAGTCAAAAATTGAAAATTATTTAAAAAAAACATTTTCTCTAAAACAAGTTATCTGGTTAGAGGGGCAACTACCTGGGGATGATACCGATGGGCATATTGATACTCTGGCGCGGTTTTGTAATGAAAATCTTATTTGTGCAGTACCAGAAGTGTATGATCAATTAACTCCTTTTCAGTTTGATATTGTTAAGCTTCCATCTCCCCGATCGATTTTTGCCGCAGACGGACATCCACTTCCCGCAACATATGCCAATTTTTTAATTACAAATCAAGAAGTTATTATCCCTACTTACAGTGATTCAAATGATGAGGAAGCGATTTCACTTATTCAGGACTGCTTTGCTGATCGGCAAATGAAAGCGATCAATTCATTGCCACTCATTGAGCAACATGGTAGTATTCATTGCATTACCATGCAAATCCTAGCTGGAGTTTTCGAACAATGAAAGTGAGTCTTATTCAACAATCTTGTAGTCACGATAAAGCAGCTAATTTTAAAAAAACAGAAGGATTTATCCACCAGGCAGCCAAAGATGGAGCGGATCTTATTGTATTGCAAGAGTTACATAGCACACTTTATTTCTGCCAAACGGAAGCTGTTGAAAATTTTCAAGCAGCAGAATCTATCCCAGGAGAAACAACTCAGTTTTTAGGAAAGCTTGCAAAAAAATACAATATTGTCATTGTGGGATCTGTTTTTGAAAGACGGGCTGCGGGTATTTATCATAATACAGCGGTAGTTTTTGATGGTAAAGAAGAGCCTGTTGGTATGTATCGAAAAATGCATATTCCTGATGATCCTGCTTTCCAAGAAAAATTTTATTTCACGCCCGGTGACTTAGGATTTTCTCCGATAAAAACTCGCTTTGGAAGTCTTGGTGTATTAGTCTGTTGGGATCAATGGTTTCCCGAAGCAGCTCGGCTAATGGCTTTAGCCGGTGCAGATATGCTGATTTATCCCACAGCAATCGGTTGGAACCCTGCGGATCCAATAGATGAAAAAAAGCGTCAATTAGATTCTTGGTCAATCATCCAACAAAGCCATGCTATTGCAAATGGGATCCCTGTGATCGCTTGTAATAGAACTGGATTTGAAGAAGATCCAACCAATAAAACCACAGGGATTGAATTTTGGGGAAACAGTTTCATTGCAGGCCCTCAAGGTGAAATAATTGCAAATAATACTGACAGCGATTTTGAAGGTGTTGTTGCTGCCAATATTGATCTTCAAAAAAGTGAATTAGTTCGACAAATTTGGCCGTTTTTTCGTGACAGGCGCATCGATGCCTATCAAGGGCTGCTAAATCGATTTAATGAGTAAGGGGCTCCTAATGTTAATTTATGGTGAAAATTTTCCGAGGGGAAAGAAATTTTCTTCATGAACAAAAATTGTATGTTGTAATAATCCAGGAAAACTTAGATGAGCTGGGAAATTCACGTCGAACCCTCAGGAATAAATCGCGATACGTAAGGAGATCAGCATTTTGAAATCAGCTTTGCTTTATTCTTATAAAGCATTTGACTCTTCCTCTCGATAAGCATTTAAACCACCGACGAGGTTTTTTACGTTTGTAATACCCGAATTTATTAATAGTTCACATGCCACAAGACTTCTACCACCTGCTGCACAACAGACGATAATATCATATTCTGTCTTGATTTCATCGTGCCGAGTGTCTAATTCAGCAAGAGGAATATTAAGGCCACCGATATTGTAATCCGCGTATTCTTCGAGGGTTCGAACATCCAATAGAAAAAATGGCTTATCATCTTTTTTCATTTGGATAAATGTTTCACATTGAATATTTTCAATGTTTTTATGTAATTGATTAAACGATGTTTTTTTAGAACACATAATACACTCCGGATCTGATATTAACTGTATTTTTTGAACCTCCATGGACAGTGCATTGAGCACTAGCATTTGGTTCATAAGAGACTTTCCTATTTGGGTAATTAGTTTTATAACTTCATTGGCTTGGATGACCCCCATCAAACCAGGTACAACCCCTAACACACCCGCTTCACTGCAATTTAATCCTGTAGGCATTGACGGGAAAATGCATCGATAACAAGGCCCTGCTTGCCCTGAAAATACCATACATTGACCTGAAAATTGAAAAACACTCGCACAAACAAGAGGCTTTTTCAATTGAAAAGTTGCATCACTTAATATATATCGAGTAGCAAAGTTATCGCTACCATCGATGATTATATCATACTCCCTTAGAATAGATAATGCGTTGTTTGCGTTAAGTTTTTCATCATAGGGGATGATATTGACTTCTGAATTATATGAGGCTAAATTTTTCCTAACAACATCGACTTTTTTCTTTCCAATATCATTTTCTCGATAAATAATTTGCCGTTGTAAGTTGCTTAAATCTACAAGGTCATCATCCATAATACCAATCATACCAATCCCTGCTCCAGCCAAATACAATAAGGCGGGGCAACCTAGCCCGCCAAGCCCCACGCATAAAATTTTTGCTTGGTGTAATTTATCTTGGTGGGTTTTGTCAAAAGCAGGGAGCGATAGGTGCCGTTGATAGCGGGAATAGAGTTCTGTCATAGTTTGCCGCCTTCGATAGTATGATTTTCAAAAATTTCTAGCATAGTTTTTGTGGCCAACTCTGGATTTTCAGCTTCTGCGATAGAAGCTATCATAGCGATACCATCTACGCCGGTTGTGAGTACTTGACTCAATCGTTCTAAGGTTATTCCACCAATAGCAACTAAAGGAAATTTAATAGATTGTTTATAATAACGCAACTGCTCTATTCCCTTTGGGGCAAAGGCAATTTGCTTTGAATCTGTGTTATAAATGGGGCCAAAAGCCACATAGCTTGGTTTAACATGCAGTGCTTTTTCCATCTCTTCTTGAGAATGGCTACTGATCCCTAAGCGCAAGTTAGCTTTCGCCATTGCCTCACAATCTGCAAACGCTAAGTCTTCTTGGCCAAGGTGTACGCCATAAGTATCGTATTTAATCGCTAATTGCCAATAATCGTTAACAAAAAGTCTTGCATGGTATTTTTTCGCTAACAGCGTTGCCTCTTGAATTTGCTGTTCAACAAAACCCAAGGGCTTGTCTTTTATTCTCAATTGAATACTGTTAATTCCAAGAGGTAATAATCGCTCCATCCAAGCAACAGAGTTAATAATAGGATAAATACCAATAGATTGATCCCCACAGCTTGGAAAATTCATATTCATCCGAGGTTCTCTGACCAAAAAGGTTGATCAATGGTTGGCGTGCTCGGCTTTGCAAATTCTCTTACCGGCATTTTCCCTGCTTCAAAGGCTAAGCGACCACTCATCACACTATATTTAAAGGCTTCTGCCATAAGACGCGGAGAATCTGCATAAGCTACGGCACTATTTAATAAAACTCCATCATACCCCATTTCCATTGCTTGGGCCGCATGAGATGGTAATCCAATGCCTGCATCCACAAAAAGAATAGCATCGGAAATACGCTCTCTTAATATTTGCAATCCATAGGGGTTCACTAAGCCCTTTCCAGAGCCAATAGGCGATCCCCAAGGCATTAAAACTTTTACACCACAAGCAAGTAATCGTTTACAAAGCACCAAATCTTCTGTGCAATAGGCAAACACATCAAAGCCATCTTGAGCGAGCAATTTTGCAGCAGTCAAGAGTTCAATGGGATCCGGTTGTAAATTATAGTCATCGCCAATGACTTCTAATTTTATCCAGTTTGTTTGAAAAATTTCCCGAGACATATTTGCAATAGTCACTGCCTCTTGTGCTTGATGACAACCCGCTGTATTAGGTAAAATATGGCAGCCTAGATTTTTTATGTAATGCCAAAATGTTTCACTTTTTTCTTGAGCAGCTGCTTGACGACGTAGTGATACCGTTAAAATCTCTGTGCCAGATGCTGTTACGGCATGCTGTAATTCCTCTAGGGAAGGATATTGAGCGGTTCCTAATAGCAAACGACTTGTCAATGTTTTATCGCCAATAGTTAACATCTTAACCTCCCTGCATAGGCGATAGAATTTCCAGAGCATCACCTTCTTGCAATTGATGATTTTGATAGCAACTTTGGGGAACAAATTCATGATTAATGGCTATGGCAAAGGTTTCGCTTTGATAACCCCATTCTTCAAGTGCTTCCGTCAACGGGCATGCCTTCACTGAGATCCAATGACCATTTAGTTTTACTTTTATCATGAATGTACCGTCCAAATAAATTTGTGTTTAATTAATTGAGTCCCAGAACAAATAACATCAACCATTTCTTTGACTAGCGCGGGTGCTAATAAATATCCATTACGATAAAGACCATTGATACGAACTAATCCCGGTTGATATTCTATGTGGGGTTTGTTATTAGGAAATGCTGGGCGGCACCCCACTCTTGTTTCAACAATTCTTGCTTCAGAAAAACCGGAATGTAAACTGTAAACAGCAGTGAGTAACTCTAGGGCTGTTTTTACAGTGATGGGGTTGCTATCTTCACTCTCAACAGTGCTTGCCCCCAGGATATAATAATTATTCGGGCGAGGCACAAGATACAGAGGGTATCGAGGATGTAAAAATCGAAGGGGCCTTGTAATATTCACTTCTGGGGCATGAAGAACAATTAACTCCCCTCTCACCCCTCGTAATTGAGGAAATACATCTTTAGCACCTAAACCCCGACAGTCTATCGTCCAATCAAATGGGTGGTTTTTATTTTTTGTTTTGATCTGCTTCGGCGCTATGGATATAGCTGATTCAGGGATGAGGCAGTTTTTTTTATTCAATAATTTGTCTGTTTGCAAGTAAAACTCAGGAACATTCACATGCCCCTCATCTTTTAAAAAAAAGCCTTGAAGATCGGAGCGGCTGATTTCAGTTTCGACTTGCTGAATCTGCTCAGAATCAAGTAGTGAAATAGTATCAGACACAGTATCGAGCCGCCGTTTTAGATGGGAAAGCTCTCCATGATCTTGTCTGAATGCAACGGTTAGACTCCCGAATAAACTATAAAGAGATGGTGTGTTTAATCCTTTTGCAATATCGTTCCAGCATTCAAGAGAAGTGAGTCCTAGCCCTAGCAAATCCTTAGTGGGTATGTCATATTCTGAATAGGGTGCAACCATGCCTGCGGCAATTCTTCCAACACCAGAAGATCCTGTTTCCCCTTCAAATAGAGTGACATCACAGTCTCGCTTTTGCAGATAGTAAGTGGCTAAACGCCCTACCAAACCTGCTCCTGCAATACCAATTTTCACAAAGGCTGCTCCACATACACTTCAGAGCCTGATTTTTTGAATTCTTTAGATTTATCTTTCATACCCTGTTCTACGGCTTCATTTACTTCCATTTTTTGTTTTGCAGCATATTCTCTGACTTCTTGAGTGATTTTCATAGAGCAGAATTTAGGGCCGCACATAGAACAAAAGTGAGCAACTTTTGCCGAATCTTTTGGCAAGGTTTCATCGTGAAAAGATTTAGCTGTATCAGGATCTAATGATAGGTTGAATTGATCTTCCCAACGAAATTCAAAACGTGCTTTTGAGAGCATATCATCATGGTATCTCGCACCAGGATGCCCTTTTGCAATATCCGCTGCATGGGCTGCAAGTTTATAGGTGATGACCCCTGTTTTTACATCATCTCGGTTGGGTAGCCCCAGATGCTCTTTGGGAGTCACGTAGCATAACATAGCACATCCATACCAACCAATCATTGCAGCGCCTATGCCACTGGTTATATGGTCATAGCCTGGAGCAATGTCTGTGGTCAGTGGCCCTAGGGTATAAAACGGTGCTTCATCACAACACGCCAATTGTTTATCCATATTTTCTTTAATTAAATGCATGGGCACATGTCCTGGCCCTTCAATCATTACCTGCACATCATGCTTCCAAGCAATTTTTGTGAGTTCACCCAAAGTTTCTAGTTCAGAAAATTGAGCTTCATCATTAGCATCTGCAAGGGATCCTGGTCGCAGGCCATCACCTAAGGAAAAAGAAATATCGTAAGCTGCCATAATTTCACATATTTCTTCAAAGTGAGTATAGAGAAAATTTTCTTTATGATGGGCAATACACCATTTCGCATGGATAGAGCCTCCTCGAGAAACAATACCTGTCACACGATTTGCTGTCATGGGAACATAACGCAAGAGCACACCTGCATGAAGAGTGAAATAATCAACCCCCTGCTCTGCTTGCTCAATTAATGTATCGCGAAAGATGTCCCAAGTTAAGTCTTCAGCAACACCGCCCACTTTTTCTAAGGCTTGATAAACAGGGACTGTGCCAATGGGTACAGATGCATTTCGAATAATGTAATCCCGGGTAGTATGGATATTTTTCCCCGTTGATAAATCCATCACAGTATCCGCGCCCCATCGGGTTGACCAAACGAGTTTTTCCACTTCTTCTGCTATGGAGGATGTTACCGCTGAATTACCAATATTCGCATTGATCTTAACAAGAAAATTGCGCCCGATAATCATTGGTTCTATTTCTGGGTGATTAATATTACAAGGGATAATAGCCCTTCCTTTGGCCACTTCATCTCGAACAAATTCTGGGGTGATTTCATTTGGCAATTGCGCGCCAAAGGCATTTCCGGCAAGGCGTGCTTCCCGTGCTGGATCTGTTTCCCCACCTTTTGCCTGCTCTAGATAGTGATTTTCCCGAATAGCGATATATTCCATTTCTGGGGTGATAATGCCCCGTCTGGCATAATGTAGCTGTGTGACATTTTTGCCTTTTTTGGCACGACGAGGCTGTCTTAACAATCCGGGCTTAATCTGAGAGCTATCAAAGCGCCTCATACCATTGTCTGTGGCCGTCACTTGCCTTGGAGTATAGTCTTCCGTATCACCTCGGCTATCAATCCAAGGGCTTCGTAGCCCTTCTAAGCCTTTCTCTACATCAATATCTACATCAGGATCCGTATAAGGCCCTGAAGTATCATATACTGTCATCGTAGAGCCATCTGTTAAACTAATTTCACGCATAGGAACGCGAATAAAAGGATGGGTTTTCCCTGAAACATAAATCTTTTTGGCGTTTGGTAGGGGTTGGCGAGTAATTTTTGAAGTATCTTCTGTGCTAATGTTGTCCACTAAGGTCTCCTTATTCAGTCTAAAAAGGAGGATTTGTGGACAAAGTTTGTCAGCCCTCTTCCCTCCGACGATACGAATCGTTTCAGGTTCTATGGGTTTATGTGTAGTGATAGCCGATTTCAGACAAGCACTGAAATCACACAATTCTCAGCCTATTGCACTAGGCTCCCCAAGAGAATGGTAATCATATATGAGAAAGCGTACGATTGTCTATGTATTAGCTAAAAGTATTAGCTAAAAAAATTGGCTATAATGAACAAGTTGCTGGAGTGATAGAGAGATGAGAAAGACACAATGAGTTCGCGCATAAATAAAACAATCTTGCTAAGTTATCTGTTTTTATTCCTCTCTCAAGCCATGGTCTCAGTGAATATTGTGGCATCCAAATCCATTATCGATAAAATTCCTGTATTTTTACTATTAGAAATGCGATTTATCTTCGCAACCTTTTTTCTACTCGTCACCGTCGCTACAAAACCAAAAATGCTTAAATCTCTTAAAGAACTCTCTCAAACAGACTGGATCCTACTCTTTCTCCAGGGTGTTACAGCAGGTTTTCTATTCAATGTGTTTCTTTACACGGGGCTACATTATACCAGCGCAAGTGTTGCTAGTGTGATAGCAAGTACCCTACCTGCCCTCATTGCCCTATTAAGCTATTTTGTATTGAAAGAAAAGTTAAGTAAAAATAAGTACTTATCGATTTTTTTTGCAGTGCTTGGTGTGGTTGTCATTAATGCCGCAAAGCCTTTTGACAACAGTAATAACCTATTCGGTGATTTTATTATTTTAATCGCTCTCCTCCCTGAAGCCACTTACTACATTCTTGTAAAATTAAGAACTATAAAAATCCCGATTACATTACAATCTTGTATTCTAAATTGTATTAATATGGCATTGCTCCTGCCCCTTGCGATTGCTACTACGGATAAATCAACCCTACAAGCCATTCAGCTCAAAGAGTGGGGTGTTATTGCTATTATTGGTATGGCATCAGCGTTATTTTTTAGTTTTTGGAGTAAAGGATGCAAAAATGTCTCGGGAGCTAATTGCGCCCTAATGACCGCAACCATGCCAATATCAACGATTATTATTGCCATGATATTCCTAGGCGAAAGTCTGATGTGGGTACAATGGCTTGGAGTTACCTGTATTATTGGTGCCATTATTATTAGTACCCGGAGCAGATCTTAAGGCTATTTTGACAAAAACAACTCCAGGTATTAGAATTTTAGCAATAGGTAGCCTAAGGAGCATATCCCCATGAAACTGACGATACGTTTTACAATTTTCTGCGCTCTACTGTTTAGTATGACTACGGCATTCTCAAGCGCTTGTGACGGATTTGAGTTTAGAATTGTGAACTATTCTAATAAAATATTTCAAATCAAAGATATTGAGATAGAAAACAATACATCCGTAACAAATATAAAAGTTGGCGATGAAATTTTACCCCAAGGTAGGCACAGTTTTCAAACCTATTCCGGATCCGGTACCCGAGGCAACGCAACAGCCAAGATTATCGTCCAAGCAGAAGGTGAAGATACTATTCAATTTTCTTACGATATACACAAAAAATTAAGTTATTACACCAATTTTTGCAAAATAGAAAATATTGATTTTACCACAAGCAGCCCCCATCCTATTGTGGTAAGCGCATCAGAAAAATTTGCTTATTTGACTATTTTAGATTGATGGATTGATCATAGCTATTTTTTCCGTTGGCTGAACTTCAGGTTCAAACCCTGGCATAGCTAAGATAGAATATAATTTTTTAGGTAACTCCTGTTGTTTTTCCTCTAGAGCTTGAATCTTTTGAGTAAATAATTCATGTAGTTTTGGATTAGAATCTATACCTTTTTGTTTTTCAATTACTTTTGGAAGTTGCTCAGTAACTTTTAATAATTCAGAAGTTATTGTATAGACTTCATCAGTAAGAGCACACATTTTATTAAAGTCAGCATGAAATTTTTGTGGTAATTGTTGCAAAATTACTCCATCGACTTCAAGCTTTCCAGCAGGATTAAAATGATAATGCTTACTCGCTGAAGTTTTTAAATTTAAACCCGAAGAATATGCTGTCACACGCTTATCATAAGCAACAAAAAATTCCGGATTTTTTTTAACTATCTTAGCAATGCTGTTAACTCTTTTTACTGTATTGACGTTTGTTTGTTCCAATTTAACAACTTGATTTAGATCAATCTCAGAAAACACAGGTATTTCAAAAGTTAGTTGTTCAAATAATAGCTTAGCTGATGGATCTCTCTTTAAAAAAGATAACAACGTGATTTTATACAGCTCAAAACTTTCAACGAATGCATATTTTAAAATATGCATTTGTTCTTCTGAGCAATAATTGGGTTGAAAAGCATCATGTAACAAAATGGTTGTTATTGATTTTTTTATATAATTCAGAAAATTTTCTTCATGGGAATCGAGTAAAAATAGCTTAAATAACTCATCCAAGTGCTGGTGTAAAAAACTCTGTTCGATTTTATCTTCTTTCTTTGTTAAAAGAGCTGATAATATTTGAAGAAGGAGGTCGTAACAATAAAAATCAGAAGGCTTGTCTAACCTGATTCTTAAGCTGGAAAAAATATCTTCTTCCGATATCATCTTAGTTTCACTGTAATCAGCGTATAGTTTTATTGACGGATCAAATTCCGAAGAATCTAAAATTAATTTTATTTGATCCACTCCTTCTTTAGCAAGTTTCTCAATATGAAACGTAATTAAAGTGAAAAATGTATATTCTGAACCATCTTTTAATGGGATGAGGTTCATACATTGATCTACATTATGAGTCAATTTGAAAATTCTATTAACATCTAAAGGGTATTTCTCAAGAAATATCCTTAACATTTCTGTCGAAACATTGGCCATTAGAAGGCCAGGCAATAAGTTGTCTGGTGTAATAGGCATTTTATTCAAATCAATATAAAAAACATCAAAAAAATAACCTAGTGAAATTTCCATCTTATGTGAAATGTTAGATTTGAAATTTTCTCTAATGCTTTCAAATAAATGAAGCAAATAAATGGCCTCAATGTTCTTGGGCTTAGCATCTGTTCTTTTATAAATTTTTTGTTGTACTTTAAACATGAGGT
The DNA here is from genome assembly GCA_021773305.1 of Gammaproteobacteria bacterium. Classification (GTDB taxonomy): domain Bacteria; phylum Pseudomonadota; class Gammaproteobacteria; order UBA1113; family UBA1113; genus JAJFKH01. The sequence goes on along the minus strand of JAJFKH010000010.1, from coordinate 880 downwards.
AGGTTAATTCAGGATTAATAGAGAAACTATTCATAGCAGCATATATCAGAGGGCAATATTCTTTTTTATTATGCAATCCTTCCAATGATTTTTGCAGCCAGCAACCATATGTGCTGAATATTTTTTCAATTGCCTCAATATCAGATATGCCAATTTCAAGATAACTGTAGTAAATAATTAGGAAGATACCTAGGGTTACCTTATCTAGGTAAGCGTTAAGTTTTTCGATTTTCTTTGCTGATAACTTATCCTTCTTTGTTTTTTTAAAACAATCCCTTAGCGAACTGTTTGCTTCGTGATAATTATTCCACTTACTCTGAGATTTATTATCGGGTAAAGTCAAGAATCTAGGCTGCAATTCACTTTCTGCCCAATCAAATATATCGCAAATATCATGATATTGTGTTTTTAGTAATTGGAATTTTTGTTTCAATATAGAAGCGTGGTTTTTCCTCGTTATTTTTTTATTGGCTTTATTAAGAAGATCATGGATTAATCCTTCATAATAGTTGTCAACTGCTTGTTCGGATTTATTCATAGGAGCCAGCAAATCATATAACTTTTCTTTATGAAGAGAAAATTGTTGTTGAATGAAGGCATTACAAGTTAAGTTAATATTGATTTCTGGATGGGCTAAGGTATCGCGGATTTTATTAAATTCATCCAAAACATAGTTAACATTTTTATCCTGTTTTTTTAATCCTTCAAGTTTATTCTGTCTTTTTTGCATCAATGTAATATGAAATTGAATTTCACCTAAACGCATACTATCCACAAGAATTGCTGCCTGTTCAAAGGTAGAAGGATTTTTAATATTTAGCAGCTGAATTAAATCATTCATGATGGATAATAGTTGTTGAACACGCTCTCGTTCAGAAAT
>JAJFKH010000090.1 GCA_021773305.1 Gammaproteobacteria bacterium | reverse complement strand
ATCAAAAACTTTACAAGGGGAGCAAAACGACTTATGGAGAGTGGTGTAGAAAACATGGATTCCAATACAGCACCAAGTCAATACCAACCACCTGGATTGAGGAGCTCATCAAATGAACAACCAACAATGGGTCCATGTGAGGCCTGTGGATCACGAGACAATAAGGCTACCTACCCTGATGGTCACTCCTTCTGCTTTAGTCAAGGCTGCGGAAGAAGATCACAACTGGGTGAAAGTTCAACTGGAGAATCAAGAACTTATGGTGCTCTTAGCAACAGGGCCATATCTGAAGCTACTTGCAGACATTACGGCTACAGCATCGGAACCTATCAGGGAGCCCCTGCCCAAATAGCCCACTTTCCCTCTGGAGGTCAGAAGATTCGCTTGGCTAACAAGGATTTTAGGACCATAGGAGACTGTGGTTCTCTCTGGGGAAAACACTTGTGGGGTTCTGGTAAGAAGCTTGTTATTACCGAGGGCGAAATAGATGCTATGTCCTTGGCAGAAGTACAGCATTGTAAGTGGCCTGTAGTGTCCCTTCCTAATGGTGCAGGGTCAGCTAAGAAAGTCTTCAAGAGAGACCTTGAATGGCTCTTGAAATTCGATGAGATTATCCTGATGTTTGATCAAGATCCAGCGGGTCAAGAGGCAGCCAAGGAAGCAGCAGAATTACTCCCTCCAGGTAGAGTCAAGATAGCAGCACTATCCGAGAAAGACCCTAATGCAATGCTAGTGGCTGGCAAAGGTCCAGAGCTAGTATCAGCGGTATGGTCAGCATCTACCTTTAGACCTGATGGTATTGTAGCTGGTGAGGATACATGGGAGCTCATTACCACCAAGGTTAACCCTAGTCTCTATGGATACCCATGGGATGGCCTTACTCTCAAGACCCTTGGACTTCGTAAGGGTGAGATTGTAACCTTTTGTGCTGGCACTGGAGCAGGGAAGTCTACAGCAGTCAAGGAGATTGCAAGCTATCTATTGGATAAAGGGGAGACTGTAGGCTACCTTGCATTTGAAGAGTCAGTCTCACAGACTGCTATGGATTTCATGAGTATCAAGGCTGACAAGATGCTTCACTTGGAGAATAATTTGGATGAAAAATATTTGCGGGATATCTGGAGTAGCGTTTTTTCTGGTGGCAGGATTTACTTATACGATCATTGGGGAGGTTTGGATGTGGACGTTCTCCTTAATAGGATTAGGTACTTGTCTCACAGTTGCAATGTTGAATGGATCGTCCTAGACCACATCAGCATCATGGTATCTGGAGTAGCTGAAGGTGATGAACGGAGGCTCATTGATAATCTCATGACTAAGCTTAGATCTTTAGTAGAAGAGTTGAACATTGGAATGTTAGTGGTATCCCATTTGAAACAAGGGGAGAAAGGTTCGCATGAAGAGGGAGCTAAGGTTTCCCTTTCACAACTAAGGGGCTCCAGGGCTATCGGACAACTCAGTGATTTCGTCATAGCATTAGAGAGGGACCAGCAGGAGGACAATGGTACTACTACTGTCAAGGTATTGAAGGCAAGGTACAAAGGGTCTTCCACTGGATTTGCCTGTAAACTATTCTATGATAATCAGACAGGCAGACTCAGTGAGTGTGGCTCTGAAAGAATACAATCTCAAATGTTAGAAGGAGGGTTCTAGGGATGTCTAGATCATCAATGATTTATATTGTTCAAGAGAAAAAAAGTGGGAGGATTCTTCAGGCATTTACTGTTAAATATGAGGCAGTAAGTTTTATCAGTTTAGTAACACTGATGGCTGATTATAACGTAGTGTTTTATAGTTCAGGATTAAAGAATGTTACTAAGATAGTAGATGGTGGAGAGTTCTATAAGGAGAACTCTTAATGGAAACTATATTTGACCTTGAAACCAATGGTCTCCTCAAGACTGTCAGTAAGGTACACTGTGTTGGACTCTTAGACCCCCTTGATAGTGTAGGGGAGATCTTTACCAACCAGGAGGAAGGTTATAGATGTCTTGAGGAGGCATTGGGTATCCTGAAGCATCAGACTGAAATCCTTATTGGTCACAACATAATTGGCTATGACCTCCCGGTACTTAAGAAGTTATTTGATTGGGTACCAAGGAAGTCCACTAAGATTGTGGATACTTTGGTACTCTCCAAGCTTGCCTTTCCTGATATGTATGAGCAGGATAAGAAAGAGAAGTTAATCCCTGTGGACCTATGGGGTAAACATTCTCTGGAATCATGGGGCTACAGGTTCAAGAGTTACAAAGGAGACTACGGTAAACAAGAGGGAGCATGGGAAACCTTCAGTACTGCCATGGCTGACTATTGTATACAAGATCTTTCTGTAACCAATCTTCTCTATGCTCTCCTTAGGTCCAAAGGTCTATCAGCAGAGGCTGTACATATTGAGACAGAGTTTGCTACAATCATGCAGAGACAAATGGAACGAGGGTTTAAGTTTGATGTACAGGCAGGGCAGGAGCTCTATGTAAAACTCCTAAAGAGACAACAGGAGCTCCATGCTATTCTAGAGGAAGCCTTTGGTGTTATCTATATTAACCAAGGACTCTTTACTCCCAAGAGAGACAATGCTACCAAGGGTTATACCAAGGGAGCTCAGCTTACCAAGATTAAATCAGTTCCCTTTAATCCCAACAGTAGGGACCATATTGCAGCTAAGCTCACCAAGACTTACAACTGGAAACCTAAGAAATTTACTCCCGGCGGTAAACCTCAGATTGATGAGGCTGTCCTTAGTGAACTTAAGTTTCCTAATTGTGATGTACTCAATGAGCATTTCCTGGTATCCAAAAGAATCTCACAGCTTGCCGAGGGACAGGCAGCTTGGCTTAAACTAGAAGAGAAAGGAAGAATATATGGAAACATCAATCCTAATGGTGCTGTTACTGGGAGGTGTACTCATTCTAGCCCTAATGTTGCAAATGTACCTGCATCATATTCACCATACGGGACCGAATGTAGGGCATTATTTTCAGTTGATGATGGCTATATGTTGGTTGGTTGTGATGCTGATGGGCTTGAACTCAGAGCTCTTGCAGGGTACATGCGTAAGTGGGATAAAGGAGCCTATGCTGAAGCTGCAATCTCAGGGGATAAGAACTTAGGCACTGATATCCATAGTCTCAATATGAAAGCCTTGGGTATTACAGATAGAGATATGGCTAAGACTTGGTTCTATGCTTTCATCTATGGTGCTGGTGATGGTAAGCTAGGGTCTATCTTAGGGAAAGGAATGGCAGCAGGTAAGAAATCCAGAGCAGATTTCCTGAGTAACATTGAAGCCCTTGGTCTCCTCACAGATGCAGTCCAGAAGAACCTGGATCTCCGTGGGTATCTCATAGGACTCGATGGACGTAAGCTCCATGTGAGGTCTTCTCATGCTGCTCTTAATACTCTCCTGCAATCTGCTGGTGCCATCCTTATGAAGAAAGCTTTGATTATTTTAGATAAGAAGTTACAATCCTTGGGTTACAAGGAAGGTGATGACTACGAGTTCGTAGGTAATATTCATGATGAATTTCAGATGGAGGTAAAGCCGAACCATGTTAAAGCTATCGCAGCAGAGGCTGAAGATTCTATTAAAAAGGCGGGGGAGTACTTTGAATTTGGCTGTCCACTTTCCGCAACTGCCAAAGTTGGAAAGTCTTGGGCTGAAACCCATTGAATCTTTGGATGATCTTGTAGAGTTTCTTAAGGCTGACATAAAGAGGTTGAATAAAACTAACCCTTATGATAGTGTAAAGGAAGGCAATCTATTTAATGGATACGCTAATAGAGTTAAATTGTCCTTTGCAGCATGGCTTAAGCTACACACTTGTGAAATCTGTAAGGCTGAAGAGGAGTCCAGGGTATTCAATTTCCACCACTTGAATCCTGATGATAAACACTCCAGCATATCACAATTAAGTACAGGTAAAGATAAAAGAAAGTTCCTACTAGAGATAACTAAATGTGTATATGTCTGTGAGACATGTCATCAAGATTTACACTTAGCAATGGGAGTACATGTAAATGACTACGAGAATATTAATAGATGGAGACATTCTAGCCTACAAGGTGTGTTGGGCAGTCCAACAAGAGTATGAATGGGAGGATGGTGTAATTACCTTGGCTTGTAATAAGTCTGAGATGGAATCCCAGATCAATACTATGGTGAGTAATTGGTTAGATAAATTTAATCACGATCAATATGTCGTCTGTCTCTCAGATAAGAATAATTTTAGGAAGAAAATTTTATCAGATTATAAGGGTAACCGAAAAGGTACAAGGAAACCCATGGGATATAAACTCTGTGTAAAACATATCCAAGATAACTACCCCACTAAACTGATAGAGAACCTTGAAGCTGATGATGTCCTTGGCATCCTTGCTACTGATGGTCAGTATGATGAGAACGTTATCATTTCCATTGATAAAGACATGAAGACAATCCCATGTACCTATTATAACATGGACACCAAGGAAACCAATACTTATGATGAAGATGAAGCAGACTACTGGCATCTAAGGCAAACCTTGGAAGGCGATGTTACCGATAATTACAAGGGTTGTCCAGGGGTTGGACCAGTGAAAGCTGAGAAGATATTAAGTGAACCAAAGTGGGATACAGATTGGGATACAGATTGGGATGCTGTCGTAGCTACCTATGAGAAAGCAGGACTCACTGAAGAAGATGCCTTGGTACAAGCAAGGGTAGCTAAGATTCTAAGGCATGAAGATTATGACTTTAAGAAACAGGAGGTGATTCTGTGGAATCCGAAAGTGTGAATCCTCTTTACTGTAGTGAATGTGGTAAGAACTTAGATCAACATTTATCTTGGTGTACTCAAGCTAGCTGGTCTTTAAATGTTAAAGGGGTTAAAAAGAAA
>JAJFKH010000089.1 GCA_021773305.1 Gammaproteobacteria bacterium | reverse complement strand
GCCGTTAGATTTTAACGTTGTGGCAATAAAAAAAACGAGGAATAGTTATTCTATTTCGATGTCTTTTTTTGTTGTCAAAACGTTAAAAGATAATGGTTTAATGGAAGCTCAACAAGGAAAATATGATTCGCTTTGGGTGTAGTTCACGCTTGGTAAGATAATTTCCTTGATAATCGTCTCCCAAATAAAATCGCTTAAGAGCATTGCTGCTTTTATCAACTCGTTGTGTCTCAGGGGAAAGATGAAAATTATATTTACAAACAGGATTAACTTTAACAGATTCAGCTTCTTCAATTAGGCGATGGGCCTGTTCACGAAAATAAAAGACAAATTTCCAAATTATATTTGAATTAGCCCAATAAGGTAGAACATCCAGAGTGCCATCTTTTTTTGTATAGGCCCATTAGCAAAGATATGCCATACAGAATTGCCTTTCTTATTAACAGCCCCAACAGGCAATTTTAATTTAGTGAGTAATTCACTAAACTCTTTTCTAGAAATAGCTTTAAAAACAACACATAATTTCCCTAATCGATAAATTATTTTCTTTTAACTTCTCTATTTTAATAGAGACACTCTTTTCATAAAATTGTTTCCAATTGGGATCATATCAACCTATAAAGTCTATAACGATTAATTTTGGATCCGTAATTTATCCATCAGTGACACCGTACTTGCTTGGGGCAACTCAAATTCTCTGGGATACTCAGCTTGAACAAAATAAAGCCCTCCTGCTGGAGCAGTGATCCCCCCTTGGCAGCGATCACAACTTGCCAAAACTGTTTTTACCCAATCCACGGGGTACTCTTCACACCCTATTGCAAACAAGACTCCCATGATGTTACGCACCATATGATACAAGAATCCATTCGCTTTCACGTCTGCAATAATCGTATTTCCTTGACGATGTAATTTAAGATGATGAATCATTCTCACTGGATGATGGGCTTGACACTCTGCGGCGCGAAATGCAGAAAAGTCATGCTCACCCACTAAATGCTGCGCAGCCGTATTCATTAACTCTACGGATAACGGTTTTCGAAACCAAGCAACAAATTGATGATACAATCCTGGAGAAATGCCATCATTGTTTATAAGATAAATATAACGGCGATTCAATGCGGAAAAGCGTGCATGAAAGCTCTCTGGTACTTCTTTCACCCATTTGACTCGTATACTAGAAGGCAAATGTGTATTGGTACCTAGTATCCAAGCACGGTGAGGTCTTTCAATGGAGGTATCAAAATGAATCACTTGCTCTAGTCCATGAACACCTTTATCAGTACGTCCAGAGCAAAAAACACGAACTGGGCTATCTGCAATTTTTGAAATCGCCGATTCTAATTCCTGTTGAACGGAAATCCCTTCTATCTGACGTTGCCATCCACAAAAAGGACTACCGTCATATTCTATTCCTAGGACTAAGCGCATATTAGTTTACTATTTCTGAGAATTTATTTTTGCCAACAATGCCTGAGCATCTGCTTTTAATTGCTCGTCATCACTATCGATAATATTCGATAGCAAATTTTTAGCTTCTTCGGTATCACCCATATCAATATAAGCACGAGCTAAATCTAACATGGTTCCATAACTATTTTCATTTGTTGACGCATCTTCCTCTCCTGAAGCATCAATACCTTGCTCAATTAAGTTATCATCACTCATAGAAGTCGAAACATTAAATTCATCATCATGAAATTCAAAATGTTCAAATTCAACAAGGTTTTCTTTAGCCTCAGGGGCTTCTTTCGGTGTGGTAGAGGGTTTCGTTTTCAACTCTGGGATCCCAGCTTCACTTTCAGCACTTGAATCCACCGAAGACAAGCTTTCTTCCCATTTTGTTTGCTTTAATTTTTTGACTTTTCCATAGAGAACTGGCTCTAAGCGTTTGAAATCCCGAGGTAACGTCTTGTGTAATTTTTGAAATGATTTTTTATCTTTCATCAAGGCATAGGTTTCTAATAATTTCACAACTAAAGTGCCTTGACTCGGATCTTCGCTCAACGCCGAGGATAATATATCCTTAGCTTTTTCGTAGCGACCGTAAGCAAGGAATACATCTGCTTCTTCACAGATCTCAATGCTGTCATCTTGAGGTATCTCATCCTCATCTTCTATCAGATCGTGAAATTCATCTTCATCAGGCTCTTCATTTTCTTCAACGCTATCTGATAATGGCTCAAAATGAAGATCATCAGCATCAATCATCGATTCATTACGGCGATAACGACGATAAAAGTACCCCCCTCCAATCACAGCCCCTAAAAGACTTAGCAAAGAAAAAATCATTATCCAAGGAAATTCATTATCAGGTAATGTCCCTCCCTGAGAACCTGTTTTTTTAGCGATCATTTGAGTATCACCCGGCAGTGATGTCAGTGCTTTGGCTTCTTCAACTTGACTAGGTTTGGGAATGGATTGTGGCGGCTGTTGCTGTGCAAGCAATTTTTCTAACATAAAAATTGCTTGCTGACGACTATCCAATTCCTGTTTCAATCCCTGATTTTCATTTTCAAGCTCGGCAACACGATTGGTTATGGTTTCATTATCATCTTCTAACGCACTTAATTGTTCAGTAACTACCGCTAATTCTGCTCGTAACGTTGCAACAGTGCTATCTCCATTATCATCTAACAGCCGCTCTTCAGGCTCTGCTTCAACAGCAGAAACTGGAGCTTTATCAAATTGAATCATTTTTGGTTTTTCAATTGAAGGGGTATTTACAACATCTTGCTCGGATATTGAGGGGGCTAAAACTTCATCTTCTTTTTCAGAATTTTCTAAGGAGGGCTGTTCCTGATTTTCATTCAACATTGTTGGTTTTTCAGGGACTCTGGGAAGGGTTACTTGAGAAATCTTATTGGCCTTTTTAGTAACTTGAGTCGTATGAAGCTGCAACCACTGTTGCCGCTGCTCTTTTAGAATGCGGTTAGCTTCTGGGTAGGAAATAGCTTTTATGCCTGCTCGATTAGGTATTTTTAACGTATAACCTGTTTTTAAACTATTGGTATTTTCAAAGGCAAAAGCTTGCGGATTGGCCTGAAAAATAGCCACCATCACTTGCTTGGTCGAAACACCATTACCACTGTAGTCCGATGCAATATGCCAAAGGGTATCATTGCGTGAAACAGGCCCATAATACTCCACGGACTCAGAAATATTGGCCTTTGGCGCTACAGGCACAGGTATAACCTTCGGCTGAGTTTTAACAGCAGGAGGCATCGGGCGTTCCTCTTCCACTCGAATGGTCACCTGCTTAGGCTTTACAATGGCAACATTAGGTTGGTAGTTTGGCAGGCTTGCCTGAGGCTTTAAAAGTGATGGTACCGGTAATTTCGCTTTTTGATTGATAGATTGCTCCGCTTGAGCGAGCGCAACAATTTTAGGGCGTTCGTAATTAACCGGATCTAAAAATAGCGTGTATTGACGTAATAACTTGCCAGACGGTGCCATAACTTCCATGACAAAAGTAATGATGGGATCATCCATCGGCTCATCAGTGGTAATTTTAACAACAGCTTTACCACTATCATTGCGAGTAATTTCAAAATCAAAATTAGTCAAATAGCCTGTTCGCTCAATGCCAATCTGAGCAAATTCATCCGGTGTTGCTAGCCGAGCGCCAATGTCTTTTAGGGGAATACCCTTCAGATCTAAAACCTGCACTTCGGCATCAAAGGGCTGATTCAGCGCACTATACAATTTTATGTCACTCAAGCCAATGCTGTAGCCTAGACTGGGCAAAAAGACTACCGTTGCAGTGAGTACCTTACCAAAAATGTGCAATAAAAAAACTCCTGAGGCAAAAAAGTCTCACAAAAATCCGATGTTGAGAAAATATATGCAAATTCCTTACCAGAATGCCTCATTTTTTTAATGATTACAATCTGTTATGGCTTATGCATACTTGGCAATGCCATCTAAATTGCATCATTAATGAACATAGCTTTATTGGGGAATTTTCATAAGAAAAGAAGTGGTTTATCAAGAGTCACCACGTAAGCGCTAGCCCAAAGTTATACTTGGCGGAGAAAATGAAGAAAATGAAACATCGTCTTGATCGGGCTGCACGGGCTTTGCTCCAGGCAAATTGGCATTACGATACAAATTCTGCTGCAATAGCATTTTTCTATTTTCTATGGGTTGGCCCAGAATAGCTTTAGAGGCTTCATCACCAAAAGTCACAACATGATCTGCACTCATTCGTTGATGGACTTCCATACGAGATTTTGCGAGCTGAGAGGTTGCTCGCAAGCCCAAAGCACCAGAAATATTAAATTCGCGAAGATAAGGCACCACAGCTCCGATCTTATCTTCCATCTCATAAATAACCACATGACCCAAATCAATAGACAAACCTTCCTGAGAAGACATCATCGCCTTCGGCTCATAGGAAGACTCCTTGGCCGCACCAAAATCCAAGGTTGGAACATTGTAAGGCTTTACCCAATTCACAATAGCTGCAAAAGGTGCTTTCAAAGAAACCCTTGCTTTAGAAGGTTCAGGAGCTATCACAGCGCGGAGTCCCTGCTGACTCATCTCATCATAACTCAAAGCCATAACTCGAGGTTTTTTAAAAAAAGTCATTTTTTTCAGTAAGTTAGCTATTTTATTTGCCATCGCGATAAAAAATCTCTATGATTGATATTTAACCATTATATCAAAAGATTATTAAATTTCGATTAATTCGTTACGGATTATCAAAAATAATCTCGCACTAAATATTCACAAATTTGCACCGCATTGAGCGCCGCGCCTTTGCGCACATTGTCAGCTACGATCCACAGGTTAATCCCATGAGAATGGGAAATATCCTCTCGAATACGGCCCACATAGACAAGATCTTTACCCGATCCTTGGCCTATCGCCGTGGGATATTTATTTTTTTTCGGATTATCTAATAGTTTAACCCCTGGTGCCGCTTTCAATAATTCTCTGACTTGCCCTGCCGTGATTTTATCGCGGGTTTCTACATTCACAGCTTCGGAATGGCCGTAAAAAACAGGCACCCTTGCTGCTGTTGGATTCACCATAATATTCGAGTCTTCAAAAATTTTCTGGGTTTCCCAGACCATTTTCATCTCTTCTCGGGTATAACCATTTTCTTGAAATTCATCGATATGAGGCAATACATTAAAAGCAATTTGCTGAGGATAGCAGCTAGGTTTAATAGAACGCCCATTTAATAATTCTCCTGTCTGAGAAGCTAATTCTGTGATCCCCTGTTGCCCACTTCCTGATACTGACTGATACGTCGCAACATTAATCCGCAATATGCCTACTGCATCATAAATAGGTTTTAGGGCAACAACCATTTGCATCGTAGAACAATTTGGATTTGCAATAATCCCTCGGGATAAGTAACCTGATATCGCCCCGGCATTCACTTCTGGTACAACCAATGGCACATCCGGTTCATTACGAAAACAAGAAGTATTGTCTACCACAACACAACCTGCTTTAACTGCCTTGGGAGCGTATTCTGCGGAGACACTTGAACCAGCGGAAAACAACGCTATTTTTGCTTGAGAAAAATCAAACTCCGCTAGATTTTCAACCATCACGGGCCTATTTTTAAATAACAGCGTTTCACCAGCAGAACGCTCACTCGCCAATAAAAAAATAGTTTTTATTGGAAAATGCCGCTCTTCTAAAATTTCCAACATCGTTCGTCCTACAGCACCAGTAGCACCGACCAAAGCGATAGTATATTGCTCACTCATTATTTTCACCTTTTTTAGTTTGACCTTGGTAGCAAAGTAAATGATCCATCAATACAATGGCCATTAATGCTTCTGCGATAGGAGGAACTCGAATCCCAATGCAGGGGTCATGACGCCCTTTTGTTATCACTTCTGTTTCATTATTCTGAATATCCACGGTTTTCCCAGGCTGAATAATGCTAGATGTGGGTTTCATTGCAACGCGCAAGAAAATTCTCTGACCACTAGAAATCCCACCCAAAATGCCTCCTGCATTATTACTCAAAAATTCTTGGGAAGTGATTTCATCTCGATGTTCCGAGCCTCTCTGTTCCACCGCAGCAAAACCTGCACCAACCTCTATGCCTTTTGCTCCATTAATCCCCATCATCACTTGAGCAAGATCAGCATCTAATTTATGAAAAACCGGATCACCCAGTCCTGGCATCACCCCACTTGCTTCCACGTAAACCAACGCACCAATGGAATCTCCCGCTTTTCGAATCCTTTTAAGCATTGATTCAAGATCAGGAATTTTATCTGGATCCGGAGAAAAAAATGGGTTTTGATTCACAATATCCCAATTTTTCATCTGCAATTTAATATCGCCCATTTGTAACAAGCAGCCTCGAATCACAACACCATGTTTTTCGAATAAATATTTTTTAGCAATAGCACCCGCAGCAACCCAATTAGCGGTTTCTCTTGCAGATGACCGCCCCCCACCTCGGGGATCTCGAATGCCGTATTTTTTTTGGTAAGTATAGTCTGCATGGCCCGGACGAAATTTTTCAGCAATATCCTTATAATCTTTGGATTTCATATCTGCATTTTCAATCATTAAACCAAGAGAGGTTCCCGTGGTTTTACCTTGAAAAACACCGGATAAAATTTTGACCTTATCTGGCTCTTGCCGTTGGCTCGTATAATGGGAAGCACCTGGTTTTCGTCTATCTAAATCCGGCTGAAGATCCGCCTCAGATAATTCCAATCCCGGAGGACAACCATCGATGATGCAACCGATAGCAGGCCCATGGCTTTCCCCAAATGTAGTAAGACGAAATAAGCGACCTAAACTATTTCCTGACATTGATCATCACTTTACAAAATACTGTTTTAAATCTTGGGCCGAGAGCAAGAATACACCACTCCCTCCCCGTTCAAAATCAAGCCAAACAAAAGGCACATCGGGATAGCGTTCAACTAAGGTTTCATCACTATTACCAACCTCCACAATCAAATAACCATCATCTGTTAGGTAATTTGGAGCCACTTGCAAAATATTATCCACAATGGCTAATCCATCATCCTCTGCTTTCAATGCCATGGTAGGTTCATGGTGATATTCTTTCGGCAAGGTTTTCATTTCATCCAAATTAACATAAGGAGGATTGCTGATAATTAAATCAAATTGCTGCTCAGGAATGGCATCAAACAAGTCGGACTTGATAAATTCTACCGCAACTTGATGCTGCTCAGCATTCATGGTTGCAACTGCTAACGCCTCTTTGCTCAAATCCGATGCGGTGACCTCAGCATCCGGTAAATAATGTGCAATAGCAATGGCAATACAGCCCCCGCCAGTACAGAGATCTAGCACCTGCTGCGGCCCTTCCTCAGAAAACCAAGGCTTAAAATGTTGCTCAATTAATTCTGCCATGGGGGAACGAGGAATGAGCACTCGCTCATCCACATAAAAAGGCAATCCACAAAACCAAGCCACATGGGTTAAATAGGGTAAAGGAACGCGACTTCTGACTCGCTGTTTTACCAGTTTTAGGATCTGTTTACGCTCTGTCTGAGTTAAACGCGCGCTCAGCACGCGTTGATCCACGTCTGGTGGCAAATGTAAGCTCTGCAACACCAAGGCGACAGCTTCATCCCAGGCATTATCCGTCCCATGGCCAAAATACAGCTCAGCTTCGTAAAAACGACTCAATGCCCAACGCAACATATCATTTATCGTTAACAATTCTTCTTCTGCTTCTGCTATCATTGTACTCAAGAAGGCAACCCCAATATTTAACCTAGATCCCAAAACCAAACTACATGATAGCATAACATGACCAAAAAACTCAGTGACCACGACAAAGCACTATTCGAGCGCGCGATGAAGAAAAAGGGAATCATCCCAAAAGGAGAGGAAAAACCTCAAAGAAAGAGGGATCCCGTAATCGAAGGCAAAGTAACGCCCTCCCCGCCTAGATATCTGAACGTACGCTCTGAGTTTGCGGGAAATGATTGTATGGCATTTGCTCAGGCTGGTCTCCAGCAACGCCTACTGAAACAATTCCGGCTAGGCAAACTCCTTATAGACAACAGTCTGGATCTACACAATTTAACCTCAGACGAAGCCATCGAAGCACTGGATCAATTTGTTGACGAGGCCCACCGAAATCACTGGCGATGTGTATTAATTATACATGGAAAAGGCTACAGTTCGAAAAATAATACCGCTACCTTAAAAAACCTAACATATGATTATGCAAAAGAACATGAAAGGATCTTGGCTCTCCACAGTGCCATTCAAAGTCACGGTGGCACCGGTGCAAGCTATTTATTGCTAAAAAAATAACCCACAAAAAAACCGACAGTTATCATCCGTCGGTTTTTTTGTGAATTACTTTTTTATGGGCAATTAGTGCGTTAAACCGACTGCCGTTTGAGGACCTTCCGGTAAATATTTGCGAATAGATGCTGCAAACGCACTGGAATTAGCCAAATTATTGAAACCTGTATTCTCTCGAAGGAAAAAACTACCTAGCTGCTTTGAGTGAGAGCCACTCACATTAACACCTTTCAACGATTGAGCCATTACAGCACCCATCTCGCCTAACACTTCCTTATTCAATGAACGTCTACTTTGTATCGCGCTCATAATTACCTCTCTATACTATTGTTGTTCTCTACCATGAAACAAATCGTCCATTTAGATATTTTGCTTATCTATGGCTTTCATTATAGTGAACCATCCTTAACCCAATATTAAGGTCGAGATAATCTTTAAGAAAAATTACCTCGATTACTATACTGTACTGCCTATGTTTTTATGGTTTATTTTATTATATATTATTTTATTTATTTTTCATTCCATTCAGGCATTATATCGAGCTATCTGAAAACTTCACCCTATTTCCGCCTTTTTTTTATATTTATCAATTTGTTAAATTAAAGTGCAATAACATATGTTATTTTACATACAGACAAAATTTGCCTATGGTTAGTGAAAGTGGTAATGTTTTCCAGTCGAAGGATTGATGGGCAAGCATATTGAGAAGAATGATAACCCATTGAAATTGCTGGAGAAATTAGACAGGGCATGGAATATGTTTGAAGTAGACCGCATTGCAGCCGTTGTTAGGCCAACCAAAGCCATGTTGGAATGGCTTTACACACAGCCAAGCCAATATGATCATGTTACCCTGGAAAGCCTTCAGGAAGATTGTGTGGTGTTGTTGATTCCCCCCTTCGATGGCCCCAAGCAGTCCATGGAATATATTCGCCAAATTTATAAAGGGATCTTAGAAGCTGAATTGATTTCTTGGGGAGTTCCTGAGTCTGCAAGACCTAAAGACTGCACCCTCGACACGTTTCTTAAGTGGTTTAAAGTGGAATTTCATTCCGTCATTTACGATGTCATGTACCTACAGCAAGAGAAAGTTGGCGAACCCATTTAGCGCAACTCTCGCCGCAACACTTTACCAACAGTAGACTTCGGCAACTTAGCCATAAATTTTATTTGTTTAGGCACTTTGTAAGGTGTTAATTGCTCTCGGCAATGACTCATAATTTGCTCCTGAGTCAACCCAGGATCCTTTTTTACAATAAATGCCTTGACTATTTCTCCCGCAATATCCTGAGGCACACCGATGACAGCCGCCTCTAAGATCCCGGGATGGGTCATCAAAATAGCTTCGACTTCGCTGGGATAGACATTAAAACCAGCAACCAAGATCATATCTTTTTTGCGTTCGACTATACGCAAAAAGCCCTTTTCATCCATCATGGCCATATCCCCTGTAGCCAACCAACCCTCCTTATCAAGCACTTTAGCGGTTGCTTCAGGCTGATTCCAATAGCCTTCCATGACTTGAGGGCCTCGTACCCATAATTCACCCGCTTCACCCACTGGCATTTCGCCCCCTTCTTCATTGCGCAGTGAAATTTCTGTGGAAGGTAATGGTAAGCCAACAGTACCATTGTATTGAGCTAGATTAAGGGGATTAATAGAAACTCCTGGAGAGGTTTCAGTTAAACCATAAGCTTCTAAGAGAGGTACTCCCGTAACTTCTTGCCATTTCTGAGCAACCGTTTCTTGAACAGGCATTCCCCCACCGAGAGCCAACTTTAGATGGGAAAAATCCAATGATGAAAATGTTGGGTGATTCAACATGCCCTTAAATAACGTACTAACCCCTGTAATGACTGTAAAAGGAAATTTTTTGAGTTCTGAAATAAAATGCGACATATTGCGTGGATCGGTAATCAGTAAATTTTCTGCGCCAAACTTCATGAAGGTAAGACAGTTCGCCGTAAAAGAAAAGATATGGTACAACGGCAAAGCTGTGACTATTTTTTCAGCACCAGGCTCTACTATACCCTGGATCCAAGCACTGATTTGCTCTAAATTTGCAACAATATTCCCATGGGAAAGCATGGCTCCCTTAGCAACCCCCGTAGTTCCACCAGTATACTGCAATATAGCAAGATCTGTCCGTTCAACGATAGGTTGACGGAGCCCTAAACTTTTTCCAGCTTTTAACCCTTGACGAAATGAAATGGCATTTGGAAGCTTATATGTTGGTATTGACCGCTTCACGTACTGTATCAGAAATTGAGCAAGACAGCGCTTCATAAAGGGAAATAAATCGCCCACCTGACAAAGAATAACGTTCTCTAAAGGAGTTTCATGTAAAACAGCTTCTACCGTATTGGCAAATTTGTCTAAGACGATAATCGCCTTCGCCCCAGAATCATTCAGTTGGTGAGCGAGTTCTCTAGGCGTATACATTGGGTTCACATTGACCACCACGCCACCCAACCGTAAAATGGCAAACAATGAAACAGGGTATTGCAATAAATTGGGTAGCATCAGCGCAACAGGATCACCCCGTTGAATATTCAATTTTTGTTGCAAAAAAGCAGCAAAATGCTGACTTAATTGCTCCAGTTCTCCGTAAGTAATTTTTGTATTGAAATTGATAAACGCTGTCTTATCGTGATATTTTTCGCAGGACTGGCTAAAAATATCCACAATGGATAAAAAATGTTCTGGATCAATCCACTCAGGTACTTGCTTAGGATAACTTTCTAACCAAATTTTTTCCATGATAGCTTCCTTCAACAGGCTATTTATCTTAGAATAGCTCAAGTTTCAATGACATTTCACAATAGGGAAAAATATGCAGACTGATGAAGCCGTAATGCGTCCTTCAACAAAAGATGCCTTTCAATTAAAAGGTAGCTTATTTACGCTAACCATTATGCAGGTTGTTGATCTTAATTGTGACAAAATCAGTATCCAACTGGACAACGTTGTCGCAGGAGCGCCTAATTTTTTTCAACAAGCCCCTATGGTATTAGATTTTAACCATTGCAAACAGCCACCAACCACACAACAATTGTCCAGCATATGTGATGCGTTGCAAAAGCATAATATCTCACCCATTGGCATTTGTGGTGACCATAGCGATATATTACGCCAAGCAGCAGCAGAAAATCATCTGGCACTATTCCCTAAACAAAAAACAGAAAAATCCCCGTCACCTGCGAAAACAGACGCCTCAACCAGGTATAAAACTCGTCTTATCACACAACCTGTTCGCTCTGGACAGCAAATCTACGCAAAGGATGCTGACTTAATCGTGACAGCTTCGGTGAGCAACGGCGCTGAAATTTTAGCTGATGGTAATATCCATATATACGGCACGTTGAAAGGCCGCGCCCTTGCTGGCGTTGGCGGTGATCAAGACGCGCGCATTTTTTGCCAGCAATTAGAAGCAGAGTTAGTTTCCATTGCGGGACTTTATCAATTAAACGAAGATTTTGCTCAAAAATATCCCAACAAAAACATGCAAATTTACCTTGATAATGAAAGGCTCTGTATTTCTGAACTCTAATACTTCCTATTAGCCATAAAACACGTTAAGATTCCGACCAATGACATGTTGTTCAAAAAGAGGATAAGATCTTGGCTGATGCTGAAATTGTTGTTATCACTTCTGGTAAAGGTGGTGTAGGAAAAACAACCACAAGCGCGGCCTTTGCAACGGGCCTTGCAATGCGCGGACTTAAAACCGTCGTGATTGACTTTGATGTGGGTCTAAGGAATCTTGATCTGATCATGGGTTGCGAACGGCGAGTTGTGTATGATTTTGTCAACGTGATCAACGAAGAAGCCAATATTCACCAGGCTATGATCAAAGACAAGCGAGCAGACAATCTATACATTCTTCCTGCCTCCCAAACCCGTGACAAAGATGCTCTTAGCAAAGAAGGGGTTGAACGAGTTATCAATCAACTCAAAGAAGAATTTGACTACATTGTCTGCGATTCTCCTGCGGGTATTGAAACCGGTGCACAAATGGCCCTCTATTTTGCTGACAAAGCCATTATTGTAACCAATCCTGAAGTTTCCTCAGTACGAGATTCTGACCGTATCTTAGGCATTTTATCCAGTAAATCTAAACGAGCAGAAGAAAATTTAGAACCCGTTAAGGAAATGTTACTGTTGACTCGTTATGAACCTTACCGTGTTGAACGTGGCGACATGCTCAGTGTCCAAGATGTGGAAGAAATTTTATCTATTCCGCTATTGGGTGTTATTCCAGAATCCAAAGCCGTTCTACGAGCATCTAATGCAGGCTCTCCCGTTATCCTTGATGAACAAAGCGATGCAGGCCAGGCCTACCACGACGCTGTCTCAAGATTCTTGGGTGAAGATAAACCTCACCGCTTTTTGGAGATTGAGAAAAAAGGGATCTTACAGCGCTTATTTAAAAGCAAAGAACGAGAAGGAGCTTATTGATGAGTTTTTTGCGATCTATTAAGGACAGATTTTGCCCTCCTGCCCGTAGCACAGCGACTACGGCTAAAGAGCGTTTGCAAATTGTAATTTCCAATGAGCGCTTGAAACGAGATCAAATCGATTTTTTACCTAACTTGCAAATGGACTTGGTCAATGTTATTGCAAAATATTTCAATGTTGATCTGGATCAAATTAAAGAGCAGATCAAAGTTGATTTGGAAAGCAACAACGGGCAATCCGTGTTAGAACTCAATATTACTTTGCCGGATGCGAGTTTGGACGAATTGTAGGAAAAAATTTATAGAGCCAACCCCTCTTTGGTAAGGAGGTGGCTCTTTTTGACTTCCCCAATTCAAATTCAAAAACTACAGACGCAATATCTGATCCCTTAGCTGTGTATATTCACTACATCCTGATATTCGGTTGCTGTTGGTAATTTTTTTGAATATCATTATCAAGCCACTCAAGCCATTCTTCCTGCGCCTTCCTTGTCTTTGCAGTAGGTTTTCTCACGATACATCTACTGAACAGCTTATGGTATTCTCGGTATTCATCCTCTGAAAAAACTTGATTATTCTGCTCTGCTAAAATCGCTTTTGCCTGTTTGAAAATCAGACTTGCAAGTTTTTCACTATCATTTGTCTCTCGATATTGATTCTTTCGCATACGTAGTGAACTCAGCATATGATCCGTTCCGCACTCTTTACCCTTACCAATTCCAACGGCATCCAACAATGTTTGCAATTGTTCAATCTTGAAGATAAAAGGAACATAACATTCAAAACTGTCAACAACATAAGGTTGTTTTTGATGCTGCGCCAGAAAGAGTACATCAAAAACGTTACACAGCAAAAGTTCTTTTTTTCCCTTACCATACTCCGTTGGCAAATCTTTAAATAACCTAACAATATCAAGATCTTCCTTTAAAAGTAAACTTCTAGCTATACCCGTATACTTATGCTGAAAAGCCGCCACCAAGCACTTATAAAAATTATCATCCTTCTGCGGAATATACGGAACAAAAATCTTGACTTTCTGAACATCGCACTTTTTTATAATCGACGAAAAAATATCACAAATATTATTAGACCAATCAATAGACTCATGCTCTAGCATAGCGCGTACAAGTTCTATCGATCCATTCGTGCAAGCCTTTTCCAATATAGAAGGGTCACCAAAATTAGATGACGGGTTTACGCAAGCGATCACGTAACTCTTTTCAAGTAGAGATAAAGCATAACAGTCATCATCACGCCTATTCAATAATTTTTCTAAAAGCTCACGTCGCTCCATTATCAAACGCTTTTCATAACGACTGGAATCCTCGCCGATGATACAGATTGTTTTACAAAGTAAGTCCTTGCTACCATGAAGGTGATTATCAAAAATATAATCCAATCCTTCTTGAGACAAACCCCGCAATACAATGTCTTGGCTGTACGAGAGTACAGATGAAATAAGACTAGAAACTTCTTTCATTGATGATTTAAAGAAATTAGCGTTAATAAAATCAGGTTCATCATAAAAACAAACATATTTTTTGCGCATTGGAGGAAAAATAACGCTATTTTTCAAAAGAGGAGTCGTAACCTTTACTTTTTTATTTTGTTCTTTTTTATACGCCTGCTGCCTTTTTTTATATTCCTCTGACAACGTTTTCCTATGCATTAAAAGGCTTGATAGTGGCGTCTGCCCAATTTCAGTGGGCAACGATAGATCAATCTTATCTCCTCCCCATATTAACATAGCAGTAGCAGCTTCAAAGTTTCCGTTGTGGCAAATACGGAAAAATGCTGTTTCCCCACACATATCTTGTACATTACAGAGCGATGCTGATCGTTTCAGCAGTGATATCAGAAACTTTACATTAACACTATAGGATCGAATTAACCCAATAACCTCACTAGGCCATACCTGGAGGGAAAACAGCTCATCAGATCTATTTTCTTTTGTCGAGCAAATCACATGAAGTGCGGTTTCGCCTTTATTATTTTTGGCATCGATATTTAGATCCGACTGCTCTAAAAGTAGATCTAGGATATCCGAATGGCCTCCTTCACATACGCAGTGGAGAGGTGTATTACCATCAATATCTTTCTGATTAATGTCAACCTGTAAAAGCCCATCAACAACAGCTTGATACTCACCTGTTCTACAAGCATTTTGAAAATTATCATTGTACGGCATGTTATTATCTGGCATGTTATTTTCCTAAGTATTGTAATTTATAAGAATGCACATTAGTATACACGTATTTTTTTGGATCTACAATACTCAGAGTCTTCCAATATGAAATGAGCCTGAAGCGGCTGCTGAATTTCCACTGTAGCTATTTTCTTAATTGTATTTTTAATTCAGCGAATATAAAAACATCAATCAGATTTATGATAAAAAAACGACTGTGGGCATAAGCGAAAAGTCAAT
Organism: Gammaproteobacteria bacterium; assembly: GCA_021773305.1. Lineage (GTDB taxonomy): Bacteria > Pseudomonadota > Gammaproteobacteria > UBA1113 > UBA1113 > JAJFKH01. Next base: position 11,186 of record JAJFKH010000089.1, on the reverse strand, counting down.
AAAAACAAAATGGTTATTGTCAAACTACACCTTCCTATTAAAATAACGTTGTGATATTAATTTGCTATTTTTCAAGCACCAAGCTTAGATCTTGCGGTGAAAAATCATCAACCTTTAAAATGTTTTTACGCAGCATCAATAAACGCTCAATCTCTTGCCATTCACTGTCTGTGAGCAATTTCTGCTCGCGAGCTAATTGTAGTTTATCAAAATCATCATGGTGAAAATCATTGGCTCCTTGAGTCTTCGCGAGTATATTTTTCTCGTAATGCTCCAACACCTCTATCTTAGAGAATAGTTGCTCTAACAGATAGCTAGGATGCTTGGGATGGCAGCTCAAATCCATTCCTTGCAACAGTCTCTGACGAGTGTCACTAGGTTCTAACATGGATTTTGCAACAGCCAGTGTTAATTTATCGCCAGGATATTTAAATTGTTTACCTAAGGGAAATAATACTATTCTCATAGACGGGCCTAACACTGGAAAAGGTAAGTTGTGTGTAATATCCTGCATCGCATTTTGCATTTCATAGAGCAAGTAGTCACAGCTCCACTCAACGATGTTTCTATCGGCTTTAGGCTCCCCTTGATCCGAAAATTGCTTTAACACACTGCTGCCCAAATACAAATAACTTAGTACATCCCCTAGTCTTCCTGATAATAATTCCTTACGCTTCAACTGACTGCCTAACAAAATTGTCATAGTATCCACGAGAAATGCATAGGCTGAAGAAAACCGGCTAAAATGTTGATAATAGCGTTTCATCGAACTTTTTGGTGCCGTCACAAACAGACTATGAGTCATGCCCATGACAAAAGCTCTGGCTTTGCGATTGCTTATATGACGTATGTGATCCAATAACACGCTATCAAATTTAATCAAAGCCTCATCTTTATTTTCCATTTGTGCGATTTGCATTTCTTTAAGCAAATAAGGATGACAACGAATAGCACCCTGGCCAAAAATAATTAAACAACGCGTCAGAATATTCGCGCCTTCCACGGTAATACTAATGGGCACACCTTGATAGCTTCGACCAAGGTAGTTGTTTGGCCCTAGACAAATTCCTTTACCCCCATGGATGTCCATGGCATGGTTTTCAACTTTTCGGCCTAACTCTGTCACGTGATATTTAATGATGGCAGACGCAATAGCAGGCTCCAGATCTTGGTTCACTAAGCTAGCCGTAAATAACCTTGCCGCATCCATGATATAAGTCCAACCAGCCATTTCTCCTAATTTTGCACCAACCCCTTCAAATTGTCCGATAGATACATTAAATTGCCGACGAATTCTCGCGTAAGCACCGGTGGTTGCCACGGCCATTTTTGCTCCACCCACCGCATTGGAAGGAAGTGAAATAGCACGTCCCGCAGACAAACACTCTACTAGCATTCGCCAACCTTGACCTGCTCGCTCAATACCACCAATAATACTATCCAACGGAATAAACACGTCCTTACCTTGGATTGGGCCATTTTGAAATGGCACGTTCAAGGGGAGATGGCGACGGCCAATGGTCATCCCTGGCGTCGCCCTTGGAACAAGCGCGCAAGTAATACCATAGTTATCTTTCTCGCTTAATAAATGTTCTGGATCGTATAATTTAAATGCCAATCCAATCACTGTGGCAATAGGCGCTAACGTAATATAGCGTTTATCAAAATTCAGTCTAATCCCTAAAATATCTTTCCCTTGATATTGACCATAAGAGACAACTCCATAGTCTGGAATGCTCCCTGCGTCCGATCCGGCTTTCGGTCCGGTCAAAGCAAAACAAGGCACTTCAGTACCACTGGCTAAACGAGGTAAATAATGCTGTTTCTGTGCATCTGTACCATATTTTAAAATTAACTCACCAGGCCCTAAAGAATTGGGAACGGTAATTGTCGAAGCCGCAGTAATGCTATAACCTGCGACTTTAATTAATACAGCCGAATGCGCCAACTCAGAAAAACCTTTGCCTCCATATTGCTTGGGAATTAATAAGGCAAAAAAACCTTCGCTTTTCAAAAACGTCCAAATTTCTTGACTCAGATCTGCATCAACATGAGTTATTTTCCAATCATCAATCATTCCACAAAGGATCGCAACAGGGCCATCCATAAAGGCTTGCTCTTCACCGGTAAGTACGGCTTCTGGAAAACTCAGCAAAGCATCCCAGTCAGGCTTACCGGAAAAAAGTTGTTGCTCCCAAGAAACATCCCCAGCATCAATAGCCTGCTGCTCAGTCTCAGAAATTTTTGGCATCATTTTACGATAAAAATCCAAAATAGGTTTCATAATATAGCGCTGGCGAAAATCATCGAGGTATAATGGAACAAAAGCAATGACGGCAAAAAACCAGAGAAATAACTTAAAGATCCAAGCACCAGACACAACCCCGGTGATCCCAACGAGGGTTGCCGCCACAGTCAATGTCCAAGCGGTCAGCATCATATTAAAATAAGCGAGGCAGGTTAGTACAGCTAATAAAAATAACAGGCTGAGAAAAATAGACACGGTAGGATATCCTCGGTTGGCGTTAGGATGTGCAGCCTAGACAACGAGAAAATGCAGCATTCAGTGGTGTACCAATTAAATGCTCCGCTGACTCACCCACATTCCCACCGAGCAAGCTAAAAGGTAAGCTCACTACAAAGAATACGGTACCCACAGCTGTTGCACCGATAAGTAATGGCCTTGCTAGGAGTAAATCTGCACTCATACGAATAGGGTTTGGCGGCACTGCTTTTTCTTGTCGCAAATCTCCATAATCTAATGGGCCTATATACTCATCACTCGCGTAAGCATTAGAAAAAAATGTGACAAATATAATAAATAATATACTCGCAATCTTTGCCATGTCATCCACCGCCATCATCCTTGATCCTAAGCATAAGGATAGCATCGATTTGCGCGGATCCCAAAGCATAGGTAGGTCAAAGATAATAGCAAATACAATACAAACTCTTTTTCTATGTTTATATGCATAGTCGAGAGTATAGTGCTAATCACAATAGCTGGCGTTAATGCCACCGCCATCACGCGCATCACGGCAGTATAACTCAATGTCGTACGAAAAACAGGGTTCAATATCAAATACCCTAGCACAGCAAATAACATGCTTTGAAAAAATCGATACGCGAGGGATAGACATAACAAGATAGGATAAATGAAAAAAATCATCTGATTAAATAAGGGCATCAACTTTTGTTGCAATGCTTCACGCTCTAGGGATAAATTAATGCTATCAGGTAATGGATAATGATGAACTTCACTGGATAAACCGTTCCTACTTTGAATACTCAATTGCTTCTTTGTCAATAAAATTTCCGCCTGGGTATTTGAAATATCATTAAAAACACCACTGGTATCAATAATCAAAAAGGGATCATTCTTATCGGGAAAAACAAAAGGTTGCCCCTCATTGATAAAAAGTTCACCATTAACAATATTCATGGTTGGAATTTCTTGCAAAAATTCAGTCAGGACATTTGTTTTAAAAAATACTAATCCATTCACAATAAAATAAATTAATGGTATCCAACAGATCCCTAGCAAGAAAAATAAATAGATAAACCCCGTGCCTCGCCACTGTTCAGCGACTTCTCGATATAACCCTGGAGAAAAAAAGGAAAATAACCAAATTTGATAAAATCGGTATTTTTTTTCATTTCGAGGCGTTGGAGCAAACATCCTATTTAACTACATCAATAGTTGAAGCTAACGTCACGCTAGCTGTCATTTGTAATTGATCACTTACGCGCAAAGGAGACACCTCTTGAGCAGCTAAATTCATAGTGTTGGCTTGAACCATTTTTTGATAGCGCATTTTCATGGGTGCGATATCCCCATCAGCAAAGTCAATGCGATGAACATAAAAATTTTGTCCTTGATAAATATGACTAAGACTGACTATTTCTTGCTGTATTTTGGCATAGATTATTTTACGCAAGTCATCCCTAACCTGTTCAATATCTATTTTACTCGGCTTGTACTGGATTGATTCAATCGTATATTTCAAGCCCGGTTGACTCTTTTCTTTAGCAAGTTTGCGGATCACTGCCAATGATTTTTCCTCAAGCCTCGCCTCTGCACTGATATGCACTTTTTCAAGACCCGAAGGATCTTGGTTACGTTGGTAACCGGTAATTCGCCACTGGGCATCCGGTGCCATCTTTGTTAACGTCCCTAACACTTCAGGCTGTAAGGATTCTAGTACCTCTTGCTGTAAATTAGCATCAGCCGCCATAATCACTTTTGCGGTTTTGGTAGACACCCATTTGTCTGCTGAAACCACAAATTGGATTTTATTTAACCGTGGATAAGGCCCGATAGGTTGAACCGGCTGTGGGGATGCAGCAAAACAATTTACACATAAAAACAAAAAGCACAACAACATTAACCGGAAAAAAATCATGGACTTACCTCAACAATAGTATGGAGCATTCTAGAAATTTGGCTTATTTCTTAACAAAAGTCAAAAAATTTCGTAGGTCAGATGAATCTTGAGCCATTTTCTGTTAATCTCTGGGCCTTCAAAAATAATTCATAGGCTGTTTATGAAACTAGAACATGTTAGCGGCAGTTTAGAAACTGTTGAAGGTTTGTTCAATTATGTTGAGCAAATGGGTTATGGCGAACTCCATATGAAAATGGATCCTGCCACGGGACTCAAAGCCATTGTGGCTATTCACAACACGAATTTGGGCCCTGCTCTGGGCGGTTGCCGCTGTATTGAATACCCAACCACAGCTGCGGCAGTGGTGGACGCCCTTCGCCTTGCTAGAGGTATGACCTACAAAGCAGCCCTTTCCAGCATTCCTCAAGGCGGCGGTAAAGCTGTGTTAATCCGCCCCCAAAAAATACAAGATCCAAAGGCTTATTTTGAAGCATTTGGACGATTTGTAAACGATTTAGGTGGCCGCTATATCACCGCAAAAGACAGCGGAACCACCATGGAAAATTTAGACCATATTGCAAGCCAAACCCCTTTTATCGCTAGCACCACAGCCATGACCGGAGAGGACGGCGATCCCTCCCCTTATACCGCGTTAGGTGTACGCCGTGGGATTGAAGCTGCGGTCTATTTCAAACTGAAACGAAAAAATATGGAAGGACTCCATGTTGCTATCCAAGGAGTGGGGGTCGTCGGTTACTTTTTAGCAAAAGATCTCGTCGCAAGAGGTGCAAAAATTACCATTAGCGATATTAATCCTGACGCCATACAACGCGCAGTAGATGAATTTGGAGCAAATGTGGTTAATCCCAACGAAATTCACGCTGTTGACTGTGATATCTACGCACCCTGTGCACTAGGGGCCACTTTAAATAAAGACTCCATTCCCCAAATAAAAGCATCCATTATTGCTGGCGCGGCTAACAACCAACTGGCAGAACCTGCTGATTGTGATAGTTTAATAGCAAAAAATATTCTGTATGCACCGGACTATGTTATCAACGCCGCAGGGTTGATTCATGCCTCGACAAAATACAATCATTTGTCTGACGATGTTGCTAAAGAGAAAATTCTCGCCATCTATGACACGCTCTATACCATATTCGATCGAGCGCAACTAGAACAAAAAACCACCTGCGAAATTGCAGATACCATGGCTGAAGAGAAATTTCTAAACTAACCTCATCATCAGATTGCAGGAGATGCTGTGAAAAATATAGCTAATTTTTCCGTTGACTATACCCAGTTCCTTAACGAGCAAGGAGACATTGTCGCTGAGCTGCCAGACTGGACTGACGATGTGGATTTTCTCCATCGCGCTTACGCAATGATGCGCCTAGTGCGATGCTTTGATGACAAAGCTATTAAATTACAGCGAACCGGCAAACTAGGTACCTTCCCAAGTACATTAGGTCAAGAAGCCATTTCTGTTGGATATGGCAGCACAACAGACGAAGGTGATGTCATAGCACCCTACTACCGTGACTATGGCGCGCAATTTTGGCGGGGTGTACAACCAGCGGAAATTTATCGCTATTGGGGAGGCAATGAAATGGGTAATTGTTATGCTAACAATCCCATGGATTTACCCATTTCTGTACCCATTGGCAGCCAAGTATTGCATGCCGTAGGGGTTGCCAAAGCATTTCAATACCGTAAACAACAACAGGCTGTCATTACCACTGTAGGCGACGGCGGTGCCTCTGAAGGGGATTTTTACGAAGCTATCAACGTTGCTGGGGCTTGGAATTTGCCGGTGGTTTTTATTATCAATAATAATCAGTGGGCTATTTCCGTTCCCAGAGAAGCTCAAAGCAGCTGTGAAACTCTCGCTCAAAAAGCATTTTCAGCGGGACTGCCCGGCGAGCAAGTGGACGGTAATGACTTTATTGCTGTACATCACAGTGTAAAACAAGCGATGGCTCGGGCAAAACGAGGAGAAGGCGCTTCGGTGATAGAAGCTATTACCTATCGACTTTGTGATCATACCACTGCCGATGATGCCTCTCGTTATTATCCAGAAGGCGCTCTAGATGACGCATGGAAAAAAGAACCCATTGAACGAATGCGAAAATTTATGATCTCTCAAGGCCATTGGGACAATGAGAAAGAACAGGCTTGTCTAGCCACCTGTAAACAGCAAGTCAATGATGCCGTAGAGGCTTATTTAAAAACCCCTGTGCAAGCACCTGAATCTATGTTCGACAACCTCTACGCGACGTTACCGGCAGCCTTAGCAGAACAACGGCAACAGCTCATTGAGGAGAATCCATAAAATGCCAACTATTACCCTCGTCGAAGCTGTCACCCAAGCCTTGGCGCATGCTTTAGAAAATGATCCTGACGTATTATTGCTCGGCGAAGACATCGCTAAAAATGGTGGCGTGTTTCGTGCCACGGAACATCTTTATCAACGCTTCGGTGAAGAAAGAGTCCTGGATACTCCTTTAGCAGAATCCATGATTGCAGGACTGGCATTGGGTATGGCTGTTCAGGGCTTGAAACCCGTGGCCGAATTCCAATTTTTAGGCTTTATTTATCCTGCTTTTGATCAAATTATTAATCACATCGGTCGCATGCGCAACCGTACTCGGGGTCGCTTGAGTTGTCCCTTGGTCATGCGCGCGCCCTACGGCGGTGGGATCCATGCGCCGGAACACCATTCTGAAAGTACAGAAGCCTTATTTGCACATTTACCTGGCATAAAAGTTGTGATCCCCTCTTCACCTGCAAGAGCCTACGGCTTGCTGCTCGGGGCAATTCGCGATCCTGATCCTGTTTTATTCCTAGAACCTAAGCGCATTTATCGCCTGGTCAAGCAAGATGTGCCCGATGATGGCCAAGCATTACCTCTAGAGAAATCCTTTATTCTCCGTGAAGGATCGGATATCACTCTAGTCAGCTGGGGCGCGATGCTTCATGAAACCCAACAAGCCGCGGACACGCTTGCAAAGCAAGGGGTTCAAGCTGAAATCATCGATGTGGCAACCATCAAACCCTTAGACATGGAGACTATCCTCCAATCAGTTGAAAAAACAGGGCGCTGTGTCATCATCCATGAAGCCGCTCGGACTTGTGGTGTGGGTGCAGAAATTGCAGCTCAATTAGCGGAAAAAGCGCTTTATTTTCTGCAAGCACCGGTTGCGCGCGTGACAGGATTTGATACTGTGATGCCCTACTTTCAACTAGAAAAACGCTACATGCCCAGCACCCAACGTATTCTTAATGCCGTAGCGAAAACCATGGAGTCATCATGAAGATATTTAATTTACCTGATTTAGGCGAAGGCTTACCGGACGCAGAAATTCACGAGTGGTACGTCAAGGTTGGGGACACCATCAAAATCGATGAACCTTTAGTGTCTATGGAAACCGCAAAAGCAGTGGTTGAAGTGCCTTCTCCTTTTGATGGTGTGATTGGTAAACTCTATGGACACGTGGGCGATGTTATTGATACAGGTGAGCCATTGGTTGAATTTGATAGTGATGAAGCAGAAGCAACACCGAGCAGCGCATCCTCCAATGACGGCGCCACCGTGGCAGGCAAAATTGAAGTGGGTGAAACTATCCTAAAAGAATCTGCCACCGGTGTAACGCCTACGTCTACAGCAAGCAACACCATTTCAGCATTACCCATTGCCAGAGCATTGGCTCGTCAGCTTAATATCGATTTGAGTAAAATTAATGGCTCAGGCCCCCAAGGACAGATCACAGCAGAAGATGTAAAAGCCCATGCTCCTCAATCTCAAGAAAAAATTTCCGTACATTTAAATAATCCAGAGGCTATTCGAGGCGCTCGGCGCACCATGGCAAAAATGATGGCAGCCTCCCATGCTGAAGTCGCTCCTGTGACCTTAGTGGATAATGCGGATATTTATGCTTGGCCTGAAAAAACCGATATCACTGCACGCATTATTCGGGCTATCAGCGTCGCCAGCCATACTGAGCCTGCTCTCAATGGTTGGTATGATGGTCAAAGCAATGCCCGGGAACTTAGCTCTACGGTTAACCTGGGGATCGCAATGGATTCCGTCGATGGCCTGTTTGTACCCGTCATCCAAGGAGCCAATGATCTGGATCCAAAGCAAATCCGCGAGACAGTTAATCTTTATAAGCAGCAAGTGAAAGACCGAACCATTGCGCCGGAAAACTTAAAAGATCCTAGCATTACGCTATCCAATTTCGGCATGTTTGCCGGGCGTTATGCAAATCCTATCGTTGTGCCTCCCATGATAGCCATTATCGGTACTGGAAAAATTTACACCGAAGTTGTCTATCGTGATAGCAACATTGAAAATCATCGAATGATCCCCATTTCCATTACATTCGATCACCGAGCAGCCACTGGAGGAGAGACCAGTCGCTTCCTTGGCGCAATGATTGCGGACTTAGAAAAGCCTGAATAGTTGTTCAGCTAGATTTCTAGCTAGCTCCAGAGAGAGAAATGCCGGGGTGAAAGTTGCTTAGGTACTGGAGCATCTTCTTCAATTGGCATTACAACAGGAATATCATTTTCTCTTTCATGGATAATTCTGTCAATTCGCTGCTGAAGAGAAAATAGTAGCGGCTTATCATTCACAATATTAACCCATCTTTTCCAAAATGCGAGTCTCGACTCTAGAGTTTCTAATCCTCGGGTTTCTAAGAAGACTGTTTCTACTTTTTTTTCAATCAAATACCAAATACAACCGACACCATTCAACCTAAGATCTTGTAGTTTTTCAAAATTTTTTGCTAAGAATGCATCTAGTTCACCCATATAGGTTCCTACACATTCACTAATGATCTTTCGTAGTGGATATGTTTGCCAAACCGTATTAAACAACGTACCCAAATTAGCGGAATTATAACATCGTAAAAAATCATTCGAAATAGCATTAGGATCCTGTGGATTAAGGAATTCATTTACCTGGGGTAAAAACAATGCCGCAAGGTTTTCTCCGTATTCATCGATAAATTTTTGCTTAATTCGTCGCCTATCGGCATCCTGTAATACTAAAGCAATAATTGCGGGATTAGCTTCGCAATCAGACCAACCCTCATCAGCAACTTTTTTAATATTCTGCAACGTTTCCTCTTCATAACAAAAAAATATTCCCTGGTAATGTTCATAAATTCTGTCTCCCAGAAACCTCATTATCATGTTTTTATCTAAAGGCTTATAAAGAGGATGGTATAAAAGCGCCTGAAAAATATTGCTTTTTACACCTGATGCACAAGTAGGTCTATCTTTTTTTAAATCATCAATCTCATTACTATCCCAATTATGAGCACGGTTACAATAGGCAATTTGCCATATGAAGTTCTCCACTCGATCGGCGACGCTCCCATCCTCAGGTCCTGGAGGCTGTGCCTTATCTTTAGCCGCCACCCAAAGATAAGCGATGAGCCATTGGTTTGCACTAACACCTTTTGCCCAACCTCCCCCTTGAGAGTTATGGGTAGCATAATCAGCATCTTCTGACATCCAATAATTAGGCTCTTGTTCGGGCGTTAATAAGTAACGATATGCAGTATGATAAATATTTTGATAGTATTTCTCAAAAATCACTTGCAGTTGTTCCTCTGTACAGGGATGCTCATTAAAAAATTCTTGCAATTTTCCCCAACTAAAGGGCAACAGATATTTTCCACCATTTAAATGGATCGTTCGCTGTTTTTTCTTAAGTATATATTTTTCTTTGAGTATTTTTTTAAAGGATTCGAAAACAGCACTCGTACCTCCCTGAAGCTTGATTGTCTCTTCATAGTATTTTTTAATTTTGGCAAGGACATACTCTTGTATAGGAGTCAAACTTCTCATAGCGGATTCATCATTCCTTGCTGTTTCAGCTAAGTCCCTTCCTTGATAATAACCGTTTTTCCCTGCTGCTTTTGCTACTTCTGGAATGCTATATAACTGCGTCGCAATAAAATCTAGATTTATGTTTTCTTGAGCAAGGCGCAAAAGCTCATTGGTCTGTGTGGAAAATATTTTATCTTCATGTAAAGAAAAATAATTATCAGGTAACATTTTACTGGTTGCATTTGCTGCAGCTAAGATTTTAATGCTAGGAATATTTAGCAATTGCTCAACATGCTCTTCAATATTAATCTCGTTCGCTAATTGACTCAAATTATTGACTTCACCGCAACGAATTAAATGGCGCAAAACATAATAACCCAGAAGTGAACGCTCACTATTTGGATGCTTTTTGTCATCACTGGGGAAATCAAAAGCAGTATTCGGATGATCAGTCGTAAATTGATTTATTTCCTGATTCAGAATTTTTAAATAACCTTCGGTCCATGGATCGATGATATTGCCATATTCTCGTTGCTGGCTTTCGAAGATCCCATAGCTATAGTAGTCGATAGAAACGATATTTAGTGTCAATAAAAAATCAATTACTTCCGTGTGATGAAACTTGCAAGCTAGGTGAAAAGGGGTGTATCCAGCTTTATTCACTTGGTTAATTAAATTAACAATAGAATCTGTGGATAACAGGAGTTCAATTATATCAATATTACCTTTATGACAAGCTATGTGTAATGCTGTTTCTCCATAAGAATTCATTTGGAAGACGTTAACATCATATCTCCCTAGTAATATTTCAACTATATCTATAGCCTTCGCATATGAAATTGGGAAAAATCAGAAAAAGATCAAATCAGTCATAGTCAATGGATTACATCAATTTATATAAAGCACTGCTATCATGCATTCATGGACAAAAAAGAATTATCAAAAAAAGAGCTTGCAGCA